>DASUWJ010000040.1:0-50598 GCA_036378475.1 Gaiellaceae bacterium
CGCTGACGTAGCCCGCCCGCGGCGCCGGCACCTCGCGGATCACGCTCGCACGCGGGAGCACCTGCTCGCCGGGATCCCCGCCCTGGGCGCGGATCCAGCGTTCGTAGGCGGCGAGCGCCGACCCCTCGTCGATCGCCGCCCGAACCCGTTTGCGGGCCGGCTCGATCGCCAGGCCCAAATCGGAGACCGCCAGCAGTTGGGCCGAGGCTTCGACAACGAGCTCGACGAAGTCCGGCGGGCCCTGACCGCGAAGGGTGGCGATCGCCTCGCGGATCTCGAGCGCATTGCCGACGGCGTGGCCGAGCGGCTGCTCCATGTCGCTCAGCAGGGCGACGACTTGACGCCCCGCGCGCCGGCCGAGATCGGCCATCACCTCCGCGAGTGTCTCGGCGTCGGCGCGCGACTTCATGAAGGCACCGTCACCGACCTTGACGTCGAGCACGATCGCATCGGCGCCACCCGCGATCTTCTTCGACATGATGCTCGCGGCGATCAGCGAGTAGTTGTCGACGGTGGCGGTCACGTCGCGAAGGGCGTAGAGCCGTTTGTCCGCCGGGACGAGCTCGGCCGTGGCACCGACGATCGCGAGTCCGACCTCCATCACCTGCTCGACCAGTTCCGACGTGGTCAGCTCGACGCGAAACCCGGGGATCGACTCGAGCTTGTCGAGCGTGCCGCCCGTGTGACCGAGCCCGCGGCCACTCATCTTCGCGAACGGCACCCCGCACGCCGCCACGACTGGGCCGACGGCGATCGAGGTCTTGTCGCCGACACCGCCCGTGGAGTGCTTGTCGACGATCTTCCTGCCGAGCGCGCCGTGGAGATCAACAGTCTCGCCCGTCCGGATCAGCGCGTCGGTCAGGGCATAGGTCTCCGCGGTCGAGAGACCGCGGAAAAAGACGGCCATGCAAAAGGCGGCCAGCTGGTAATCCGGAATCTCGTCCCTGGCGTAACCGAGAATCAGCTCGGCGATCTCCTCGGCCGCAAGCTCCTCGCCGTCGCGCTTACGCTGGATCAGCTCCGGAACTCGGATCACGCGCTCTCCTTGTCGGCGACGAGGATGCAGACGGAGCTCGTGGCCTGCAGCGGCCAGACGTCCTCGGGCAGCTCGTCGGCGAGGTGCGAGCGGGTCACCGAGGCTGCGACGTAGCGCCGTGCTTCCTCCCGATCGGAAATCCACACCCGCCCCCGAACATCGAGACGCTCGACCCTGGCGAAGTGCCCCTCGAGCAAGGCGGCCCCGTTCTCACAACTGAACGGGTGCCGCCGCTCGGCGTCGGCGCCGAAGAGCGACCAGAGCTCCCAGAGGTTTCGCGCACTGTTCGTCACCGCGACCAGCCGCCCCGAAGGCCCGAGCACGCGCGCGAGCTCCCCGAGCCCGCGCTCCAGATCCGGCACGTGGTAGAGGACCCACGCCGCCACGGCGCAGTCGAAGGACGCGTCCGCGTAGGGCAGGGCCTGGATGTCGCCGAGCCGCGCATCGACACCGCGCGCCCGCGCGAGCTCGACCATCCGCGGCGACAGATCGACCGCCACCACGTCCACTCCGAAATCGCGGCCGAGTCGAGCCGAGAATTCACCCGGCCCCGGGCCGACCTCAAGGATCCGGTTCGGCTTCCGTTCGGCAACGGCCTCGAACGCGACCTGCCAGGGGTCGGGGCCATCGGAGCTCTCCCAGAGCGCTCGGCGGGTCGCCAGCCGGGTCTCGTCCGAGTATTCCCGGCGAACGAGCTCGGGGTCGTTCAGGCTCAAGGCTCGAGGATCGGCGTGCCCGGGATCCCGCGTCCGGGGGCCTTGCCACCAAGCCACTTGTTGACGGTCGAGCCAACGTCGGCGAACTCGCCCTCGTGAATGCGTCCGGCCGCGTTCTTGCCGGCCACGTACGCGAGCAGCAACGCGTGCTCACGCGAGTGGTCGGTCGACGGCGTCGTCGGATCGCAGCCGTGATCTGAGGTCAGAATCAAAAGCTCTCCGGGCCGTAGGGCCTCGAGCAGGTCGGGCAGGCGGCGGTCGAAATCCTGGAGGCAGCGGTGGAAGTTGACGGGGTCGTTGCGGTGCCCCCAGAGCATGTCCGTCTCGACGAGGTTCGTGAAGATGAACCCGTCCTCGAGTTCACGCAGCAGCGTTTCGGTCTGCTGGATGCCCTCGACATTGGACTTGGTCGGATGCGATTCGTCGATGTCCTGACCCGCGAAGATGTCGGAGATCTTGCCGATGCCGTGCACCACTTTCCCGCTTTCACGGATCAGCGTCAGGTAGTTCGGACGCCGGGGCTCGAGCGAGAAATCGTGGCGGTTCGCCGTGCGCTCGTAGTTGCCGGGCTCGCCGGTGAAGGGCCGCGCGATCACGCGGCCGACGGCATGGTTGCCCGTCAGGATCTCGCGCGCGATCCGGCTCGCGGCGTAGAGCTCCTCGAGCGGAATCGTCTCCTCGTGGGCCGCGATCTGGAAGACGGAGTCGGCGGAGGTGTACACGATCCACTTGCCGGATCGCTGGTGCTCTTCCCCCAGTTCTTGGATGATCTCCGTCCCCGAGGCCGGTTTGTTGCCGAGGACGCCGCGGCCGGTCCTGTGCATGAACGGATCAATGACGTCGTGTGGAAATCCGTGCGGGTAGGTCGGCATCGCCTGCGGCGTCACGACACCCATCAGCTCCCAGTGCCCGGTGGTCGTGTCCTTGCCCTTCGAGCGCTCGATCAAGCGCCCTGCAACCGCGGGCGCCCCCGGCTGCGGCGGGCACCCTTCGAGCGACTCGACGTTCCCGAGGCCGAGCGCCTCCAGGTTCGGCAGGTCGAGACCCCCCACCGCGCGAGCGACGTTTCCGAGCGTGTCCGAGCCGAGGTCACCGAAGTCGGCAGCATCCGGCAGCGCTCCCGCGCCGACGGCATCGAGCACGATCACGCAGGCGCGCGACACGCGGCTATTCTAGGTTCGTCATGGCGACCGGACTGGGACTGCTCGGCCTGCTCGGGTTCATCCTCGCCGTGATCGTCCTCGCGGCCAGCGTCACCTGGATCGTGGTCAAGGTGACCCCCCAGCGCCGCAAGCCAGAGCAGCCTGCACCCTAAGCTCGTCAGGTTTCGAAGCACACCGCTCGAACCGCGCCGAATCGGCGGGCGCGCTCGCGCTGGATGGCGCCGAACGCCGCCCTACCGAGCGGTCGTTTCGCGCTGCGCGGGTCGAAACGCGGGGATGTGCCAGGGTGGCACCGCTCCACGCCGGCTCCGTCAGACAGGGGCCAGTGGCAGCGCGTCGTCTAGGGGCGAGTACTCGAGATTGTGCGCTTCGGCCACGGCCTCGTAGGTGACCTTCCCCTCGAGCACGTTGACGCCACGGGCGAGGGTTCGGTCGCGGGCGACTGCCTCGCGAAGTCCGTGCTCGGCGATCGACTCGACGTAGGGGAGCGTCACGTTCGTGAGCGCCTTCGTCGAGGTGATCGGCACGGCGCCCGGCATGTTGGCGACGCAGTAGTGCGTCACGCCCTCGACGACGTAGACGGGGTCGCTGTGCGTCGTCGGGCGAGAGGTTTCGGCGCAGCCGCCCTGATCGATTGCCACGTCGCAGAGAACCGCACCCTTCTTCATTCCCTTAACCATTGCGAGCGAGATCAGCTTTGGAGCGAGCGCGCCGGGGATCAGCACGGCTCCGATCACGACATCGGCTTCGGCCACCGACTCCTCGATCTGCAGGGTCGAGGACATCACCAGGCTGACCCGCCCCGACAGAACCTCCTCGAGATGCCGCATCCGGTCGACCGAGCGCTCGAGGATCGTCACCTGCGCTCCGAGCCCGAGCGCGATCACGGCAGCGTTGTAGCCGACCATGCCGCCGCCGATCACGACGACCTTGCCGGGCGAGACGCCGGCGACACCGCCGAGCAGAAGGCCGCGCCCGCCAAGTGGCTTCTCGAGGAAGTAGGCACCTGCCTGGGCGGCGAGCCTGCCGGCGACCTCGCTCATCGGCGCCAGCAGCGGCAGCGTCCGTGCGTCGGTCTCGACCGTCTCGTAGGCGACAGCCGTGATCCCGCTGTCGAGGAGCGCCCTCGTGAGCGACTCGTCGGCCGCGATGTGCAGGTAGGTGAAGAGGACGAGGCCCTCGCGGAGGCGGCCGTATTCCCCCTCGATCGGCTCCTTGACCTTCAGCAAGAGCTCGCTCGTCTCCCACACCTCGTCGACCGAGACGACCCTCGCCCCGACCGCTTGGTAGGAGTCGTCGCTGAAGGCGCTTCCCTCGCCGGCGCCGTTCTCGACGAGGACGTCGTGGCCGCGCTGGACGAGCTCGTGAGCCCCCGCCGGCGTCAGGGCGACGCGGTACTCGTCGGGCTTGATTTCCCTGGCTACGCCAAGCTTCATCAGCGCAAAACCTAGCGGGTCACGATTCGCTGACGGCCCGGATCGAGCAGGGACATCAAGGAAGGCGCGATGACGCACATCGCGAGCAACTCGGCGCTCGGCTGCTTGCCGGCGAAGGCCGTCAGCTGCTCGTCCCGTTTCATCCGGCCAATCGTTCCACGAGCGCCCGCTCCTGCCGACCGAGCCAGGGCGGCGAGCCGGCGGCGGCGTTCGCGCGGGCGTGCTCGGGATTCCGTGTCGCCGGAATAACGACATCGACGCGCTCGTCCGAGAGCGCCCATTTGAGCAGAGCCTGCTGCCAGGTCTGGATTCTGAAGGCCCGCAGCGGCTCGAGCTCCGCCTGCCGCGGGGGGCGGGGCACCGAGCCCTCACCGCCAAGCGGACGCATCACGATCACGCCCACCCCGAGCTCGGCGGCAAGCGGCACTAGACGATCCTCGGCCTCTCGTTCGCGCGGGTTGAGCGGCACCTGCACGGTGTCGAAGCGCCGCGTCTCGAGTGCCTGAGCGAGCTCGTCGAACGCCGCGGGGCTGTAGTGAGTCACGCCCAGCTTCGCGATCCGGCCCGCTCCACGCTCCTCCTCCAGCCAGCCGAGCTGCTCGCGCCAGAGCAGGAGGTTATGCACCTGCTCGATCTCGACTTGGCCGAACCACGCAAGCTGTCGCTCGTATTGGGCCCGGCCCTCCTCGACCGTGTCGGCCCAGATCTTGGTCGCCAGGGTGATCTCGCGCCGATGTTCGCGCACGACGCCGCTCAGAGACTCCTCGGCGGCGCCGTACATCGGCGAGGAGTCGATCAGACGGCACCCGGCGCCGAGTGCCGACTCGACGATTTCTCCAGTACCGCATCGGCTCCGAAGGCCTTCCAGGTGCCGAGCCCGACGACTGGACCGAGCCGCCGCTCCTCCATCACGGCCTCGGCCGACCGCGAGCGGTGCCCGAGTGGCTCCCGCCGGCGAGGCCGACCGTCCGGCGAGCGTCGCTAGGGGCCCGCAACCGCTGCCTCGACCAGCGCGAGAGTCACCTCGACCATCCGCTCGAGGTCCTCGACCGAGATCCGCTCCTCGGGAGTGTGGATGTCCGTCATCCCGTTGGCGAGGTTGACGCACTGCAGGCCCCGCTCGTTGAAGACGTTCGCGTCGGCACCGCCGCCACTCAGGCCGTAGCTCGGCTGCAGGCCCGCACGCGCCAGGGCCGTGGCCGCCAAGCGCACCGCCAAGTCATCCCGGCGAAAGCGGTAGCCTCTCGCCGCCGGTACGACCCTCGTCTCGACATCGCACTCGCCGAGCTGCGCGGCGAAGGTCACCGTCTCCAGCATCTCCTCGATCAGCTCGCCGAGCTTGTGCTCGTCGTGACAGCGGGCCTCGGCCCAGAATTCGCACCGGTCCGGGACGATGTTGCGGGCGGTCCCGCCCCGAATGTGCCCGACATTCGCTGTCGTCTCCTCGTCGAGGCGGCCGAGGCGAAGATCTCCGATCGCACGAGCCGCGGCCGCGATCGCCGAGCGGCCCTCCTCCGGATACATGCCGGAGTGAGCCGCACGTCCGCGGAAGACGACGTCGAGCTTGCACTGGTAGGGGGCACCGAGGATCACCTCGCCGACCGGGCCCGCGTGATCGTAGACGTAGCCGACGCGAGCCTTCAGGCGCGTCGCGTCGAACGCCTCTGCACCCCGCAAGCCGACCTCCTCCATCGGCGTGAACAGGAGCTCGATCCCGCCATGTGGGCGCTGCTCCACGACGAGCCGCCGCGTCGCCTCGAGCATCGAGGCGACCGCGGCCTTGTTGTCGGCGCCGAGGATCGTCCCAGCGCCGTTTCGGACCACACCGTCGCTCAAGACGGGTTCGATCCCTCCCGCGGGCGGCACGGTGTCGAGGTGCGCGCAGAAAAAGAGCGGCATGCCACCGCCCGTGCCCTCGATGCGGCAGAACACGTTCCCGATCGTGGCGCCGATCCGCGAGCCGACATCGTCCTCTTCCACCTCGAGCGCGAGGTCGCGGAGATACGCGCGAACGTGGTCTGCGACCGCTCGCTCCTCTCCCGAGGGGCTTGGCAGCGCCGCGAGCTCGAAGAAGAGCCTTGCGACCTCGGGCAGCCCGTCTTCCACGAGCCCGATCTTAGAGGGCCGATTTCGGCTCTAGCCGGCCTGGCCCGCCGAGTAGGTTGCTGCGAGCCGGCCGTGCGAGCGCTCGAGCGCGGCGCCGACGAACTCCCGGAAGAGCGGCGCCGGGCGCGTCGGTCTCGACTTGAACTCCGGGTGAAACTGGCTCGCCACGAACCAGGGGTGGTCGGGCAGCTCGATGATCTCGACCAACCGTCGCTCCTGGAACGTGCCGGAGACGACGAGACCGGCCTCGACGAGCCGCGGCCGGAAATGGTTGTTCACCTCGTAGCGGTGCCGGTGCCGCTCGTGCACGACCGGCTCGCCGTAGTTGGCCCTGGCCCTCGTTTCGGCAGCCAGCTCGACGGCTTGGGCGCCGAGCCGCATCGTCCCGCCGAGATCCTCGATCTCTTTCTGTTCGGGCAACAGGTCGATCACCGGGTAGGGCGTCTCGGGGTCCATTTCGGTCGAGTTGGCGCCCTCGAGCCCGACGACGTGGCGGGCAAACTCGGAGACGGCGACGTGCATGCCGAGACAGATGCCGAGGTAGGGGATCCCGCGCTCGCGCGCGACCCGGCAGGCAAGCAGCTTGCCCTCCCAGCCGCGCGAGCCGAACCCGCCCGGAACGAGCACCCCGTCGACCTGCTCGAGCTCGGCCTGCGCCTCCTCGAACGACATTCCCTCCGCGTCTACCCAGCGCACGTTGACCGAGCAGCCGTGGTGGACGCCGGCGTGGTTCAGCGCCTCGTGCACGGAGAGATAGGCGTCCTGAAGCTTGACGTACTTGCCGACGAGCGCGATCTGCACCTCGCCTCTTCGCTCGCGGATTCGTTCGGTCAGCTGCAGCCACTCACCGAGGTCTGCCTCCCGCGCCGGCAGGCCGAGCCGCTCGCAGACGAGCGCGTCCAATCCCTCCTCCTGGAGCGCCGAGGGAACGAGGTAGAGGTCGGCGACATCCTGGTTCGAGATCACGGCACGGGTCTCGATATCGGCGAAGAGGGCGATCTTCTCCCGGATGTCGGGCGAGAGCGGGTCGCTCGAGCGCGCGACGACGATGTCCGGGTGGATACCGATCCGGCGTAGCTCGTTGACGGAGTGCTGGGTCGGCTTCGTCTTCAGCTCGCCAGCGGAGTCGATGAACGGCACGAGCGTCACGTGCAGGTAGCAGATGTTCTCCGCTCCCGCTTCCCGCCGGAACTGCCTGATCGCCTCCAGGAACGGAAGCGACTCGATGTCGCCGACGGTGCCGCCGATCTCGGTGACGACGACGTCGCAGTCGCTCGTCTCGGTGGCGCTGCGGATCCGCTCCTTGATCTCGTTCGTGATGTGCGGGATCACCTGCACTGTCGAGCCGAGGTACTCGCCGCGGCGCTCCTTGCGGATCACGCGCTCCCAGATCGAACCGGCCGTGTGGTTCGAGTTTCGTGAGAGGTTTTCGTCGATGAAGCGCTCGTAGTGGCCGATGTCGAGATCGGTCTCGGCGCCGTCCTCGGTCACGAACACCTCGCCGTGCTGGAAGGGGCTCATCGTGCCGGGATCGACATTGATGTAGGGATCGAACTTCTGCACCTGAACCTTCAGGCCACGAGCCTTGAGGAGCCGCCCCAGCGAGGCGGCGGTAATCCCCTTGCCGAGAGACGAGACGACGCCGCCGGTGACGAAGACGTACTTCGGCGGCCGTGAGGCCACTACGGCCGGCGCCCCAGTGCGCCGGTCTCACCGCGGGGCGGTTGCTCCCCGATCAGCATCGGAAGGGAGCGTCCCTCGCCGGCTCCCGCGGTGCCCGTTGCGAGGCCAAGAAGCGCATCCGTAAGGCCTCGACCCCGCAAATACTTCACGGAACCTAAACCTAGCACGGCGCCCCACGCACACGATCTGGCAGAGCCCTCATCCCGTCGAGATCCTAGGCGGCGAGCAGGACGGCAAATGCCGCCGATTCAGACGGGTCGGGAATCGCTCGCCGGTCGGCTCAAACCTGGCCCCCGGTCCGGCAGAGTGTCTGGAGCCGTGAGAGGGCCCTTTGCGGCAGCGACCGACCGAGTCCGCCGAGAAACGGAGCGCTCACCGTCAGCTCGACGCGTGTTCGGCCGGCCGACACCTCGGCCAGGCGAAGCTCGACATCTACCTTGCCCTCGACGAACTGCCACGTCGCGAGCTCGGGCCGGCGCACCTCGAGGAAGACCAGGTAGCCGGTCACATCGGGCTTTCGGCCGATGAAGACATTGGCCCGGCCCCGTGTCTGGATCCGCCACCTCGCTCCGGGGGCGAGGCCGCGCCGGTCGGGTTCCACCTCCCCGATCCCCGGCCACCAGCCGGCGAGGTTGGTTGGCTCGGCAAGGAAGGCCCAGACCGTCTCCGGCGAGCCGATCAGCTCACGGGTCGCGCTGTAGGTCGGCATCTCCGTTTCGCATCGTCCCTGTTTCGACTCGCCCCCGCTCCGAGCTGTCCAACCTGACCTGCGGAGGCTAGGTGCTCTGGACCGCGGCCAGGAACTCCTGGCCTCCGAGCATCCGTTCCAATTCCTTGCGCCGCTCCGAATCTACGAGCGGCTCGATGCTCGTATGCGTCGGATCGCCCATGAGCTTCTCGACCCGGAAGTGGCGTTGAGCGCGGCTCGCGATCTGGGGCAGGTGCGTGATGGTCACCACCTGCGCGCGCTCTCCCAGGCGTTCGAGCGTGGCTCCGACCGCATGTGCGGTCTGGCCGCCGATGCCGGCGTCGATCTCGTCGAAGACGAGCGTTTCGCCGCCGCCGACCGCCGCGATCGCGAGGGCGATGCGCGAGAGCTCGCCGCCGGACGCCGTCTCCGCAACCGGCGCAAACAACAGCCCGACATTCGGCCGGATCAGGAACGCGACCGTGTCGCTCCCCGTCGCGCCGAGATCGCGCTCGCCGAGCTCGACCCGGAACTCGCCCTCGCCGATACCGATCCCCTCGAGTTCCTCGGCGACAGCCGTCGCGAACGACTCCGCCGCCGCCCGCCTCGCCTGCCGCAAGTCGCGCGCGAGCGTTTCCAGCCGCAGCTTGGCCGCCTCGAGGGCCTGCGCGCTGGCGGCGAGTGGATCCGAGCCGCTCTCGAGCGCAGCGAGCTCGGCCTCCGCCTCGCTGGCCCGTGTGAGCAGCTCCTCGTAGCTCGACGCGGAGAAGCGATGCTTCGCCGTCGCGATCCGTTCGAGCTCTCCCTCGAGCTGCTCCAGGCGGTCCGGCTCGGCCTCGAGCGAGGCGAGGAAGCTCCGCAGATCCGTGGCCGACTCGCGCAGGCGCAGCTCGACGTCTCGCAGCTCGTCGCCAGTCCGTTGCAATTCCGGCGCGAGCGACTCGAGTGGCGCCAGCGAGCGCTCGGCCGCGGCCACGAGGGCAGCTGCGCCCGCACCGTCCTCGGGCGTCAGCCCCTCGACCGCCGCCCCGACGCCGGACACGAGCTCGGTCAGGTGACGCAGGCGCTCGCGCTCGGCCCGCAGGGCATCCTCGGCCCCCTGCTCCATCCCCGCGGTGTCCTCGACGAGCGCGCGCAGCTCCGCCAGCCGCTCGCCGATCGCCGTTGCGTCACGAGAGAGTTCCTCGTGGCGTCGGGTCGCAGCCTGCAACTCCCGCCACGCGCCCCTGGCTTCGGCGCGCCGGCGCAGCTGCCCCTCGCCGCAGTAGGAATCGAGCAGGTCGAGCTGGTACGCCGGGCGCGCGAGTCGGCGCTGCTCGAACTGGCCGGACATCGCGAGTAGCCGTTCTGCCGCCGCCGCGACATCGTCACGAGCCGCAGCACGTCCCCAGGCGTAGGCGCGCGTTCGGCCATCGGAAAAGACTCGGCGGGCGAGGACGAGCCCCTGCTCGTCGGCGGGCCGAAGCTCGAGAAGCGCCTCCAGGCCGTCTTCCTGGAGCAGACCGTCCGGCGGGTCGAGCTCGGCTTCGACGTAGGCCTCCTCGCCGTCGGAGCCGACGAGCGCCGCGTCGCCGCGGGAGCCGAGCAGGAGTCCGATCGCCTGGGCCAGGATCGTCTTGCCGGCGCCGGTCTCGCCGGTGATCGCGTTCAGACCCGGTCCGAACTCAAGCTCGGCGTCCCTGATCAGGACCAGGTTCTTGATCCGCAGGCGGCGCAACACCGGACCCGATGGTACGCACGGCATCGGAATGCGACTACGGCGCTTGCAGCCAGGCCTCCGGGTCGCTCCGGCAGGAGATCGGTTCCCATGCAGAGGCGCTTGATCCGCGCAGAAACGACGAACGCAGGCGGCGCCCCTCGCGGGTCAGGAGCCGAATGTTTCCCGGTAGCGGCTGAAGAACGTCGCTTCCGGCAGCGTGGCGAGCAGAGAGCTTCTGTCGCCAAGGCGAACGTCGACCCGCTCGCCGGGTTCGAGCGAGCCGACCGCGTGCCCGTCGACGATCACCGTCACGGATCCCCCGTCTGTCCGGTTCCAGACCGAAAGCTCGCGGCTTCTCGGCACGACCAGCGGCCGCGCGTGCAGCGAATGCGGCGCGACGAAGGTAATAGCCATCGCATCGAGCCCCCAGACGAGTACGGGGCCGCCGTTCGAGAGGTTGTACGCGGTCGAACCCGAGGGCGTACAGCAGATCACGCCGTCGCAGGGCAGGACGCCGAGGTCCTCGCCTCCGAGCGCATAGGCAAGCTCGACCATCCGCCCGAGCGTCGAACTCGTGGCGACGCAGTCGTTCACGGCCGGCCACATCTCCTCGCCCAGCCGAACCTCCAGGGTCGACAGCTCGATCACTTCGTAGTCCCCCCCGAGCGCCCGCTGGAGTCCGGCCTCGAGCTCGTCTGCCTCGATCGAGGTCAGGAAACCGACCCGGCCGAAGTTGACGCCGATCACTGGGACGCCGGTGCCGAGGAAGCGGTGGAAGGCTCGCAGCATCGTGCCGTCACCGCCGAGCGTGACCGCGAGGTCGGCCTCCTCGTTTTCGCCCGCCGTCAGCTCCACTCCGGCCGACTCGGCGAGGCGCTGCAGCCGTACGAGCGCACCGGCGACTGTCGCGGCATCACCGTGGGTGACGACTGCCACGCGCCGCACTCGCTCAGCCGACTGCATGTTCGATCCACCCCTCGAGCTCGGGGCGGAGTCGGGCGTTGTCTCGCTGGACGAGGTGAAGGAAGAACTCACGATTCCCTTTCGGTCCTGGCAGCCCGGAGTCTACGACCCCGGATGTCTCGCCCTGCCACTCGATCGCGGCAGTGGCGACCTCCCGCAAGACGCGGGCCTGAACCGCACGATCCCGCACCACACCGCCGCGGACATAGGCCGCTCCCGCCTCGAACTGCGGCTTGACGAGTATGAGCGCCTGCCAGGGGCTCTGGGCGAGGCGAAGCAGCGGCGGCAGCACTGTGCGCGCGCTGATGAAGGAGACGTCACAGACGACGAGCTGAGGCGCAAAGGGAAGCTCCGTGACCGCGCGGGCGTTCGTCCGCTCGAGCACGGTGACGCGAGGATCGGCGCGGAGCCGCGGATGCAGCTGCCCGTAGCCGACGTCGAGCGCGATCACGCGCGCGGCACCCCGCTGGAGCAAGACGTCCGTGAAGCCGCCGGTCGAGGCGCCGACGTCGAGGCAGTTGGCCCCGCCCGGATAGACCGCAAAGGCATCGAGGGCATTCGCGAGCTTGACTCCACCTCTCGACACGTACGGGTCGCCGCCGGTGACCTCGATTGGCTCGGACTCGTCCACCTGCTCACCCGGCTTCTCGTGGCCGGGGACCCTGCCCGCGAGGATCAGTGCCTGGGCCTGCGCTCGGCTCTCGGCCAGCCCGCGCTCGACGAGGAGAAGGTCGAGGCGTTTCTTCACGCTCCTATGATCGCGGTCGTGGCCATCCTGAAGGGAGAACACGTGCTCCTGCGCCCGCTCGAGCCGGGTGACGTGCCGCGCCTCGTCGAGATCGGCTCGGAGCCGGATGTCGCTCGCTGGTGGGGCACGGTCACAGCCGACTACGTGCTCGCGCTGGCCGAGGGGAAAGAGGAGGAGACCGGCTTCGCGGTCGAACACGAGGGAGCGCTAGTCGGACTCGCCCAGTTCTCCGAGCCCGGCGAGGGCGACTTCAAGCACGCCAGCATCGACCTGTTTCTGACCTCGTCACTCCACGGCCGCGGGCTCGGCCGAGACGTCGTTCGGACGCTTGCGCGCTGGCTCGTCGCCGAGCGCGGCCACCACCGCCTGACGATCGACCCCGCGCGAGACAATGAGCAGGCGATCCGCGCCTACGAGGCGGTCGGCTTCAGGCAAGTCGGTGTCCTACGGAGCTATTGGCGGGACCCGAGCGGCCGCTGGCGGGACGGTCTGCTGCTCGACCTGCTCGCCGACGAACTCTAGGGGGCTTCGAAGCCGAGGGTTCAGGCTGTCCGCGTTGCCAGGCCGCTGACGATCTCTTCTAGGACCGAGGTGTCCGCATCGATCTGGGCGAGGCGCGCGTAGGCGCGGCCCGCGGCCTCGTCCGCGATGCGGCGGGCTCCCTCCTCCCCGTGGCTCAACACGTAGCCGTCTCCGTCCAGAATGTCGTCAACGGCCTGAAAGAGCAGACCGAGCTCCTCAGCGAACGCACGCCAGGGCGCTTGCTCGGGCTCCGGCAGTCCGGCCACCCAGAGGGCACAGACGACCGAGGCATAGAAGAGCCGGCCGGTCTTCAGGCGGTGGACCGCCTCGAGATCGTCGCTCAGGCCCTTCGTGTCGACGTGCTGGCCCCCGATCATCCCGAGCGTCGCCTGGACGAGTTCGCGCGCCACGTTCGGACTCGGGTACGAGAGCGCGAGCCGGCATGCTTCCGCCAGTAGGGCGTCCCCCGCGAGGATCGCCGTCGCCTCGTCGAATTGGGCCCACGTGCTTGCCCGCCCGCGCCGCAGCTCGTCGTTGTCGAGCGCGGGCAGGTCGTCATGGACGAGCGAAAAGCTGTGCACGAGCTCGAGCGCCGCCCCGGCCGGCAGGAGGGCTTCGGCCTCGCAGCCCGCCGCCTCCCCGCTCGCCAGGCAAAGGAGCGGCCGAATTCGCTTACCGCCGCCGGAGACCGCATAGCGGATCGGCTCGGCGAGCCCGCCGAGTTCCGGCGTCAGCGCGAGCTCCTCGAGGTAGAACTCGATCAGGCGGAGCAGCTCCTCCGGCGAGCTCATTCTCCTGCCTCCTTCTTCGCCCGAGTGAGCTCCACTTCGACCTCTTTCGCGATCTCCGCCAGCTCGGAGAGGATCTCGATCGCCCGGTCTGGATCCTGGGTCGACTCGAGCTCCTGCCGTGTCCGCTCGAGCCGCTCGAGGAGGCTCTCGGCTCGCTTCAAGGCGTCTTCAGAGTTCACGCGACCTCTTGCTCGCGGGCGATCCGGCCCAGGATCCCGTTCACGAGCCGTCCGGCATCCTCGCTCGCATACCGCTTGGCCAGAGTCACGGCCTCGTCGATCGCGACCTCGAGGGGCACGCTCCCCGTCTCGAGCTCGTAGGCCGCCAAGCGCAGGATGTTCCGCTCGACGGCGCCGAGTCGGTCGGCCGTCCAGCTCTCGGCCGCGGCGGTGATCCGGGCATCGAGCTCCGCCACGCGCGCCGAGACGGCCTCGGCGGTCTCGCGCGCGAACTCGTCGACCTCGCCCTCGTAGAGCGAGGCGAGCGGCTGCCCGGTCACATCCCACTGGTAGAGGAGAAAGAAGGCGGTGCGGCGCGAGGCGCGGCGGCTGAGCGTCATCGCTCGACGAGCTCCTCGACAGAGACGTCCACGCCTCGAACCTCGAGGCCACACATCTCGTGCAGGGTACGGCCGACGGATTCCTGGACGGCCCGGGTCAGCTCGGGCAGGACCGCGCCGTAGCGGACGGCCAGCTGAAGCGAGACCGCGGCGCCGCCCTCAGCGAGGGAGATCTCGACCGCGCGCCGCGGGCGGCGGACGCGGGCGCCGTCGACGAGTTCCGCCGCCGAGACGACGAGGCGCGCGAGCGTCGCGGCAGGGATCGAGATCGTGCCGCTCGCCTCCTCGAGTAGGAGCTCCTCGCTCATCCGGCGCCAAGGGCGCTCAGGCGCCGCCCCGTCTCCTCGAAAAACGAGGTCGAGTAGCGCCCGCTCGAGAACTCCTCGGTGCGCAGGATCTCGATCGCCGCCTCGCGGGTCGTGGGTACTCCCTCGACGACGAGCTCGCCGAGCGCCCGGAGGGCCCGGGCGATCGCGCCCGGGCGGTCCTCGTCCCAGACGATCAGCTTGCCGAGCAGCGAGTCGTAGAAGGGCGGCACCGTGTAGCCGTCCTCGATGAAGGTGTCCAGCCGAACGCCCGGGCCAAGTGGCGGCCGAAAAGCGGTGATCAGCCCCGGGGCCGGCGCGAAATCGCGCGCCGGGTCCTTGGCGTTGATCCGGACCTCGATCGCGTGGCCGCGGCGCGCTGCGCGGCCGGCCGCGGAGAGACGCTCGCCCGCGGCGACGCGGAGCTGCTCCCGGACGAGGTCGATCCCGGTCACGAGCTCGGAGACCGGGTGCTCGACCTGCAGCCGGGCATTCAGCTCGATGAAGTAGAAGCTCTGGTCGGGCCCGAGCAAAAACTCGAACGTGCCGGCGTTTCGGTAGCCGATCCGCTGCGCTGCCCGCTCGGCCGCCTCCTCCATCGCCTCTCGCGTCTCGGCCGAGAGAGCGGCCGAGGGCGACTCCTCGATCAGCTTTTGGTGACGGCGCTGGATCGAGCACTCGCGCTCGCCGAGCGTCAGCAGATTGCCTTGGCCATCGGCGAGTACCTGGATCTCCACGTGCCGGGCGGGCCGGACGAGCTTCTCGAGGTAGAGGCTCGGGTCGCCGAAGGACGCCTCGGCCTCCGCCGCGGCGGTCTGGAACGATCGCTCGAGCTCCTCCTCTCGGTCCACGACCCGCATCCCCTTGCCGCCGCCGCCGGCCGCCGCCTTGAGCAGGACGGGATAGCCGAGCTCGGCCGCAACCGAGCGCGCCTCGCCTGGCTCGACCTCGCCCTCGCTCCCCGGCACGAGCGGCACGCCCGCCGCGGCGAGTTCCCGCTTTGCCTTCACCTTGTCGCCCATCCGGGCCATCACCTCGGCCGGCGGACCGACGAAGACGAGCTCGTTCTCCTCGCAGGCCGAGACGAAGGCCGGGCTCTCGGCGAGGAAGCCGTAGCCCGGATGCACGGCCTCGCAGCCGGTCGTCTCGGCCGCGGCGACGACGGAGGGGATGTTCAGGTAGCTGCGGGCGGCAGGCGCGGGGCCGATACAGACCGCGCGGTCGGCCAGCCGAACGTGCAGGGAGCCGGCGTCCGCGGTCGAGTAGACGGCGACGGCCTCGGCTTCGAGCTCGTGCAGGGCGCGGATCACCCGGACGGCGATCTCGCCACGGTTGGCTACGAGGACGCGCGAGAACACGGCTATAGCCCGAGCGGCCGGCCGTTCACGGGTTCGAGCTCGAAGAGCAGCTGACCGTACTCGACGGCTTCCGCGTTGCGGGCGTGAATCGCACGGACGATGCCCTCGGCCTCGGCCTTGACCTCGTTCATCAGCTTCATCGCCTCGAGGATGCAGAGCGTCTGCCCGGCCGCAACCGCGTCACCCTCCTCCACAAACGGCGGCGCGCCCGGCTGCGGGGCGCGGTAGAAGGTGCCGACCATCGGCGCCTCGACCCGGATCACCCCGTCGGCGGGAGGGCCGGGCGCCGCCAGCGCCTCTTCATCCTCGGGCGCAGGCAGCTCCCCACCCCCCGGGGCGAGCGCGCTCTCGGACGGCTCGGGCGTCTTGCGGACGGACACCCGCATCCCGCCTTCCTCGATCGTGACCTCCCCCACCCCCGACTCCTGGACGATCCGGACGAGCTCGCGGATCCGCTCCGCGCGCGCCTGGTCGATGCCGCCCGCCGAGAGCGCGTCCTCGCCCCGGTGGCGGCCCCTGATCGCCTCGAGCAGCGGCCGCGCCTCGTCGCCGAAGAGCGCCAGGAGCAGCACCTCCTCGTCGCTCGTCGCGATGTCTTGAGATTCCTCGCGCAGCCGCTCGAGATCGACAGGAGCCTCCGCCTTGCCACCACTCGCGGGCTCCGCGAGCAGCTCGACCGCCCGCCGAACTGTCGGATCGATCTCCCCGGGCGGGGAGCCGTAGCGCCCCTCGAGGAGCGCCTTGAGCTCGTCGATGACCGTCTGGTAACGCGTGGCCGAAAGCACGTTCAGCAGGGCTTGGGAGCCGAGAATCTGGCCGATCGGCGCGGCCAGCGGCGGCCAGCCGGCCTCCTCGCGCACGCGCGCGAGCTCCTCGAGCACCTCCCCGAGCCGGTCGCCGGCCGCCTGGGCCCGTAGGTGCGTGTCGAGCGCCGCCACGAGACCCGGCGGCAACCGGTGCTCGGCGGCGCGGACCGCGATCCTCGGCGAGAGCGGCGGCACCGGTTCGTCGCCCAGGTACTCGTCGACGAGCTCCGAGGCGCTCCAGAGCGCCTCGACGTCGACCCCGGCGTCCTGACCGAGACCGGAGAGAGCCGTCGCCAGGCCCTCGCCGGAGACGCGGTGGAGCGTCAGGGCGATCGGGTAGACCGCGCACGAGACGAGATCGGAGCCGGCCCGCACGGCCTCGAGGGCAGAGGCGAGGGCGTTTCCGGCCGCCCCCTGGCTATAGAGGCCGATTGGCAGGCCGCTTGCCTCCCGGAGGACGCCGACGAGCTCGTGTGCGCGGTGCGGCTCGAGCGCGCTTGAGGGATCGTGGAGGAGGATCCGCGCCGCGCCGAGCTCCGGCAGCTTCTTCGCCTGCTCGACCAGGTCCTCCGTCTCACCGGGGTGCCCGGAGCCGTAGACGAGCCCCGCGTCGAACTCGCGGTCGGCACCGGTGATCGCCTCGCCGGCCTCCCGTAGGTTGGAGACGTCGTTCAGGGGGTCGTGGAGGCGAAAGACGTCGATCCCGCTCTCCGCGGCCGAGGCGACGAAGCGGCGCACGAAGTCGGCCCCAACCGGTCGCGAGCCGACCAGGAAGCGCCCCCGGAGCGCCATCGCCAATGGCGTCTGCGTGCGCGCCTTGAGCGCGCGGATCCGCTCCCAGGGGCTCTCGACGCCACGGCGGACGGCACTGTCGAAGACACCGCCGCCGGAGACCTCGAGATAGGCGAAGCCGGCCCGGTCGAGTGTTTCCGCAAGCCGCAGGAGCTCCGCGGTCGGGATGCGGCCCGCGAGCGGCTCCTGGGACAGCAGCCGGATCGTCGTATCGACGAGCGCGGGCATGGCGCCGAGACCTTACCGAGTCGTTTGCCGCGGCGAGGCTGCCCGTGGTCCTCGTCTTCCCCGACTCTCGGCAACGCTTAGGTCACCGACTGGGTGGCCAGGAAACCCGCGCGGTGAACTCTCAGATTCGGTCCGCGCCGACCCCAGCCTCAGAAGGAGAGATTGGCGAAGCGCTCCGGCCCGCGTGGGCTCAGGTTGGTCTACAGGGAACACGCCAGCGGGCAAAGCCCAAAACACGCCAATCTTAGGCAGAAGGGCGGATGCCCTTTCGCCAACTGTTTCCAGACGCGAAGCAGCATCCGCCCGCGGGGAAGATCTCCGGGGAGATCATGAGCCGGTACCGACGGCCCTCGCGGACAAGGAAACCGTCCCGCTCGAGGGTTCTCAGCGCCGAGGTGACGGTCTCGCGCGCGGAGCCGACAGCCTGGGCGAGCAACGCGTGCGTCAGCGGTAGCTCGACTCGTATGCCGTCCGCTACCACGACGCCGTGCCGGCGGGCGAGCTGGAGGAGTTTCCCTCGCACGCGTTCGACGTGCTCGACGTTCGCGAACTGGGCGAGGCTCTCTTGCTGCTCACGCAGCGCTTCGAGCAGCAAATCGACGATCGCCTCTGCCGCCCGCGGTAGCTGGAGCAGCCTGAGCTCGACGGCTCGCGTGACCGAGAGCACGGCCGAGTCTGCGACAGCCGCCAGCTGTTCATCCAGGCGGGGCGGCAAGAGCAGCATTCCCTGCGAGCAGAAGCCAAACGCGATCCGTCTTTTCGCCGAGGCGCCGGATGCGACTACGACGGTACCCTTCTCGACCAGGAGCAGCTTCGCGTCCGGGAAGTCGCTCGCGCCTCGAACGTCCCCTGCGCGCAGGACGAGCCGCGGGCAAAGCGCGAGCAGTCGCGCGAGCTTGGCGCTCTCAAGCGCCGAATCACCTAGAGGGAGGTCGGCTTCCACCTCGATCGGAAATACGCCCCCACGCGACGGCCCGGATTCGCCGCTTCACCGGAGGAGGAAAGAGGTGGCGAGAAATGTGAGCTGCCTTACAGGCTGTACATCCGGCCTCTGACGGGCCTCGTAGGGCGGACAGAATGCCTGTCGGCGAAGCCTCTGGCGCCCAGCCGGCGAAGCCCTGCCCGCGCGCACCTCACAGTTGGGACGTTGCGGTGCCCCGCAGCGTCCACAGTCTCTCACGCGCGCAGAACTCGGAAGGAGGAGGTCATGGAGCAGACCTCGACTCAGTCGGGCCATTCAACTAGCCGACGTTCGTTCCTCGTCGGGGGACTCGCGGCCGGAGCCGGGACTCTCGCCGCGGGGCGGCTGCTTGCGGGTGCCGCACCGGCGTTCGCAAGTACCGCTCTCACCCCTGGTGATGCGGCGATCCTGCGCTTCCTGGCGGCCGCGGAAATCATCGAGACAGATGCCTGGCAGCAGTACAACGAACTCGGCGGCGTCCAGGACAGCGAAGTCCCGGGAGGCAGCGGCAGCGCAGCCTACACGGCCGCCCTGCAGGTCCTGGACGGCGACATGCCTCAATACATCCATGACAACACCGAGGATGAATTCACGCATTTCAGCTTCATCAACGCCTACCTCACCTCGAGGGGCGCGGAGCCCGTCAACCTGGATCGCTTTCGGACTCTGCCCGGCAGCAAGGCGACCGGAGCCCAGAAGATCAAGCGGCTGACCAACCTGATGCGGCTCACAGTCGACACGAGCTGGTGGACGCGCTATCGCAGCCGCACCGGCAACCCCGACTTCGGCGACACGTTCCCACAAGCCGTGCCGGGTCTGAGTGCCGGCGAGTTTCCGGCCATTCCTCGCAGCGATCGTGACCTTCGCCCCGCGGATCACCTGCAGGCGATCGCCAATACGGCCGGCTTCCATTTTGCGTTCATCGAACAGGGCGGCACGAGCCTCTACCCGTCGCTGGCGCAGCGCGTGACCGACCCGGAGGTATTGCGGATCCTGCTCAGCATCGGCCCCACCGAGACAGCACATTTCCAGACGTGGCACGACAAGGCCGGCAACGCACCTGCCTTGACCGACCCCACCAACGGGCTGGTCTTCCCCGACCTCAACGCCCCGCCCTTTGGCGGTGAGGACTTCCAGACCAACCTGATCATGCCCGAGCCGACGAGCTTCCTCGATCGTAGGTTCCCCGTCTGCTCGATCATCCGGCCCACCGAGACAAAGGGGGCGGCGATGGGCGCGGCCAGGGCCCTGACCGCAAACGGCCTCTTCAGAGGCCAATCGCCGGACTTCTTCGCCGCGCTAACTCAACTCGCACAGGCAGCAGACGCGGCCTAACACGCTCGATACCCGCCTCTCGGAACGACAAGTTGCATTCACCTGCTGGATCGGTCACCGCGACCGACCGGATCCGGCGAGCGCTCGGCTCGCCCCCTCGTCTTCGCAGGATTGCCTGGGAGGGGTCGCGTCTCTGGGATCGCTCCCGCGCGACGGACTACGCCCGCGAGATGTAGCGCCGCTCGCGCGGGTCGACCTTGATCCGGTCGCCCGGGTTCACGAACAGCGGCACCTGCACCGTCGCGCCCGTCTCGAGCTTCGCCGGCTTGGTCACGTTCGAGACGGTGTCGCCCCGCACTCCGGGCTCGGTCTCCGCGACGGTCAGTTCGACCGAGGCCGGCAGCTGCACTCCCGCGGGCTGGCCGTCGACCGTCAGCATCTGGACGCCCGATGAGGGTTCGAGGAACTCGATCGCTTCGGCGACCGACTCACGCGAGAGGGTCGTCTGCTCGTAGGTCTCCTGGTCCATGAAAACGACCTCGTCACCCGACTCGTACAGGTACTGCATGTTCTTGACCTCGGTGTGCACGCGCGGGAACTTCTCGCCCGCGCGGAAGGTGCGATCGACGACGGCGCCCGAGTCGAGGTTCTTGACCCGCGTCCGCACGAATGCCCCGCCCTTGCCGGGCTTCACGTGCTGGAACTCGATGATCCGCCAGACGCCACCGTCGAGCTCGATGTGCATGCCGTTTCGGAACTGGTTGGTGTTGACGACCTCCGCCATCGGCGGGGGAGGTTAGCTGACGACCGTCAGCTCTTTCGGAAAGCTCGAGAGCACCTCCGGCTCGCCGTCGGTGACGACGACGAGATCCTCGATCCGGATGCCGCCCAGCCCCTCGAGGTAGATGCCGGGCTCGATCGTGACCACGTTCCCGGCGGCGAGCGTGTCGGTCGAGGTCGTGGCGAGCCTCGGCGCCTCGTGGACGTCGATCCCGACCCCGTGGCCGAGCCCGTGGCCGAACTTGTCGCCGAAGCCCGCCGCGGCGATCACCTCGCGCGCCGCCGCGTCCGTCGCCTTCGCCTCCGTCCCCGCGCGCGCGGCCGCGAGCCCCTGGAGCTGCCCCTCGAGACAGACCTGATAGGCCCGCTCGAGCTCCCCCGGCAGCTCTCCGGTCGCGAACGTCCGCGTGCAGTCGGAGCAGTAGCCGGCGACTGCGGCGCCGGCGTCGATCACGACCGTCGTCCCGGCCTCGATCACCCGGTCCCCCGGATCGGCGTGCGGGCGGGCGCCGTTCGGACCGGCGGCGACGATCGTCTCGAAGGCAGGCTCGTCGGCGCCGAGCTCGTGGAAGAGCTCGCTCATCCGCCAGGCAAGCTCGCGCTCCGTGCGACCGACGAAGCGCTCCTGCGCCAGCCGCTCGTACGCCGCGTCCGTGATCGTCGCCGCACGACGGATCCGTTCCAGCTCGTCGTCGTCCTTGACCGCCCTCAGGGCCTCGACGAGACCAACCCGCGGCACGAGCTCCAGGCCGCCCTCGCGAAGAAGCTCGTAGGAGCGGTAGCTCAGGTGCGCGCTCTCGAACCCGAACCGGCCCGACAGGAGCTCGGCCATGTGCATGATCGTTTCGCGCCGGGTTTCGACGAACTCGACGTCCGGGACCTGACGGGCGGCCTCGGCGTAGCGAAAATCCGTGAAGAGCTGCACCTGCTCCTGGTCGACGAGGAGCGACACGTTCGAGCTGACGAAGCCGGTCAGGTAGCGGACATTGGCCGGCCCCGTGACGAGCAGCGGCTCCTCAAGGTGTTGCCGTAGCCGTTCGATTCGTTCCTTCATCCGCTCCTCGCCAGGTAGTCGAGCGCCTCACGGTACCCGTCGGGGCCCTTGCCGATGATCCGCTTCGCGGCCAGATCGGAGATCACTGACCGCCGCCGCCACTCCTCGCGCTCGTCGATATTCGAGAGGTGCACCTCGACGACGGGCGCGCTGAAGAGCTCTACGGCGTCGCGGATCGCGTAGCTGTAGTGGGTCCAAGCGCCCGGGTTCAGGACGACTCCTCCGGCCCAGTCGAGCGCGTCGTGGCACAGGTCGACGAACTCGCCCTCGCTGTTCGTCTGGCTGCACTCGACGCTGAGGCCGAGCTCGCGGGCCCAGTCGTAGATCTGGGATTCGAGCTGGCCGAGGCTCAAGCCGCCGTAGAGCTCGGGGTTGCGCCGCCCGACCACGTCCAGGTTGACCCCATTCAGGACGGCGACCCGCACCGACCCACTCTAATCCGCGATCAGCTCGTCGAGTGCCCGCCGAACCTCGGGCGCGGGCACGGGCGCCGTGTAGGCGCCCTCTGCTCCGAGGAGAACGAGGGTCAGCTCGCCGCCGCTCGACTTCTTGTCTCGCTGCAGCGCCTGCCAGGCGCGCTCGCGGTCGGCCCGCACAGGGCGCGGCGCGAGCAGCTCGCGGACAGCGTCCTGGGGCCGACCGGAGAGGCGGAGCGCCGCCAGCAGGCCGAGCGCGACCGCCTGGCCGTGGCTGACCGAGTCGTAGTCCGCTGCGGCCTCGAGCGCGTGCGCGAAGGTGTGACCCAGGTTGAGGAGCTGCCGCGGACCGCGGTCGTCGGGGTCGCGAAGGCAGAGCGCCGTCTTGAAGGCAGCGCAGCTTCGGACGAGCTCCTCCTCGGGCAGCTCCCAGAGCGCCTGGCCGGCCAGTAGGCCCGTCTTGACGACCTCCGCCATCCCTTCCCGGCGCTCCTTGTCCGGGAGCGTTCGCAGGAGTTCGGGGTCGATCAGGGTCCGCGACGGCCAATGGAAGGCCCCGACGAGATTCTTGGCCTCGGGTAGGTTGATCGCCGTCTTGCCGCCGATCGCGGCGTCGACCTGCCCGACGAGCGTCGTAGGCACCGGCAGCCAGTCGATTCCGCGCAGGTAGGTGGCGGCGGCAAATCCGGCCACGTCGGTGACGCAGCCACCTCCAAGCGCCACCAGCGTTCCGGAGCGATCGAGCCGGAGCTCGCGCCACAGGCGCTCGACCGAGCCGGCCGTCTTCGCCTGTTCGCCCTGCCGGAGCACGTGGATGGGGACGTCGAGCGGCGGCCGGTGGAGCTCGAGCACCCGCTCGTCGCTGACGAGCTCGACCTGCTGCGGCGAGAGCTCGGCCAGACGGGCGATCGCGCCGGGCTCGAGCTCGATCCCACCCGCGGCGAGGACGGCGTCGTCGCCGTCACGCACCGCCGCATCGGCGACCTGCCGGTAGAGCGGCAGCCGCTCGGCGTACAGGCTCTGGAAGGCGGCCTGGTCGCGAGCGAGCGGCCTGCCCGAGTCCCGGACGCGCGCCCAGGCCTCGTCGACGTCCACCTTGACGAGCAGCGTCAGCGCTCGCTCGCGCAGACAGGCGCGGACCTGGGCAGCGCTGACGGCGCCGCCGCCGAGCGCGAGCACGAGAGGCTCGCGGCGTTCGAGTAGCTCGCAGGTCAGCTCCGCCTCCTGGCGGCGGAACGCCGCCTCACCCGCGTCGTAGAGCTCGGCGATCGAGCGGCCGCTTCGCGCCTCGAGCTCGCGGTCGAGGTCGGCGAAGCGGCGGCCGACCCGCTCGGCCAGCTCGGCGCCGAGCGTCGACTTGCCGGCTCCCATGAAGCCGACGAGTGCGAGCTGGCGGTCTAGCGCGGTTGCCAGGCGATCCGCTCCAGGTAGGCGCGAAAGGCGGCGATCATGTCGCCGAGCGCATCGCCGCCGAACTTCTCGCGTGCAGCGCGCGCGAGCTCCCAGGCGACCGCTGCCTCGGCGACGACCGCGAGCGCCTCGACCGCCGAGACGTCGCTTCGCTCCACGAGCGCGTCGCCGGGCTCCCCCGTTTGCAGGTCGACCGAGGCGAGCGGGCGCATCAGGGTCGGCAGCGGCTTCATCGCCGCCCGAACGACGACCTCCTCGCCGTTCGTGACGCCCCCCTCGATCCCGCCCGCGCGGTTCGTCGTCCGATGGAGCCCCCGCTCGTCGGAGACGAGCTCGTCATGGGCCTCGGAGCCGCGAAGACCCGCGAGCTCGAAGCCGCTGCCGATCTCGGCGCCCTTGACCGCCTGGATGCCGAGGAGCGCGGCCCCGAGCCTGGCGTCGAGCCGCTCCTCTTTCGTCGCGTAGGAGCCAAGCCCGGGCGGCACCCCGCTCGCCCGCACCTCGACAACCCCGCCCAGTGTGTCTCGGTCTGCCCGCGCGGCCTCGACCGCCGCCTCATCGGCTCCGCCCTCGGGCCGAGCTTCTCCTCGCACCTCGATCCCGAGCTCCAGCAGGAGCGCTTTTGCGACCGCCCCCGCGGCCACCGCCACGGCGGTCTGGCGGGCGCTCGCCCGCTCGAGCGCATCGCGCACGTCCTCGAGCCCGAACTTCTGCGCGCCCGCGAGGTCGGCGTGCCCGGGCCGAGGCAGCGTGACCGCGTGCTGTCCCTTGCCCTCCGGCTCCCCCGCGGGCAGCCAGGGACTCATCCCCCAGGACCAGTTCTTGTGATCTCGATTCGGGACGACGAGCGCGAGCGGCGTCCCCAGGGTGCGGCCGTGCCGCAACCCCGCGAGCACCTGAACCTCGTCCCGCTCGAGCTGCTGACGGGGGCTTCGACCATAGCCCTGCTGGCGCCGACGGAGATCCTCGTCGATCGCGGCGCGATCGAGCCCGAGTCCGGCCGGCAGGCCAGTCAGGATCGCGACGAGCGAGGGGCCGTGCGACTCGCCCGCGGTGACGAGGCTCAGGCCCATGCCGGAAAGCCTATGCGCGAACTCGCGCGGCTCGTGCTGCTCGCAGGCGGCGCCGCTGGGCATCGTGCCGGACGCCCGGCTCGGCGAGCGAGCTCGAGACACGGAGCCTGTGCTCGTGGAAAGCGGATCGTGACCTTCTGCGCGGGACTGGATGCGCTTCGCCTACACGCTCAGCGCGCCGCGCATGACCGTGCGCGGCGGGCTGAGCCCCGTCCACCGCTCGAAGGAGGCCCCGCCCTGGCGAACGAGCGCCTCGAGCCCGTCGACGACGAGCGCGAGGTCGAGC
Source organism: Gaiellaceae bacterium (assembly GCA_036378475.1). Classification (GTDB taxonomy): domain Bacteria; phylum Actinomycetota; class Thermoleophilia; order Gaiellales; family Gaiellaceae; genus 13-2-20CM-68-14. The sequence goes on from DASUWJ010000040.1 coordinate 24,855, forward strand.
TCCCGCGCCGCGGCGACGAGCGCGGTCGCTCTTCCGTCGGGGCGGTAGGCGAGATCGACGAGCTTGTGCTCTGGTCGCAGCTCGACGAGCGGCTCGTCCACGACGGGGGTTGCGTTGACGACCAGGTCGGCGCCCTCGGCCTCTGGCGGCCACTCACCGCTCCGCGAGAAGACGCGTACCTCGCCCCGAAGAGCCGGCCGCAGGGCCTGAGCGGCGCCGCCTGCCCCGATCAGGCAGACGCTGCGGCTCTCGATCCCGGCCACGATCTCCCGGTCGGTGTTGAAGCCGAGCACGCGGCCCGCGTCGAAGACGAGCGTGTTGACGGACCCGTCCTCCGCCTCGTCGCAGAGCGCAGCGGCAGCCACCTTGTGCGGCCTCGTCACGTTCGCGCCCGCGAAGCCGAGGGCGACGAGCCCCCGCACCGCCTCGCCGAGCCGCTCCGGCGCTACCTCGCAGGCGACGTAGGCCCAGTCGAGCGCCCTCGCCGCGAAGGCGGCGTTCTGCATCCGCGGCGAGAGCGAGTCGGCCACCGGCTGCCCCAGCAGCGCGACGAGCCTTGTCTCGCCCGAGATCACTTGTAGCCGTGCGTGCGCTTGTAGCTCTCGAAGGCGGCCGCGCTCGCGGTGAAGAAGGAGTGCACCTTGTCGGGCGCAGCGACGTAGTAGAGCCATGGCCCTGGAGCCGGGTGGGCGGCGGCCTGGATCGAGGCGAGTCCCGGGTTCGCGATCGGCGTCGGCGGCAGGCCGAAGCGAACGCGCGTGTTGTAGGGGCTGTTCGAGGTGAGCTGCGATTCGAGCAGCGACTGGGTCCCCGGCACGTTGAAGCCGTAGCGGATCGTCGCGTCGATCCCGAGCTTCATCCGATCGTGCAGGCGGTTGTAGATCACGCGCGCGATCTTGGCCCGCTCGTCGGGAGCGACGGCCTCCTTCTCGACCATCGAGGCGATCGTGAGCACGTCGTAGGGCGTCAGCTGCCTCGAGCGGGCGTAGCCGAGGTCGACCGTCGCCCAGGCCCGGCGGAAGGCCTTCAGCTGCGCCGCGACGAGCTGCGCCGAGGTCGTTCGCCGCGTGAACTGGTAGGTGGCGGGGAAGAGGAAGCCCTCGAACGCGCGGCGCCCGAAGCCGGAGATCAAGCGCTTCCCCGTCGTGGCCGCGAGGTAGCCCCGCTCGTTCAGGGCAGGCGTCTTGCCCCGCTCGTGGGCGGCGATCGCGGCAACGGCCTTCACCCGAGCCGCCATCTCCCGGCGGGTGAAGCCCTCCGGGAAGACGATCCTGAACGGTCTCGGCGCAGTGAGCGCCGTCGTTTGGGTCTTCTTCTGTCCGCTGCCGCGGATGCCCGCGATCGCGAAGCCGAGCCCGATCAGCGCCGCCAGGAGGACACCGACGGCGACCAGCCGGCGCCGGATGACGACGCCCCGGGGCGGGCGGTACCGCTCGGGGCGGCGAGGCTGCGGCGGGATTACTCCGCGCCTCGGCTGGACCACGCGAGGTAGCTCGTCAAGAGATGGGCGGCGGCGCGGGCATCCTCGGGGAGCTTACGGTCCCCGGGGTCGCGCCCGGCGAGGTCGGTGGTGAAACGCTCGTCGAAGCCCTCGACCGGCACGTCCAGCGCCCTTCGGAGCACGTCCAGGAACCGCTCGGTCTCGAGCGCCTGCTCGCCGCGCTCGCCTGCCAGCGTCAACGGCAGCCCGACGACGACGCGCTCGGCGCCCTCGGCCCGGATCAACGTGACGAGTTCGTCGAGGCCGGCCGGCGAGCCCGCCCGCTCGATCACAGCGACCGGCCGGGCCAGCGTCCCGGTGGGGTCGGAGACCGCGACACCCGTTCGCGCGGAGCCGTAGTCGAGCGCCAGGACCTTCACTGAAGGGCTGCCCGCAGGGCTTCCTCGGCCTTCTCGAGGGCGGCCCCGAGCTTTTCCGGGTTGCTGCCCCCGGCCCGTGCCATCGTCGAGCGGCCGCCCCCGCCACCGCCGACCTCGGCCGCGGCGGCCTTGATCACCGCGACGGCGTCGACCTTGCCTTCCAGCGAGCGGTCGAAGTTCGCGACGAGGTGGACGCGCCCGTCCTCGTTCGAGCCGAGGACGACGGCTGCCGGCTGGCGCTCCTGCTTGATCCGGTCCGACTCGGCCAGAAGGACGTCCATCGCCACGTCGCTCATCCGGCCGACGTAGAGGTTGACGCCGGCGATCTCGGCCTCGGTCTTGGGCTCGACCTTGGCCTCCCTGGCCGCGGCAGGCCTCCGCTCCGCTTGCTTCCTCGCCCGCGCGAGCTCGGTCCGGAGCTCTTCGGCCTCCTCGGCGCCCTCGCGCAGGTAGGCGAAGGCCTCGCCCGCGGTCACTGCCTCGATCCGGCGAGCGCCCGCACCCACGGAGCTCTCGGAGAGGATCACGAAGGGGCCGACCTGCGCCGTCGAGCTGACGTGGGTGCCGCCGCAGAGCTCGCGCGAGTAGCCGTCGACCTCGACCACCCGGACCTCCTCGCCGTACTTCTCGCCGAACAGCATCATCGCGCCCAGCTTGCGGGCCTCGGCGATCGGCGTCACGAAGGCGCGGACGGGCCGGTTCTCGAACACGATCTCGTTGACCCGCCGCTCGACCTCAGCGCGCTCCTCGGTGCTCAGGGCCTGCGGATGGGTGAAGTCGAACCTGAGCTTGTCGGGGCGAACGGCTGAGCCGGCCTGGCGGACGTGCTCGCCGAGAACCTCGCGCAGGGCCTGGTGGAGCAGGTGGGTCGCGGTGTGGTTGGCCATTGTCGGGAAGCGCACCGACCACGGCACGACCGCCCGGACGCGCTCGCCGACCGTGAACCCCTCCCCCTGGAACCGCAGCACCTGGTCGTCGCCGAAGCGGATCGCCTGCACGAGCTCCGCGCGGGCCCCCGTGGCCTCGTTCTCGATGAAGCCGAGGTCGGAGACCTGGCCGCCCCCCTCCGGGTAGAAGGGCGACCGCTCGAGCTTCGCGTCGAAGAGGCCCTCCCCGCGCGGCTCGAGCGCGATGATCGCGGTCAGGACCTCGGTCCGCTCGTAGCCGACGAACTCGCCCCGGCCGGGGAGCGGCTTCGCCTCGGGCGCGCCGACCGCGCCGGCTCGGGAGATCTCGCGGTGCCGCGCCATCTCGCGCTCGAACTCCTCCAGGTTCACGGTCTGGCCACGCTCGCGAGCGAGCTCGACGGTCAGCTCGATCGGAAAGCCGTAGGTCGCCTGCAGGACGAACGCCTCCTCGCCGCCGATCTCGCCCCGGGCAGCGGCTTCATCGAACAGCTTGAGGCCGCGCTCGAGCGTCTCGGCGAAACGCTCCTCCTCCTCGGTCAGGACGCGCCGGATCTGCCCCCGGTGCTCGACGAGCTCGGGGTAGGCAGCGCCCATCTGTCCGATTACGACCTCGGCCAAGCGGGCCAGGAACGGCCGTTCGAGCTCGATCCTCCGGCCGTGCTGGGCGGCGCGCCTGATCACCCGGCGCAGCACGTAGCCCCGCCCCTCGTTCGAGGGCGTGACGCCATCGCCGACGAGAAACGTCATCCCGCGGCCGTGGTCGGCGAGCACGCGGTGGGCCTTGGTCGCGTCCTCGGAGTCGCCGTAGCGAAGACCCGACTCGGCCTCGATCCAGTCCATGATCGAGCGGTAGCCGTCCGTGTCGTAGACGGAGATCACGTCCTGCAGGGTCGTCGCCGCGCGCTCGAGCCCCATGCCGGTGTCGATGTTCTGCTTAGGAAGCGGCGTCAGCGTCCCGTCCGTCCGGAGCTCGTAGGTCATGAAGACGAGGTTCCAGATCTCGAGGAAGCGCTCGCAGGAACACCCCGGCTGGCAGTCGACGCGCCCGCAGCCCTGTTCCTCGCCGCGGTCGTAGTAGATCTCCGAGTCCGGGCCGCAGGGGCCCGGGCCGCCGACCGACCAGAAGTTCTCGGAGCTCGGCAGCGGCACGATCCGCTCGAGCGGCAGGCCCAGCTTCTGCCAGAGCTCGATCGCCTCCTCGTCCGGCCCCAGCTTGAGCTCGGGGTCGCCCGCGTGGACGCTCGCCCAGATCCGCTCCCACTCCAAGCCCATCCGCTCGCGGATGAACTCGCTCGCGAGCTCGATCGCCCCCTCCTTGAAGTACTGCCCGAACGAGAAGTTGCCGAGCATCTCGAAGAAGGTCAGGTGGTAGGTGTCGAGCCCGACCTCGTCGATATCGGGCGTCCGGAAGCACTTCTGGACGCTCGTGGTCAGCGGCGCCGGCGGCTGCTCGCGGCCGAGGAAAAAGGGCATTTGCGGCTGCATCCCCGCGCTCGTCAGCAGCGTGGAGCGGTCCGCTGGAGGCGGCACGAGCGAGGCGGAGGGCTGACGGAGATGGCCCTTCTCCTCGAAGAAGGAGAGAAAACCCGCTCGCAGCTCCGCGGTCGTTCGCATCGCAGTGATTCTAGGCGCGGCCCAGACCGGCTCCCTCACTCGAACGCGGTGGCTTCAAGGAGTGAACTTCCGCGAGCCCGGGCGCCGGCGGCCGATGAAGGCTGCGGTGGTTGCCGCCCAGCCGCTGCCGCAGTAGCCAGCGACAGCCGGCGAAGCACGCAGGCCGGCAATCCAGGAGGAACGAATGAAACGAGTTCTCGTGCTCGCCGCCGCGACCGTGCTCGTCCTGCCCGCAGCTTCCCAGGCCGCATCCTGGCAGGGCGTCGTGATCGCAAAGAACGGCAAACGCCGGGCAATCGTCACCGCCTCGGCGAACGGAACGGTCCGCACCGCCAGGACACCGGCGGCGCTGTACGGAAAGGTCGGCCTCGGCGCCCTCGTCTCGGTCCGGGCCGGACTGCTGCCGGACGGCACGTACGCGGCCACCGGCGCAAAGCGGCTTCGCCGAGCCAAGCAGGCGCGGGTCAACGCCAGCGTCGTCAAGCGGGCCGGCCGGATCCTCTACCTCTCCGGCGGCCAGAGTGTCTTCACGCTCGTGCTACGGCGCGGGGCCGGCAGCAGGCTCCAGCCTGGCGATCGGATCTCGACCACCGCCGTGATCGGCAAGGCGCAGCTCTTCTGCGACGAGGCCAACCCCGCCGGCCATAGCGACCAGCTCGACCTCGAGGGGATCTACCTCTCGAGCGACGCCGGCGTGCTCCAGCTCGCCGTCCACGGCCGTGGCCTCGTCAAGGTGACGATCCCGGCCGGCTTCCAGCTGCCGACCCTGAACGCCGGCGACGAGCTTTCCCTGTCCGTCACCGTGCAGCCGGACGGCACCTTCACGCTCGTCACGATCGACGACGAAGATGCCGCGGGTAGCGGCGACGGCGGCTCCGGGAGCGGCGATGGCGGCTCGGGGAGCGGCGACTCGGGCGGCGACGGCAACCCCGTCGACATGGGCAGCGACTGGTTCACCGTCACCGGCCTGCTCGGCACGCTCTCCCCGGGCCAGGTCTCCGTCAACGTCGAGCATCATCCCGATCCGGTCAGCTGCGCGGTGCCCTCGACGGTCGATCTGTCTGGCTTCTCGGTCGGCCAGTTGGTCGAGATGAGCTGCAACTTCGCCGACGGCAACTTCGTGCTCGTCTCGCTCAAGTCGCAGACCGCCGAGGTGCCAAACGGCGGCGACAGCGCGCTCGACCTCAAGGGGTTCATCTCGGCCCTCGGCCCCTCGGCTCTCACGGTCAGCGTCCCCGGCGGCTCGCCGGTCACCTGTGGATTGAAGCCGGGCGAGGATCTCCGGGGCTTTACCGTCGGCGACTTCGTCGAGATCGGCTGCACATACAGCTCGACCCTCGGGCACTACCTGTTGACTTCGCTCTCCTCGAGCAGCGCCTCGCTGCAGTGGGGAGATGGCGGACTGTCCCAGTCGTTCGATCTGAGCGGCGCCGTCTCGACGCTCGCGCCGGACTACGTGGCGGTGCAGGTCGCCCATCACGACCAGCCGGTCGAGTGCAGCCTGCCCGCGGGCATGGATCTGCGCGGCTTCGCGGTCGGTAATGCGGTCGAGTTCAGCTGCGAGAACGACGGCTCGGGCTTCGTCGTCAAGTCGATCTCCTCCGACTCGGCGAGCTGGCCCGAGAGCGAGATGCCTCAGTTCTCACTCGACGGCATCCTGCGCTCGATCCGGACGGACGGGGTCAGCGTCCAGGTCCCCGGCCATCCGTCACTCGTCGACTGCGGCATGCCCGCGGGCACGAATCTCTCCGGGTTCGCGCTCGGCGACACGGTCACGCTGCACTGCCACTACCACGACGGTGGCTGGCACCTTGCGGAGCTCAGCTCCGAGCACGCAGACCTGGTGCTCGAGCCCTAACGCTCCAAGCTGTGCGGGCCGGCCGGCCGCTCCGGCCGGTCCGCACCCTGCTCGGCCCTACCCGTCTGCGAGCGGTCTCGACTCGAGGCCGGCGCTCTCCTCCTCGCCGATCTCCTCACGGATCTTCTCGAGCGAACGGCGGATCAGGCGTGAGACATGCATCTGCGAGATCCCGACCTGCTGGGCGATCTGCGACTGCGTCAGTCCCTTGAAGAAGCGCAGGTGGAGAATCTTGCGCTCGCGCTCGTCGAGCACGCGGAAGCCGGGCTCGAGGATTGCCCGGTCCTCCGAGACCTCGTACTCGTGCTCCTCGGTGCCGAGCGACTCGAGCGGGTCGAGGTCGCCTTCGTCGTCCTGGCCGGGACCGGCGGAGAGCGAGAGGGAGCTGTAGGCCCGGCCGCTCTCGAGCGCCTCCAGCACCTCCTCCTCGTTCACCCCCGCCGCCTTCGCGAGCTCGGGGATCGTCGGCGAGCGCCCGAGCTGGACCGTGAGCTCCTCGAGCAGGCGCGAGAGCTGGATGTTCAGCTCCTGCAAGCCGCGTGGTACCCGGACCGACCAGCCGCGGTCGCGGAAGTGGCGCTTGATCTCGCCGATGATGTTCGGGGTCGCGTAGGTGGTCAGCTCGACGCCCCGCTCGAGGTCGAAGCGGTCGATCGCCTTGATCAGGCCGATCGCGCCGATCTGGACCAGGTCCTCGAACTGCTCGCCGCGGTAGGAGTAACGCCGAGCGAGCGAGCGGACGAGCGACATGTACTGCTCGATCAGCTGCTGGCGCGCGGCGAGGTCGCCCTGCTCGTGGTAGCGCCGCAAGAGCGCCTTGTCGTTCTTCTGCGTCACGCAGGGCCCGCGATCGCGATCCGTTTCTGCAGCTCGATCCACTGGCCGTCCTCACGCGCCTCCGCGCCGAAGCTGTCGACCACCGTCTCGAGGATCCGGCGCAGCCCGACGCCGTCCTGCTGTCGCTCGAGCTCGCCGGCGACGGCCGGGTTTCGAAACGGTCCGATTGTGGCTGTGACGACGTCTTGACCGACCAAGAGCTCGACCGTCAGCTCGCCCTCGTCGCCGCCTCGTTCCAGCAGCGAAGCGAGCGCGGTACCGAGATCGTCGAGGCTCTCGTAGGTCAGGTTCAAGCGCGCGGCGACACCGCCGAGCACGAGCTGGGCGACGTTCTCGAATCCCTCCCCACGCGGAATCGTGAGCAGGATCCGGTCACCGGCTAGCGTCGCCGGCGTCGGCCTTTTGGGCGATTCGGCCACGGGCCCGCGATCTTAGTCGCGCGAAGGGGTCACGAGCCCGGCTCCGACCACGACGTCCTCGTCGTAGAAGACGACGACCTGTCCCGGCGCGACGCCGTAGGCGGACTGCTCGAGCCGGGCCCGCAGCTTCCCCGCCGCCTGCTCGACCTCGGCCCGAATGCCCGCTGAGCGATAGCGCCACTTCGCCTCGACCCGGTGTACCGGCACGTAGAGCCGCCCCCGCGCCGAGATCGTCCGGGTCGCCAGCGACTCGCGCGGGCCGACGACGACCGTGTTCGTCCGCCGATCGTTCCGCAGGGCATAGAGGGGTCGGCCGACCGCAACGCTGAGACCCCGCCGCTGCCCGGGCGTGAACCGCCACGCGCCGCGATGGCGCCCGAGCTCCCGTCCGTCCTCGTCGACGATAGCGCCCTCGACCGAGGCGAGACCGTGGCGCTCGAGGAACTCGCGGTAGTCGCCGCCGCCGAGGAAACAGGCTTCCTGGCTCTCGGCGCGGGCGGCGGCCTGCAAGCCGGCCCGTTCCGCCTCGGCGCGCGTCTCGGTCTTCGTCTGGCCGCCGAGCGGAAAACTGACCCGGCGGAGGAGCCGCGGGTCGAGCCGCGCCAGCATGTACGACTGGTCCTTGTCCGGATCGGCCGCCCGGGCGATCAAGAGCCGGCCGCGGTGGCGGACGAGGCGGGCGTAGTGCCCGGTCGCGAGCCGCCCGGCGCCGGCGCGCCCGGCGAACGCGAGCAGCTCGGCGAAGCGGAAGCTGCCGTTGCAGCGGCTGCAGGGGTTCGGCGTCTCGCCCGCCGCGTAGCCGCGCACGAACGGCGCGACGACCGCACGCCGGAATTCCTCGCGCAGATCGAGGGTCACGTGCGGCAACCCCAGCCGGTGGCAGGTCTCCCGGGCCGCGATCACCGCCTCGGGCGAGCAGCAGGCGCGCTCGGACTCGGGCGCCGCCGGGTCGATCCAGAGCCGGAGCGTCACGCCGAGCGCGCTCGGCCCGGCGCGGAGCAGCGCCACCGCGCTGTCAACCCCACCGCTCATCGCGACGGCGACCCGCGCGGGATCCGGCGCGGCCCTGAAGACCTGGCCGAGCGCGTTCGCGAGCGCGTCGGCGGCGAGCGTCTCGCCCGGAACTGCCGCCGCCTCGAGGAGGGTCAGTCCCGCGAGCGGGCGCTCGAGCCCCTCCGCGTCGGCGTCGATGATCCGCTCGCCCCGGACGCGGAGCCGAACGAGCGCGAACGCACCCTGGCGGGAGGAGTCTCCGACGACCTCGACCATCGAGTCAGGCTAGCTGTCGCCGGAAAAATGAGTGCCCCACCCTGCCGATACTCCACGCCCGAAGCGAACCTGGCACAGCCAGGTGGGTGCCCTGTCGGCCGCGGGCAACGCCCTAGCCGAACCCAGGCTCCCTCTCACTTGGTGTTGGTTCTACTTTGTGAGCGCGGTGCACGAACAGGGTCGAGCACCAAGCGAGCTTAGCGGGCGTAGACCCAGTTGATGCGCTGGATCCCCTGGAGGCCGAGATCCTGGGCGAGTGCGGGGGTCAGGTCGAAGCGCCGGCCCGGGACGACCGGCCGCCGCGCGATCACCTGGGTCAGGATCCGGTTGCTGCGTCCGAACGAGACGAACAGCTTGACGTTGCAGGGCAGCACCGAGTCGACGACACCGCGCGTGCTCGACCGGACGAGGACGCCGCAGTTCGTCCGCGTGCCGACCTGGGTCGGCTGGGCGCCGGCGAGCGCCGTGTACCAGCCGCCGCCCGGGACGACGACCGGCGTCAGCGCGGCGCTCTCGTGGTTCGGGCCGTGCGGAGAGGCAAGGGCGAGCGCCAGCACCGCTCCCAAGAGGGCGACTCCGGCGAGGGCGACCTCCCGCTGCGCCAGCGCCGCGCTCAAACCGGGGTGTAGAGCGACTCTCCGAACGACTCCCGAACGACCGGGTCGAACGTCACCGGCAGCCGACCGTCGGCGTCCGCGAACTGCCGCAGCTCGAGGAGGAGGAACGCGAGCTCCTCATCACGCGCCGTGTCCTCGCCCTCCTGGGCGTGCGCGATCCGCTCGAGCTCCCAGACGTTCCACTCGCGCGCGGCCCCATCCCGGCGCGGCAGGTACGCGACCGCGGGCTCGGCACCGCTCGGTTCGGGAATCGGCTCGGGCATCGGTTCGGGCGTCGGAGGCGGCAGCGACCGAAGCGTGGGCGCAAGCGGCACGGGCTCGGGGGTTGGTGGCTCGGGCTCCGGGGCGGGTGGCGCGGGCTCGGGAACGGGTCCCGGCGTCTCCGGCTCGGGCTCGGGCGGATGCTCCGCGGCCTGCTCGAGCACGGTAACGTGGGAGCCCTGCGGAGCGGGAACGGGTTCGGGAAGCGGCTCTTCGGCCTCGTGCTCACCCGGGCGCCCGAGGAGCCAGCCGAGCCGGCCGGCCGGCGTGGAGGCGCGCTGCTGGAGCGCGGCTCGCTCGAGGAAGCTGACGAGCACCCAGGCGCCCGCCATCGCCGGGACGATGCCGAGCCAGCTCAGATGCACCGCCCAGCAGACCGCGGCTACGACGACGAGGAACGCGGCCTCGAGCACGAACCTGACCCGCGAGGCGGTGATCTTCATTGCCGGTGCTCCCGGTCGGAGACGTCAAAGATTTCGGCGACCTCGTCGGAGATTCGGTCCGGCCGAGAAGGGGTCGGGAGCAGGCGAACGTGCTTCGGCAGCGGCTCCGGCTCGACGGGCTCCGCGGGCTCCTCGCCGCGGCGGCGAAACCAGCGACGCCGGGGGCGCGGACGCAGCGGCTCGAGGGTCGGCCGTGACGGCCGTTCCGCCTCCCCGGCCGCCGCAGGCGGGAGCTCGGCCGGCGTCGGCTCCGGCTCGCCGGGTGCCTCCGGTTCCGGCTCGGGCTCCGGCTCGGACTCCGCTTGCACGGGCTCCGGCGCGTCGTCCGGGCGCCGGCCGGGCAGCGCTGCAGCTTCCACCTCGAGCGGCGAGACGATTCCGGTCGCGGGCTCGGGCTCTGCTTCGGGCTCCGGCTCCGGCTCCGCGCCGGGCTCGGCTCCAGGCTCCTGCGCGGGCTCGGGCCCGGCCCGCTCGTTCTGTTCGGGCAGGACGACGGCGTCCACCTCGAGCCGTGAAACAACCACGGCCTCGGGTTCGGCTCCCGGTTCGGAGTCGCTTCTTGGTTCGGGCTGGAAGTCCGGCTCGGACTCTCGTTCGGGTTCGGCTTCCGGTTCGGGCTGGAAGCCCCAGGCGGGTTCTCGGGGGGTCCACGCTGGCGGCTCGGGCTCCTCCTCTCGCGTGAGCTCGGGCCGGGCGCTCGCTTCCGGAAGCGCGACGGCGTCGACCTCGAGCCGCGAGACGATTACCGTCGCCGGCTCGAGCTCGGGCAGCGGCTCGGCATCGGGCTCCGCCGCGGCTTCGGGCTCCGGCTCCGGCTCGGCCAACTCGGCGCGTCTCGGCCGTGCGGTCACGGCCATGTAGCCGGGACGCCGCCACGGAGGCACGGCCGCCCAAACCCGCTCGGTCGTCAGCTCGAGCAGAGAGACAACGAGCCAACCGGCAAGCATCAGGAGCAGGATCCACGTGGTCGCCAGATCCGCGAAGCCTGCACCGACAGCTAGCGCGATCAGGAAGAGCGCTTCGATTGCAAAGCGGGGCCCCAGTCGTCCCGGCATACCGCCGAGAGACTAGCGCTCGTTTCCGTCCGAGTCCTCGCTCTCCGGCTCGGCCGCGGTGACCGGCGGCTCCACCGGAGCCGGGACGGAAAGCGGCGGCGCGGCGGAGGCAGGCGGGGAAGGCGCACCGGGTGGCGCGGCTCCCTCACTCTCCGAGCGCTGGCCGCTGAGAGTGCCGCGGCTCGCCTCGGTCTGCAGCTCCGCTGCCTCGACGATCTTCTCGACGACGCCGGCGATCGCCTCGTCGCCGAGCCCCGCTGCGGCGAGCAGCTGCTCGGCTCCCTGCTGGGCCCGCCCGATCACGATCGCCGCCTGCGCGCGCGCCCACTCGAGCGTCTGCTCGACCTCGGCGCGGGCCGCATTCGTCAGGTCGGTCGCCTGGTGGCGGGCCTGCTCGAGCAGACGGTTCGCGCGGGCCTCGGCCTCGCGGATCTCCTGGGTCGACTGGCGCTGGGCCTCGCCCTGCAGCTCTCTCGCCTCGTTCCGCGCGTTGTTCATCAGCTCGGCGCGCATGCGCTCGCTCTCTTGGCGGTAGCGCTCGACCTCGGCCTCGCGCGCCTGCAGCTCGCGCTGGCGGCGTGAGACCTCTTCCTCGGTCCGTCGCAGCTGGGAGGCCGAAGCGGTCTGGGCGTCGCGCTCGATCGTGTCGGCCATGTCGGCGGCCGCGCGGATCAGATGGAGGGCATCCATGCGGACGGCGTGACCCGTCGGCTCCACCTGGCCGCTTCGCGCGGCGGCCTGGAGCACCCGCAGCTGCACCTGCAGCTGCGTCGCGTGGCGGCGGAACGACTCGAAGGCCTCCTGGACCCGCTGGGGGTCGTACCCTCCTCCGGGCAGGCTCGGCAGCTCCTCGACGCTCGGAAGCGGCGTCAAAGAAGCCTGCGTTGATCCTCTGCCTTCGGTAGCCATCTCTCGGGGAAGTATGGCGACTCCATCGGCGAAATCGCCACTTTCGGTTAGCCGGGCTCCGCGTCGACCGTGATTCCGAGCTCCGCGAGCTGCGCCGCCGACACCTCGGTGGGAGCACCGGACATCGGGTCGATTCCCGCCTGGTTCTTCGGAAAGGCGACCGTGTCCCGGATGGACGGCTCGTCCAGGAGCGCCATCGAGAGGCGGTCGATCCCCGAGGCGATCCCGCCGTGGGGCGGCGCCCCCATCGCGAGCGCGTCGAGCAGGAAGCCGAATTTCGCGCGCTGCTCCTCGGCCGAGATCCCGAGCAGGTCGAAGATTCGGGCCTGCAGCTTTGGCTCGTGGATCCGGAACGAGCCGCCGGCGATTTCGATCCCGTTGGCGACCAGGTCGTAGGCGACCGCGCGGGCCGCGCCGGGGTCGGAGTCGAGCAGGGCGATGCTCTCGTCGGTCGGCCGCGTGAACGGGTGGTGCTCGGCGTGCCAGCGCCCCTCCTCCTCGTTCCAGGCGAGCAGTGGAAAGTCGGTCACCCAGAGCAGGCGCCAGGCCTCGTGGTCGATCAGCTCGAGCTCTCGGCCGAGCTGGAGCCGCAGCGCCCCGAGCACGCGCGCGACGACGGCCGGCTCATCCGCGCAAAAGAGGACGCTCGTTGCCGGCTCGGAGCGGAAGCGGTCGAGCTCGCCCTGGGAGAGGAACTTCGCGATCGGCGAGCGCACCTCCCCCTCCTCGTCGTAGACGAGATAGGCGAGCCCCTTTGCCCCCCACTCCTTGGCGATCCCCTCGAGGCGCTCGAGCTCGGCGCGCGAGAACTCCTGCGGCACGCGCATGAAGCGGACGCAGCCCGCCTTCGAGAAGACCCCGAAGCCCGAGCCGCGCGTCACCTCGGTCGCATCCTCGAGCTCCAGGCCGAAGCGCAGATCTGGCTTCTCCGAGCCGTAGCGCGCTTGCGCCTCGTCCCAGCGAAGCCGCTGGAAGGGCCGCTCGAGCTCGTCACCGAGACACTCGCGCCAGACCCGCTGCATCGTTCTTTCCATCAGCTCGAAGATGAACTCCTGCTCGGGGAAGGCGAGCTCTACGTCGAGCTGCGTCAGCTCCTGGAGGCGATCGGCCCGCAGATCCTCGTCGCGGAAGCAGCGCGCGATCTGGTAGTAGCGCTCGAAGCCGGCGATCACGAGCAGCTGCTTGTAGATCTGGGGTGACTGGGGCAGCGCGAAGAAGCGGCCCTTCTGCAGGCGGGTCGGAACGAGGAAGTCACGGGCGCCTTCCGGGGTCGGCTTCGCCATCACCGGCGTCTCGATGTCGACGAAGCCGGCGGCCTCCATTTCGCTCCGGATCGCCGAGACGGCCCGCGCGCGCGTGCGCAGGTTCCGCTGCAGCCGGTCGCGCCGCAGGTCGAGCCAGCGGTAGCGCAGGCGAAGCGTCTCGTCGACGTTCTCCTCGTCGAGCTGGAACGGGAGCGGCGGCGCGCTCGAGAGGACCCGGAGCTGGTCGACCTGGAGCTCGACCTCGCCGCTCGGCAGGTTCGGGTTGACCGCCTCGGGAGCGCGACGGACGACCTCGCCCTGCGCCTGGAGCACGAACTCGTTCCGGATCCCGTGCGCCTGCTGCGCGGCCTCGGGCGCCCGCTCCGGGTTGACGACGAGCTGGCAGAGACCGCTCTCGTCGCGCAGGTCGATGAAGACGAGGCCACCGTGGTCCCGGCGCCTCGCAGCCCAGCCGGCGAGCGTCAGGCGCCGCCCGACGTGCTCAGGCCGTACCTCGCCGCAGGGGAGGTCGCGCCAGCTCACAGTTCCCCGGCTTCCAGGGTCTCGAGCTCGCGGTCCCGCTCGCCGGCCCGGCGGATCGTGAACCCGCCGCTCCTGACGATCACGGTCGTCTCGGCGCCCGAGCGCTGGGCCTGGGTCAGCTGGCCCTTGAGCGAGCGGCCGGCGTAGTCCGTGTCGACGGCACGGCCCTCGCGGCGAAGCGCGGCGAGGAGAGGGAGCACCTGCTCCCTGCGCTCGGGCGCCTCGAAGGCGAAGAAGATCTCGAGCGGTTCCGGCTCGCGCTCGACTCCCTGCTCCCCGAGCGAGATCAGAGCGCGCTCGATCCCCGCCGCCCAGCCGACGGCCGGCGTGGGCCGGCCGCCGATCTCCTCGAGCAGATAGTCGTAGCGGCCACCCCCACAGAGCGAGTCCTGCGCGCCGAGCGCCTCGCCAACGAACTCGAAGGTCGTCCGCGTGTAGTAGTCGAGGCCGCGGACGAGCGTCGGCACGAGCCGGTAGCGGACGCCGTAGGCATCGAGATAGCGCTGCACCTGCCCGAAGTGCCGCCGGCACTCGTCGCAGAGCGAGTCGCCGATCTTCGGTGCCGCGGCCAGCGCCTCCTGGACGCGGGGGTTCTTGCTGTCGAAGACGCGCAGCGGGCTCGTCGCCCGTTTCCCGCGCGCCTCCTCGTCGAGCTCGCCGCTGTGGGCGTCGAGCCAGGCCTCGAGCTCCTGGAGGTAGCGGGGACGGCAGCTCCGGTCGCCGATCGAGTTCAGCTCGAGCGTCCACTCCTCGATCCCGAGCCGGCGCAGGAGCTCCGCGAAGAGCTGGATCAGCTCGGCGTCGATCGCGGGGTCGTCCGAGCCGAGCGCCTCGACGTTCAGCTGCCAGAACTCGCGGTAGCGGCCCTTCTGGGGCGCCGCGTAGCGGAACATCGGGCCGGCCGTGAACGTCTTCACCGGCTGCGGCTCGCGGTGCAGGCCGTGCTCGATGTAGGCGCGTGCCGTCGGGGCCGTCGCCTCCGGCCGCAGGGTCAACGAGCGCTCGGAGCGGTCCTTGAAGGTGTACATCTCCTTCTGCACGATGTCCGAGCCCGCGCCGGAGGTGCGGGCGAAGAGCTCCGTCTCCTCGAAGGTCGGCGTCGTCAGGCGCCGGTAGCCGTAGCGGCGGCAGGTCTCCTCCGCCTCGCGCAGCAGCCACTCGCGCAGCGGCTGCTGCGACGGCAGCACGTCGTAGGTTCCTCGGGGCGCCTTGATCAACTCGACCGGAGCTCGGCGAGGAACGGGTTCCGGGCGAGCTCCGCGCCGAGCGTCGTCTCCGGGCCGTGGCCCGGGTAAACGACCGTCTCCGGCGAAAAGCGCTCGGCGAGCATCCGGATCGACTCGACGAGCGTGTCCCAGTCGGCCAGGGGCAGGTCGGTGCGGCCGACGGAGCCGGCAAAGAGGACGTCGCCGGAGAAGAGGCTTCCCTCCCCGTAGTAGGCGAGGTGCGCGGGCGAGTGGCCCGGCACCCGGAGCGTCTCGAAGCTGATCCCCGCGAGCTCGAGCGTCTCGTCGCCCTCGAGCACGACGTCCGGCGTGTAGGGGCGCAGGTGCACGCCCGGCGGTGTGAAGTCATTGATCCGCTCGAGCGCGATCCGCTCCCGCTCCGCCATATGGACCGGTGCGCCCGTCCCCTCGGCCAGGTCGGCCACGCCGCCCAGGTGGTCCCAGTGGCCGTGGGTGACGAGGATCGCGACGCAGCGCGCGCCGAGCCGCGCGAGCTCGAGCCGAAGCTCAGCGGCGTCGCCACCCGGGTCGACGACGACCGCCTCGGAGGCGCCGAGCGAGGCCCGGACGAGGTAGCAGTTCGTCCCGATCGGACCGAGCTCGTAGCGCTCGACGGCGAGGCTCATGGCGGCCGAGTCTAGCGGCGCCCTTTCGCCGAAACCGCATAGGATCCGCCGCCGTGCAGCACTGGAATCTCCAGCAGCTCGAGACGCCGGGCGGCAGCCGCTCGCCGCTCGTCCTCGACGCGGCGGACGAGACGGCGCGGGCGGTCCTGATCGGGCTCGAGCCCGGGCAGTCGCTCGGCGACCACCAGGTCAAGGAGCACGCCTTCCTCGTCGTCCTCGAGGGACAGGTCCGCGCCGAGGCGGGCGGCGAGGCGGTCGACGCCGAGGCCGGCAGCCTGCTTCGCTTCTCGCCCGACGAGCGCCACTCGGTCTCGAGCGCCGAGGGCGCCCGGCTGCTGATGCTGCTCGCGCCCTGGCCCGGCGCCGGCCACTACCGCGGCAGCCTCTAGCGGCGCTTGCCGCCCGGATCCTGCCCCGAGCGGCGCAGGTACGAGCGGTAGGCGGTCCGGTCCATCACGTAGGTGAGCGGGATGAACAGGACCGAGTAGCCGAGCGAGGCGATCACGCGCGAGGAGATCGCGGCGTGCTTGTTGACGAGCGAGAAGACGATGAAAAAGAGCGGCAGGAAGAGGAGCGAGCGCTTTAGAGCCCGGTTCCACGAGGGCGGCCGGTACTCGCGCGCGGGGCGGTCGCCTCGCTTCTGGCCACCCTTCGCCTCCTTGCCGTTCTTGGTCGCCCGGTCCCGGCGCCCCGGCCGCTCGGGCTCGGGCGGAGCCTCAAGCTCGTGGCCCTCGTCGTCTACGTAGACGTACTCGTACTCGTGGCGACGGTCCTTCTGGCGCCGCCGGCGCTGCTTGCGCGAGGGCATCGAGACCAAGCCTATCGCGGTGGCTTCGGGCTCAGCGATCAGGCTCGAGCTCGAGCTCGAGGTACGCCGTCCCGGGAATCGGATTGACCCGGTAGGGCTCGATCTTCCGGAAGCCAAGCGAGCGGTAGAGCGCGCGGGCGGCGTCCATCGAGGGCACCGTATCGAGGCGAATCCTCCGGTAGCCGAGCCGGACCGCCTCGCCCATGGCCGCCTCCGCCAACCGCCGGCCGAGACCGCCTCCGCGCAGCGACGGCCGGACGTACAGACGCTTCAGCTCGCAGGTCTCGACCTCGAGCGGGCGCAGGGCGACGCAACCGACCGCCCTGCCGTCCTCGCGGGCGAGGAGCAGGACGCCGCCCGGGGGTGCGTAGGCACCCGGCAGGCCGCGGAGCTCACGCTCGAAGTCCTGGAAGCCGAGGTCGAATCCGAGCGAATCCGCATACTCGAGGAAGAGCTCCCGGGCAGACTCGACGTCGGAGCCACTGCTCGCGGCGGCGATCTCGAGCAAGCGGCCGGCCGCCTCAGCGCCGCCAGGCAACCTCGCCGCCCTTGATCACCGAGGCGACGAGGTCGCCCCCGAGGTGGTAGGCGAGGTAGCGCCAGTCGGGCGCGTCGAGGAGCACGAGATCGGCCGTGTAGCCGGGCGCGATCCGGCCGAGCTCGCCCGCGCGGGCGAGCACGTGAGCCGCGTTGACCGTGCAGGCGCCGAGCGCCTCGCCGGGCGAGAGATGGAGCTGCGTGGCGGCGAGCGAGCAGACGAGCGGCAGGCTCTCGCAGAAGGCGCTGCCCGGGTTGAAGTCGGTCGCGAGCGCGATCGCGGCGCCGGCTTCGACGAGCTCGCGCGCCGGGGGCATCGGCCGGTCGAGGAAGAGTGCGCTCGCGGGCAGCAGTACGCCGACGACCTCACTCGCCGCGAGCGCGCGGATGCCGCCGGTGCCCGTTTCCTCCAGGTGGTCGACCGAGCGCGCCTCGAGCTCGACCGCGAGCTCGACGGCGCCCTGCTCGCTGAACTGGTCGCCATGTAGGCGCAGCGCGAGCCCCGCGGCCGCGCAGGCCTCGAGGTAGCGCCGTGCTTGCCCGGTGCTGAAGGCACCCTCCTCCACGAAGACGTCGGCCGCCTCCGCGAGCTGGGCGGCCTGCGGCAGCACCTCGAAGAGCGCGAACTCGAGATATGCATCCGCGTCGGCGAACTCCGGCGGCACGGCGTGGGCGCCGAGCCAAGTCGGTACTCCGCCAGCGGCCCGGACTGCCCGCAGCGAGGCGAGCTCGGTCTCCCGGTCGAGGCCGTAGCCCGACTTCGCCTCGAAGCTCGTCGTGCCCGCCCGGAGCATCCAGTCGCGATGGCGCCGGACGACCTCGGTGAGGCCCGCCTCGCCCGCTGCGCGGGTCGCCCGTACGGTCGCCAGAATCCCGCCTCCCGCCGCGTGCAGCTCCTCGTAGCTCGCACCGACGGCGCGAAGCTCGAACTCCTCGACGCGGTCGCCCGCGAAGCAGGCGTGGGTGTGGCAGTCGACGAGACCGGGGAGCGCGCAGAGCCCCCTGCCATCGATTTCCTCGGCGCCGTCGACGGTGCCCGCCGCCAGCTCACGCATGCGGCCGTAGGCGCTGATCCGTCCGTCCTCGCAGAGGATGTAGGCGTCCTCGATCACGTCCACCTCGCCGAGCTCGCCGCCGCGAAGCGGCGAACCGGCGCCCGCCGGGGTCGCCAGCTGGGCGAGCTCGCGAACGAGGAGCGTCGGCCCCCGCGCGGGCGCGCTCACCCGCGGGCGCGGGGCTGAAGCGGCGGCTCGAGGCCCTCCCGCTCCGCGAACTCGATCGCCTCGCTGTAGCCCGCGTCGAGGTGACGCATGACGCCCGTGCCCGGGTCGGCGCCGAGGACGCGCTCGAGGCGCTTGGCCATCTCGTCCGTGCCGTCGGCCAGGACAACCATCCCGGCGTGGATCGAGTTGCCGATCCCGACGCCGCCGCCGTGGTGGACGCTGACCCAGGTCGCCCCCGCCGCGACGTTGAGGAGCGCGTTCAGGACCGGCCAGTCGGCGATCGCGTCGGAGCCGTCGAGCATCGACTCCGTCTCCCGGTAGGGGGAGGCGACCGAGCCGGAGTCGAGGTGGTCGCGGCCGATCACGACCGGCGCCTTTAGCTTGCCCGTTCGCACGAGCTCGTTGATCGCGAGTCCCGCCCGGGCCCGGTCGCCGTAGCCGAGCCAGCAGATCCGCGCCGGCAGCCCCTGAAAAGCCACCCGCTCCGCCGCCAGCCCCAGCCAGCGCTGCAGCACCCGATCCTCGGGGAAGAGCGCCCTGAGCTCCTCGTCGATCACCGCGATGTCCGCCTCCTCGCCGGAGAGGGCGGCCCAGCGGAAGGGCCCCACCCCCCGGCAGAAGAGCGGCCGGATGTAGGCCGGCACGAAGCCCGGGTAGCCAAACGCGTCCTCGAGGCCCGCCTCCCGGGCCTCGCCGCGCAGGTTGTTGCCGTAGTCGAAGACGTGGCTGCCGTGCCCGAGGAAAGCCAGCAGACCCTCGACGTGCGAGACGATCGAGGCGCGAGCCCGCTCGAGGTACGCGTCGGGGTCGCGCTCGCGGAGCTCCGCCGCGGCCTCGACCGAGAGGCCCGCGGGCACGTAGCCCGTGAGCGGATCGTGGGCGGCGGTCTGGTCGGTGACGAGGTCGAAGTGCTCGCCGCGGCGGGCGAGCTCCGGCACGACCTCGGCCGCGTTGCCGAGCAGGCCCACCGACAAGGGCCTTCGCTCCGCGGCGGCGGAGCGAACGCGCGCCAGCGCGTCGTCGAGCGACTCCGTCGCCTCGTCCAGGTAGCGGGTCTCGAGCCGCCGCTTGATCCGGGCCGGGTCGACCTCGACGCAAAGAACGGCGGCGCCGGCGAGCGTTCCTGCCAGCGGCTGGGCGCCGCCCATGCCGCCGAGCCCTGCGGTCAGGATCGTGCGCCCGGCGAGATCGGCGCTGCCGAAGTGCCGCTCGCCCGCCGTGGCGAAGGTCTGGTAGGTGCCCTGCAGGATCCCCTGCGTGCCGATGTAGATCCAGGAGCCGGCCGTCATCTGGCCGAACATCGTCAGGCCGAGCGCCTCCAGGCGGCGGAACTCCTCCCAAGTTGCCCAGCGCGGGACGAGCAGTGAGTTCGCGATTAGGACGCGCGGCGCGCCCGGATGTGTCCGGAAGACCCCGACCGGCTTCCCGCTTTGGACGAGGAGCGTCTCGTCCTCGCCGAGGCGAAGCAAGGAGCGGACGATCCCCTTCAGCGCCTCGTGGCTCCTGGCCGCCCGACCCGAGCCGCCGTAGACGATCAGCTGCTCGGGCAGCTCGGCGACCTCTGGATCGAGGTTGTTGAGGAGCATCCGAAGCGGCGCCTCGGTCGACCAGGAGCGCGCGTTCAGGTCGGTGCCGCGCGGCGCCCGAATGCGGCTGAGATCGCCGCAGAGCCTCTCGATTGCCCCCTCGAGCGTGCCGGTCGCGCTCATCTGCCGCCCCGCTCCTGGATCCGGGCGCGAAAGCGCCACCAGCTCCAGGCGGTCGCGAAGACGAAGAAGCCGACCGCGGCCACGACCCCGCGGGCCAGGCCGCCGCCGGTGAAGACGGAGACGACGACGATCACGAGCGCCAAGACGGCGTAGAAGATCGCGCTGTCTCGAAACGGGTGCGCCGGCAGCGGACGCTCGCGCCGCTCGGGGATCCTCATGAAAGCGGCCCTGTCTCCGATTCGACGGCGGCGACGAACCGCCCGTCGCGAATCGCGGCCGCGACCTCCTCGATGTCGGGCGCGAGCGGACGGTCGTCCCCGAGCCGAGGCGAGAACGAGCGGATCGCGGCATGGGCGGCGCGCGCCCCGGTCCCGGGCTCGAGCGGTGCCAGGAACTCCACCGCCTGGGCTCCCGCCAGGAGCTCGATCGCGAGCACCCGCTCGCAGTTGGCGAGCACCTGCCAGGCCTTGAGGCCGGAGGCGTTGCCCATCGAGACGTGGTCCTCCTGCCCGGCGCTCGTCGGAATCGAGTCGACGCTCGCCGGATGGCAGAGGGACTTGTTCTCGCTGACGAGCGAGGCGGCCACGTACTGCGGGATCATGAAGCCGGAGTTGAGACCGCCGTCTTGGGTCAGGAAGGCGGGCAGCCCTTCCGAGAGGGCCGGGTTGACGAGACGCTCGGTGCGTCGCTCGGAGATGTTCGCGAACTCGGAGACCGCCATCGCGAGCGCATCGAGCGCGAAGGCGAGCGGCTGGCCGTGGAAGTTCCCGTTCGAGAGCAAGAGCTCGTCGTCCACGAAGACGAGCGGGTTGTCGGTGGCGGCGTTCAGCTCCGTCGCGAGCGTCGCCTCGACGTAGGCGAGCAGGTCGCGCGAGGCCCCGTGTACCTGGGCGGCGCAGCGCAGCGAGTAGGCGTCCTGCACCTTGTCGCACCAGCGGTGCGACTCGATGATCGCCGAGCCCTCGAGCAGGGCGATCACGTTCGCCGCCGAGTCGAGCTGGCCGGGCAGCGGCCGGGCCTCGTGGATCTGCGGCAGGAAGCTCGTCCGTGACCCCTGCAGGGCCTCGAGCGAGAGCGCGCAGGCGATATCGGCCGTCTTGGCCAGGCGCCGGGCGCGCGCCACCCCGAGCGCGCCGAAGGCGGCCATGAACTGGGTCCCGTTGACGAGCGAGAGACCTTCCTTCGCCTGCAGCGAGACGGGCTTGAGACCGGCGGCCGCGAGGGCTTCCCG
This sequence comes from Gaiellaceae bacterium, assembly GCA_036378475.1. Lineage (GTDB taxonomy): Bacteria > Actinomycetota > Thermoleophilia > Gaiellales > Gaiellaceae > 13-2-20CM-68-14. The sequence goes on from DASUWJ010000040.1 coordinate 46,052, forward strand.
GCCGCCCACGCGGCGGCCGTCGAGCCAGGCCTCGCCCTCGCCGACGAGCGGCAGCGCCAGGTGGGCGAGCGGCGCCAGGTCGCCGCTCGCGCCGACCGAGCCGCGGCTCGGAACGTACGGCAGTACACCCCGGTTCAGGCACTCGACCAGGAGCTCCACCGTCTCCGGCCTGGCCCCGGAATACCCCTTTGCAAGCGCATTCGCGCGCAGGAGCATCGCCGCCCGCACGACCTCGTCTGGATACGGCTCGCCGACGCCGCAGGCGTGACTGCGCAGCAGGCGGAGCTGCAGCTCTCCGGTCAGCTCGGCCGGGATCTCGCGGGAGACGAAGCGCCCGAAACCGGTGTTGATCCCGTAGGTGTGCTCGTTCGGGCCGTGTGCCGCGCGCTCGACGAGCTCGCGGGCACGGACGATCTTCTCGCGCGCCGAGCCGGCGAGCGAGGCGGGCCGCCGCTCGAGCGCGACCGCCCAGACAGCGTCGATCGAGAGGTCCTCCCCGGTCAGCTCGACGGCCGTTTGCAGGGCCATTTCGCGCCCAGTCTAGCCCTGCCCGGGAGCCGGGCCGGAAGCGCGGGCCCGATGCCTGCTCAACCCGGGCCCGCGCCGGAGCCTCGGCCTCCCGCCGCCTCCTCCAGCAGCCGCAGCTCGAGCACCCGCGAGGCATCGAACCCCTCGAGCCGAAGCGCGGTGCCCGCGGCGGCGGCGGCGGCGCCGCCCGGCATCAGGCCGACGAGCTCCGAGCCGAGCACGTCCGCGCCGCGCGCTCTCGCCTCGCGCTCGATCGTCTCGACGAGCTCGTGTAGCGACGCGGCCTCCCAGTCCTCAACGTTCATGCTCACCTGGACCCGGCCGGCTGCGGGCAGCTCGAGGCCGAGCGCCCGGACTCCGGGAAAGCCGCCGTCCCGCTCGCGGACGAGCGAGGCGAGCTCCCGCGCCGTCTCGAGCTCGCCGCGCAGATCGACGTTGAAGGCGACGAGCGGCCTGCGCGCGCCGACGAGCACGCCGCCGGCCCGCTCGTCGAGCCGGGCTGGGCCGTAGGCGGGTTTCAGCTCGCCGGCGTCGATCCGACGCTGGAGCTCGCGGGGCCCGCCGCGCCGGAAGAAGGCCGGACCGCGCCCGGGGGCGAGCTCGCCGTAGAGGAAGACCGGCAGCTCGAGCTCGCTACCGATCCGCTCCGCCACGAGGAGCGCCGCCGACCGTGCCCGCTCCAGGTCGCCCGGGGCGATCGGAACGAGCGGAACGACGTCGGCGGCTCCGATCCGCGGATGCGCGCCCTCGTGGACTCGCAGGTCGATTCGCTCGCGCGCGGCCGAGACGCCGGCGACGAGGGAGTCTGCGAGCTCCTCCTCCGAGCCGACGAGCGTGAAGACCGAGCGGTGGTGATCCGGATCGGCGTGCAGGTCGAGCAGGCGCCCCCGGCGGGAGAGGGCCGCACCGATCGCCTCGAGCGTCTCGCGGTCGCGTCCCTCCGAGAAGTTCGGCACCGATTCGAGCGGCAGCACCCGCACTACTCTACGAGCCGGTGAAGGCCTACTACGACGCCCGCGCGCGTGAGTACGACGACTGGATCGACGGGACGGGCCTCTACGCCGACCGCATCCGGCCGGGCTGGGCCGAGGAGCTGGCGGCGCTCCGGCAGGCCCTCGCGGGCCTGCCCCCGGCCCGGACCTTGGACGTCGCCTGCGGGACGGGCTACTTCACCCGTTTCCTGCCCGGCGAGGTCGTCGCGCTCGACCAGAGCGAGCGGATGCTCGAGGTCGCGCGCGAGCGCCAGGCGGCCGCCGAGTACGTTGTCTCGGACGCGTTCGAGCTGCCGTTCGAGCAGGGCGCCTTCGAGCGCGTCTTCAGCGGCCATTTCTACGGCCACCTGGACGCCGAGGAGCGCCGCCGCTTCCTCGGCGAGGCCGGCCGGGTCGCCCCGGAGCTCGTCGCCCTCGACTCGGCCTGGCGCGCGGGGGTCGGCCGGGAGGAATGGCAGGAGCGGCCGCTTCGAGACGGGACGAGCTGGCAGATCTACAAGCGCTACTTCGAGCCGGAGCAGCTGGCGGCGGAGCTCGGCGGCGGTCGCGTCGTCTTCGCCGGGCAGTGGTTCGTCGTCGTCTCGGCGTGAACGAGCCGCAGGCCGGCGGGCACCGAGCCGCGGACTGCCGCGGCGTCCGGGAATGAGCCGCCGGCGCTCGAGCTACCGCTCGCTCCGCTCGCTCCAGCGCGACAACCGGGTCTGCCGCGCCTGCGTCGAGGCCGGCTATCCGCTCGAGTCGCTGCCGGTCGTCCAGCCCTACGCGGGCCAGCCGGCCTACCTCTTCGGCCAGGCTCCCGGCAGCCTCGAGGGCGAGGAGCGCCGCCCCTGGCGCGGCCGGGCCGGCCGGACACTACGCCGCTGGCTCGAGCTCGACGAGGACGACTTCTACGCGAGCTTCTACTGCGCCTCCGTCACGCGCTGCTACCCGGGCAAGGCCGCCTCCGGCCGTGGCGACCGGACGCCGACGCCGCGAGAGCAGGCGCTCTGCGGCTTCTGGCGCGACTGGGAGCTCCGCCTGCTCCGGCCGCGGCTGATCGTCCCGGTCGGCGGCCTGGCGCTCCGCCACCTGCTCGGTGCGAGGAGCGTGAGCGAGTGCGTCGGGCGCCGCTTCGAGCGCGAGGGCGCGGCCGCGATTCCGCTGCCCCACCCCTCGGGCGCAAGCGGCTGGCTGAACGCACCCGCGAACCGCGTGCTCGTCGCCCAAGCAGCGGGCCTGATCAGGCAGGAGCTGACGCGCCTTCGAGCCGGAGATGACGCCGGGCGCGGCGGCTAGATTCCAGGGCGTGGCCGAGAGCCCCGCCTATCGACGCACGTTCTTTCGCCTGCTCGGTTTCCTACGTCCGCACAAGGGGTCGCTCGTGCTCTCGACGGCGCTCGCCGTCGGCTACCAGGCGGCCCAGATCGCGCTCGTCTGGGTGACGAAGCGCGTGATCGACGATGCGCTTCGGCCCCACGAGTCGGGCAGGCTCTGGTTCTTCATCTGGCTGATCGTCGGACTGGGAGCGCTGCGCGCGGCATTCATGTTCGGACGGCGGATGATCTCCGGCCGCCAGGCGCTCGCGGTCGAGATGGACCTGCGGCAGGGCCTCTACGCGCGGCTCGTCCGCCTCTCCTTTGGCTTCTACGACCGCCATCAGACCGGCCAGCTGATGTCGCGCGCCACGGTCGACCTCCAGGGCGTCCGCTTCTTCCTCGGCTACGGCCTGATCTTCTTCTTCCAGAACATCCTGACCGTCGTCTTCGTGACCGGCGTCCTGCTCGTCTTCCAGTGGCAGCTCGCCCTGGTCGCGCTCGCGATCACGCCGGTGCTCGTCGTCCTCGCCTACCGCTACAGCCACGTCTCGCACCCGACGCTCCGCGACGTCCAGCAGAAGCTCGCGGACGTGGCGACGGTCGCCGAGGAGAACATCGTCGGCATCCACGTCGTCAAGTCCTTCGCGCAGGAACCGCAGGAGGAGCAGAAGTTCCGTGCGCGCACGGAGAACCTCTTCCAGCAGACGATCAGGGCGAACCGCCAGCGCGCGCTCTACGTACCGCTGATCTCGTGGGTGCCGCTCGTCGCCCAGGCGGCGGTGCTGCTCGTCGGCGTCCGCATGGTGACGAGCCACGCGCTCTCGGTCGGCGGCTTCGTCGCCTTCAACCTCTACCTCGGCATGCTCGTCGTGCCGCTCCGCTCGCTCGGGATGTGGATCGGTCAGGCCCAGCGGGCGACGGCCTCCGGCGAGCGGATCTTCCAGGTGATCGACGAACCGGAGGAGGTCCGCGACCGGCCGGGCGCGCGCGAGCTGCCCGCGGGCGGCGGCCAGATCCGCTTCGAGGACGTCGGCTTCGAGTACCTGACGGGCCGGCCGGTGCTCGAGCACATCGAGCTCGAGATCGCACCGGGAAAGACGATCGCCCTGATCGGGCACACGGGCTCGGGCAAGACGACGCTCACCTCGCTCGTCCCGCGCTTCTACGACGTGACGAGCGGCCGCGTGACGATCGACGGTGCGGATGTGCGCGACGTGACGCTCCGCTCGCTTCGCGGCGCGATCGGTGTCATCTCGCAGGACACGTTCCTGTTCTCGGCGAGCGTGCGCGAGAACATCACCTTCGGCGCGCCCGGGCTCAGCCCGGCAGAGGTCGAGCACGTCGCCCGGCTCGCGCAGGCGCACGAGTTCATCTCCGAGCTGCCGGAGGGCTATGAGACCGTGATCGGCGAGCGCGGGGTCACGCTCTCGGGCGGCCAGCGCCAGCGGCTCGCGATCGCCCGCGCGCTCGCCGTCGACCCGCGGATACTGATCCTGGACGATGCGACCGCCTCCGTCGATGCGAGCACCGAGGCCCGGATCCGGCTCGGCCTGCGCCAGGCGATGGCCGGACGGACGACGCTGATCATCGCCCACCGGCTCTCGACGATCTCGCTCGCCGACGAGATCGTCGTGATCGACGCGGGCCGGATCGCCGACCGAGGCACCCACGACGAGCTGCTCGAGCGCTGCGGCGTCTACCGCGAGATCTACGAGCACGGCCTGCTCGAGCG
>DASUWJ010000041.1:0-10617 GCA_036378475.1 Gaiellaceae bacterium
TTCAGGAACAGCTCCGGCCTGCGCCGGCGGTCGAGCTGGGGGCGGCCGCGAGCCAGGTAGCGGCGAAGCGCCTCGGCCGCGGGCCGCCCGAGCGGGACGATCGGAATCGCGATCGCACAGGCGACGGCCCAGATGCCGAGGATCCGGAGCCCGTGCCGCGGGATCCGCTCGCCCGCGACCTCCATCAGACGACGTGCAAGAGGCCGTCCATGTAGCCGAGGCTCTGCATCGGCCCGCCGAAACCGAAGATGAAGCCGGCGGCGCAGGGAACCATGCACTGCCACCGGTACAGGCCCTTCTTCCCCGTCCTGAAGCTGAAGACGATCGTGTTGTGGGTCTCCTTGAGCGTGCAGGGCGCCACGCTGCAGGCGTTCTTCGCGGTGGCGGAGATGCCCTCGAGCGGCACACTCACCCCGAGCTCCGGGATCGCGAAGGTATGCGAGGCGAGATCAGGGTTGAGCTCCTTGAACGGCTTCCCGTTCAGCGTCGGGTCGCCGACCGTGCCCTGGGGCTCGCCCCAGAACGGATTTCGGAGGCCGGTCGACGTGTCGTACTGGTAGATCGTCACGTGGACGAGGGAGTGGGCGGGCACGCGGAGATTGGTGCTGTGCACCCACTTGCCCTGCGGGTTCTTGACGAGGTAGGAGACCCAGTCGGGATGGGGACCGAACCCGATCGTGGCGACCGTCTGCAGCGTCATGCTGGCCCCGGCAGAGCTGCCCGTCGCCGCCACGACGGGCGGGGTGATCATCAGGTAGCCGACGACGTAGTACGCGATCAGCGCAGCACCCGCCGCGAGGCCGGCAAGCACCGCAGAGAGCCTGGCCGCTCTGCTCATTGGCGGGGCGGGTATACCGGACTGCGAACGAGCGGCGGCCCCAGATGACCAGACTGTCATTCAGACGTCATTTGCAGGTCATGTTTCCCCTCGTTATCGTCGCCTGCAGGGATGCGGATCCTGATCATCGAGGACGAGCCCCGGATCCGAGCGTTCGTCACCCGGGGTCTCGCCGCCGAGGGGTTCGTCGTCGAGGCCAGGAGCGACGGCGGCGGCGGCCTGCGCGCCGCGCTTGCCGCGCACTACGACCTGGTGATCCTCGATCTGCTCCTGCCGGGGCTCGACGGCTTGAGCGTTCTGCGCGAGCTGCAGGAGCGCAGGCCCGAGCTGCCCGTACTGATCCTCTCGGCGCGAGGCGACCTGCAGACGAAGCTGCGGGGATTCGCGCTCGGCGCCCGTGACTACCTCGCCAAGCCCTTCTCGCTGGACGAGCTGATCGCCCGCGTGCGGGTGCACATGCGCCGGCCAAACGGCGGCGTGGCCGAAGAGCACGTCCTCCGGGTCGGAAACATGACGCTTGACCTCGCCCGTCGCCAGGCCGTCGTGAGCGGGGCCGTGGCCGAGCTGTCGGATCGCGAGTTCCGGCTCCTGCACCACCTGGCCGAGCACGCCGGCGAGGTGATCAGCCGGCAGCGCCTGCTCGCTGAGGTCTGGGGCTACCACTTCGAGCCGGGCTCGAACGTCGTCGACGTCTCGATCAGGCGCCTGCGGCGAAAACTCGGCCCCAAGGCACCGATCGAGACCGTCAGACTTGCCGGCTATCGACTCACTGCGGCGTAAGTACGTCGAGCTCGCGTGGGGCCTGTTCGCCGCGGCGAACCTGGTCGCGATGGGGCTCTGGCCGAGCTGGGAGACGATCCCCTTCCACTTCGTCTGGATCAGCCTGACGCTCACCTACGGCTTCCGCGTCTGGAGCCTGCGCACGACCGCGGCCGTCCTGGCGGCGGTGGCGGCGGGGACCGGCAGCTTGATCCTGATCGATGCGTTCGCCGGCATCCAGCTCTGGGGAGAGCTGTTCGAGGTACCGCTGATGTCGGCGATGTTCGTGGCGATGGTCTGGCATGCCCGCCGCCGACAGGAGGCCCTCGCGACCGCCGAGCGCCGTGCCGCCGAGAACGAGCGGTTGCTGCAACGCCACGACAGCTTCCTGCACGACGCCTCGCACGAGCTGCGGACACCGGTGACGATCGCCCGCGGGCACCTCGAGCTCGCGCTCGGCATGAACGGGGGGGCGCGCCACGAGCTCGAGGTCGCCCTCGACGAGCTCGGCCGCATGGACCGGATCGTCGAGCGCCTGCTCTTGCTCGCGAAGGCGGATCTGCCTGATTTCGTCGTCAAGCGAGCGATCGACCTGGAGCCGTTCCTGGAGGACGTGCTCTGCCGCTGGTCCGAGGTGGCAGCGCGCGTCTGGCGGCTCGGTCCCGTCGTTCCGGGGACCTTGAGTGCCGATCCCGAAGGCCTGCGCACCGCCCTCGACGCGGTGCTCGAAAACGCCGTCAAGTACACCGAGCCGAACCAGTCGATCGAGCTCGCAGCCCGAGCCGAAGCCGACGGTGTCGTGATCGAGGTCTCCGATCAGGGAACCGGAATCCCGCCAGAAACCTCCGCCCGCATCTTCGAGCGCTTCGCCCGGGCCGATCCGGCCCGGACGCGGTTGAGCGGCGGGGCGGGCCTCGGGCTCGCGATCGTGGCCGCGATCGTCAAGGCACACGGCGGCACCGCACGCGCCGCTGCGGGTTCGGCCGGAACGGTGATCGAGCTGCACCTGCCGAGCTTCGAGCGGCGCAGCTCGAGCGAGGCGCCAGCGCTCGCGACCGAGCGACTGAGCGGCGACTGAGCGGCGGCTGAGAGCGGATGAGCCCCGCGCGCCCCAGCGCTTCTGGGCCCCGCGTGCCGGTCGCTTTCAGGGCCGGGGCCGTGGTGCTCGTTGCCCTGCTCTTCGCGCTCCTCGTCTACCGCCTCGTCGCCGAGAACCCAGGCCCGCAACTCTCGACGACGGTCCTGCGCGGGCGGCCGCTCGCGCCGCCGCTCGAACTGGGGGTGATCTGGCGAAACGACTCGAGCTGGCCGAAGGCGCTGAGGCCGCTCGCGGCGCGGCGTCGCCTGTCGATCCGCGAGCTCAAGGGGCGGCCCACGGTCCTCAATTTCTGGGCATCGTGGTGCCAACCCTGCAAGCACGAGATTCCGCTTCTGATCGCCGCCGCGAACCGGCTGCGCGGCCGGGCGGTCTTCCTCGGGGTCGACCTGAACGACTTCACCGGTGATGCACGGGGCTTCCTCGGGCACCACCGCGTCAGCTACGTCTCGGTCCACGGCGGTGACGGCACCGCGCAGAGCTACGGTCTGATCGGTCTGCCCGAGACCTACTACCTGAACGCCACGGGTCATGTGGTCGGCCGCACCGCCGGCGAGGTGACGAGCGAGGAGCTGCGCCAGGGAATCGCCCGCGCACTGGCGGGCTGAGAGCGAGAGCAATTCCTAGACGCTTTTCAGACTCCTCTTAGCGCCCTCTCAGGCGGGCCTGGTTTCGTGGGGTTCGACGCTCCAAGATCCCCAAGCAAAGGAGACCACCATGCCTGTCGCACTCAACCTGATCCTTGCTCTCCTCGTCGTCGCCGGCCTCGCTGCCGTCTGCGGCTTCGGCCACCTCCTCGCCGCCGAGCGTCGGGTGGAGGAAGCCTCGGTCGAGGAACTGGTGCCGCCAGTTCGGCTCGAGCGCGCCGCCTGAAGACGCTGACGCTCCGGCCTCGTTCCGGGCGCGGAAGCCATCGAGCCGGCTTTCGCTGGCCGCCGGCAAGACTCGGCCTGGCGGCTCGGCTTGGCTCATCCCGGCGGTGAGAGCCTGGCGCCCAGGGACAGCGGGGGGTTCTCCGTCGACTGAGAATCCCCCGCCTGGCCGGTAGACGAATGGGGCCGGCTGCGAGATAGTTAGAGCCGACCGTCAGAAAGGCGCAGGATGGACGAGCGCCAGCCGCCGCAGGGACGCTCAGGGGCCAAGCCGGGCCCCGGCGTCAAAAACGAGCATCCGACGAGCGCCCCGCGCCTCGTCCCGCGATCTCGGCCGAGGGCCGGATCTTGATCGCGAGCGCGCACGTCTGGTTCTGGCAGACGCCGAGCTGGCACTGGGCCGAGTTCTGGGCGCTCGTGATCGTCCTCCTGCCGTCCCTCCTCGCTCTCCTCGCCAAGTACGTCTTCGGCCGGCGGGGGGCAAGCCTCCTGCTCGGCCTCGTCAACGGCCGTGACGGACGCTGGTCGACCTCGAAGACGAGCATGCTCCTCTGGACGTATTCGATCTGGTTCGCCTTCCTGACGATCCTGCTGCACACAGAGGGCGCCGGGCTCGAGAGGCTGGTCTTCCACTCGCAGTACCTCGTCCTCCTCGGGGTCCCCGCGGCCGCGGCCGTGATCGCCAAGGGCCTGACCCAGCAAAAGGTCGAGACGGGGCGGATCGTCAGCAAGCCCGAGCAGGCGCCCGAGACGAACCCGCTCGCCGGGATCGGGCAGCTCGTCAGCGACGACAGCGGACAGCCCGACCTGCTCGACTTCCAGTACTTCGGCTTCAACCTGATCCTGCTCGCCTACTTCTTCACGCGCTTTCTCGGGCACGCGACCGGCCTGCCGCTGCTTCCCGACTCGCTCGTCGGCCTGAGCGGCGTCTCCGGGGCGAGCTACGTCGCCAAGAAAGGTCTGGAGCAGGACTCACCGCCGAGCGTCCGGGCGGTCGTCCCGGAGGCCGCCTCTCCGGGCGAGACGGTCTCGATCCGGGGTGTGAACCTCGCCAGCCCGGAGAACCAGAACGTCGCCGTCCTGGTCGGCAAGCTCGCGGCGACCGTCCGTTCGGTCACCGTCGGCGACTACGACACGGAAATCGAGGCCGTCGTCCCGATGCAGGCGGCCGAGGGCGGCGCGGCCCTGACGCTCGTCAGCGCCCTCGGGGTGAAGAGCTCGCCGCATCCGTTCACGGTCCTGCCCCCCGCCCCGGCCGACGAGACGCTCGCGCTGAAGCAGATCGGCTGACGGATGGCAGAGCCCTCCTCCCTTGTACACCTGCTGGCGCTCCTCGGCCGGCGGCCGGCCCCATCGCCCTACATGAACGTGCACGTCGCGCCGGATTCAGCCGCGGCAACCTCCTATCGGGCGCAGTCTGCCCCCGCCGCCGACCTGGTTCTCCGCTACTTCGGCGGTCGGACGATCGCCGACCTCGTCTTCGTCAACCTCTTCGTGGGCGGCGAGAACCGCTGGGACCACGACGATGTCGCGCGGATCAACTGGGCGCTTCTGGAGGCCATGACCGACCCGGTCCTCGACCGGGTATTGCTCGAGTACTTCGCGGGCCCGATCTCGGCCCGAACGGGCGGCTCCCAGATTCTCCAGGAGCTGGTACCCGACGTCGTCTACAAGGACACGATCGAAGCCTGGCTCAGCCGGCTCTTCGCCCAGGGGGCGCTCGCCAGCTACGACCCCGCCTCGACCGCGTTCGACTTCCTGCTGCCGCCGGGCGGCGAGCTCGTCGACGGGCGGGCAAGCGACGGCGGCCAGCACCCGGACTCGGCCCACGGACTCGCGGGCTATCACGGCTCCGTCCACGTGTCGGCGCCGGCGGGAACGGCGGCGACGCTCTACTACACGGTCGCGGTCTACTCGCAGGTGACGGCCGCGGGCACGAGCGGCATCGTCGCCTTCCCCGAGCCTTGGAAGAACGTCGTCGCCACGCTGTACCACGAGCTGCAGGAGGTCCGCACCGACCCCGACGTCGCCGACGCGCTCGCGGCGCCGACCCCGGCGGAGGGCGAGCACTACCTGGGCTGGGCGTCTTCCTCGGGAGCCGAGATCGGCGACCTGCCGCTGCTCGCGAGCGGAGGCGATCTCTCGCAGGTAATGAAAGAGGTGCCGCTCGCAAACGGCCAGGGAACCGTCCCCATCCAGGTGCTCTGGTCGAACAGCACGAGCGCGCCGGCCGAGGTCGACGGCGTGGCCGCCTCGTTTCCGCTCGACATGCTGGCCGTCACGAGCGCCGGCGAGCCGCAGTGGGACTGGCCGAACACGACCGCCTGGATCGTGCACTACCTCGCCTGGGACGGTCGCACGCCCTGCAAGGCGGTGATCGTGCTCCCCTCCAGCTGGCAGCCGAATGACCCACCGCTGCCACTCGTGATCTCACCGCACGGGCGCAACAACTTCGCCTGGAACAACGCCTACCACTACTGGCGGGACCTGCCGGCCCGCGGGCCGTTCGCGCTGATCTCCCCGGACGGGCTCTCCCGCGCCCACAGCGCCGCCTCGGACCCCTTCGACACCCCGCCCGATCCGACCCTGTTCACCTACGGCTACGGCTACCACATCGACGACCTCGCGCGGATGCCGAAGATCGCGAGGGACACGATCAGCGGGCTCAACATCGACCCCGAGCGGGTGTACGTCCTCGGTAGCAGCATGGGCGGCCAGGAGACGCTCCTGCTCGCGGCGCTGTACCCGAATGGGCTCTCCGGCGGCTTCGGCCGCCTGGCCGGCGCGGCTGCGTTCGACGCCACCTGCGACCTGACGGCCCAGTGCGGCTACCTGACCCACGTAAGGCCTGACGTCGCGAGCATCATGATCGAGGAGGTCGGCACCCGGCCGGTCAACCGGGCCGACTGGAACGAGGCGGCGAGGTACTGGAACCGCAAGACGAGATCGGTGTGGACGATCGGACAGCTGCTCCGAAAGCTCGGCCGGGGACAGCGCGCCTGGGACTGGCGGAGTCCGATGGGCTACATCGACGCGCTCGCCAGCCTGCCGTTTCCGCTGCGGATCTACTGGAGCGCGGTCGACGGCGTGGTGCCGAATCAGGCCGACAGCCAAAGCGGCAAGCTCTACCGGCTGATCATGGCGGAGAATCCCGGCGCAGACGTCGCGGAGATCAGCGGCTACTGGGCCCACTCGCTCGAGTTCGTGCCCGACCAATCGCTCGGTACCGCCCTGCAGCACTTCGGCCTCGTCCAGCTCTAGGCAGTCGCGAAGCCGCGCTCACTGCAGGCGCGCCCCTTTTCGGGCGGAGACGAGGCTCAGGCGAGCGCGATCTCGACGGGGACGCCCGCCGCAAGCGTCTGGTAGACGACGCAGTAGCGCTCGGTCAGGCGAAGCAGGGTCACCAGCTCGGTCTCGCTCGCCCCGTGCTCGAGCTCGAACCAAAGCCGGATCGACCGGAAGCCCACCGGCACGCCCTCGTCCTTCGCGACCCCGAGCGTGCCGCGGAAGTCCAGCTCGCCCTCAGCTCGCACCGCTCCACGAACCTCGAGCCCGAGCGCCGTCGCGACGGCGCGGAGCGTGACCCCCGAGCAGGCGACGAGCGCCTGCAGGAGCATGTCGCCCGAGCAGGCGAGGGCGCCGCTACCGCCCGTCGCGGGATGGAGGCCGGCTTCGATCAGGGCGCGGCCGGTTGCGACGCTGCAGGCGATCTCCTCCTCGCCAAGCGTGCCCTCTGCCCGCAGTGTCACGAGCGCGGCCTCCGGCTCGTCGCGATAGATCGCCTTGAGCGGCGCCTGCTTTGCCTCGAGCTCCGATCGGTCCATCGGTGTCGGACGAGTCTAGGTGACGGCGGGGTTCCTCCCGAGCCCTCGACGCCGTACCCTTGGTGCATGCCCGTGTGCCCGGCCTGCGGCCAGGAAAACCCCGAGATCGCCCGCTTCTGCCTCGCCTGTGCGGCTCCGCTCGCCGACGTGCAGGCGCCGCTGCGGGAGGAGCGACGCGTGGTGAGCGTCGTCTTCGTCGACCTCGTCGGCTTCACGGCGCGCTCGGAGCAGCTCGACCCCGAAGACGTTCGCGCGATCCTGAGCCCCTACTACGAGACGGTCAGAAGTGAGCTCGAGTCGTTCGGCGGGGTCGTCGAGAAGTTCATCGGCGACGCGGTGATGGCCGTCTTCGGGGCGCCGACGGCGCACGGGGACGACCCCGAGCGAGCGGTGCGGGCAGCGCTCGCCGTTCGGGACGCGGTCGCCCAGCTGAACACGATCCACCCGGAGCTCGACCTGCAGATCCGGGTCGCGGTCAACACGGGCGACGCGGTCGTCGCCCTGGACGCGAGACCCGGCGTGGGCGAGGCGATGATCGCAGGCGATGTGATCAACACGGCCGCCCGCCTGCAGCAGACCGCTGCCGTCGGCACGATCGTCGTCGGCGAGGAGACCTACCGCTCGACGAAGGGCGCGATTCGCTACGAAGAGCTCGCGCCCGTCGTCGCGAAGGGGAAGGCCGAGCCGATCGAGGCCTGGCAGGCACTCGGGCCGGAAAACCTGTCCGGTGAGCGGACGCTCTCACAGGTCCCGCTCGTAGGTCGCCACCGGGAGCTCGGACTGCTCGCCGATCTCTGGGAGCGCTCGACGCTCGAGCGCCGGCCGCACCTGGTGACGATCCTCGGCTCGCCCGGGCTCGGCAAGACGAGACTGGCCTTCGAGTTCATCCGCCGCGTCGAGGAAAGCGGCGGCACGGCGGTTCGCGGCCGCTCACTCCCCTACCGCGAGCACAGCGCCTACGGCGCCTTCGCGACACAGCTGAAGAGCCTCGCGAGCATCTACGACAGCGACGGCATCGAGGTCGCGGCGACGAAGCTGCGCGAGACCGTCTCCGGGCTGCTCGGCGAGGGAGAGGCGGCCCAGGTCGTCGAGCATCTGTCGATCCTGCTCGGACTCGATCAGGGAGCTTCCGCGGCCGACCGCGAGAGCCTCTTCTTCTCGGCGCGCTGCTTCATCCAGGCCGTCTCCCGCGACCAGCCGACCCTCCTGATCTTCGAGGACATCCACTGGGCGGATCCGAGCCTGCTCGATCTGATCGAGCAGCTCGCCGCGCGACTGCAGGACCTGCCGCTCCTGTTGCTGACGTTGGCCCGTCCGGAGCTCCTCGATACGCGCCCCTGGGGCGGCGGCCTGCTTGCCTACACGGCGCTCCCGCTCGAACCGCTCGTCGGCGAGGAGGCGCGCGAGCTCGCCGGAATCCTGCTCGCGAGCGCGTCCGAGAACGGCCGCGAGAAACGCGCGCAGGAGATCGCCGAGGCGGCGGAGGGGAACCCGCTCTTCATCGAGCAGCTCGCCGCCGTGATGAGCGAGCGCTCGGTCGAGGGCGAGACGTCGCTTCCCTCGACGATCAGGGGGCTGGTCGCCGCACGCCTCGACGCGCTGCCCGCGCAGGAGCGCTCGCTCCTGCTCGACGCTGCCGTGGTCGGGAAGAGCTTCTGGCGCGGCGTGCTCGAGCGCCTCGGCGACGATCCGGCCGAGCTGCAACCGACGCTCGCAGCCCTCGAACGGCGCGACCTGATCCGCCGCGAGCCCTCGTCCTCGATCGAGGGCGACGAGGAGTACACGTTCAAGCACGTCCTGATCCGCGAGGTCGCCTACGAGCTGCTGCCGCGCCGGGAGCGCCAGCAACGGCATGCAGAGGTCGCACGCTTCGTCGAGGAATCCACCCCTGAGATCGGCGAGGCGACTGCGGCGCTCGCCCGCCACTGGCGCGCGGCGGGGAATCACGAGCGGGCGGTCGACTTCTTCATCGCGGCCGCGGCCGAAGCCGAGCGCGGCTGGGCCAAGGACCTGGCCGTCACCCTCTATCGCGAGGCACTCGAGCTGACGCCGGCAGAGGATCTGGAGCGGACGCGGCTCCTACGCCGCAAGCTCGCCGTCGCCCAGCAGACCTACCTGCACCTGACCGACGCGACGCTCCTCGGGCGGCGCGGCGGGAGCGGCGGGTAGGCCTAGCTCGGGAAGTCCGCCGGCGTGACGTCGCCGGCGATCTCGTGCAGCTCGTCGATCGTGTGCTTGCCGAGCATGCGCGAGTGCGCGCGGACGATCTCCTCGCTCGGGGCGTCGTAGACGCAGAACGTCCGGACGGTCCCCTCATCGTCGACGACGACGTGGCTGTGCTCCCAAGTGATGTCCGGGAAGCTCTCCTCGGCCAGCTCCCGGGAGCGGAGCCCGACCGCCGGCATCTGCTCGGTGCCGACCTCGAACCTCCGAATCACGAGGTAGCGCGTCACCGCCGAATCGTAGCGCTACGCAGCCGGATGGATGTTCTGGTTTACGTGGAAGAAGTTGTCCGGGTCGTACTCGGCCTTGACGCGCGCGAGCCGTGCATAGTTGTCGCGGTAGCTCGCCCGCACCCGGTCCTGGCCCTCGTCCATCATCATGTTCACGTAGGCGCCCCCGGCGGAGTAGGGATGCAGCGCCTCGAAGTACTCGATGGTCCACGTGCGGATCGCCTCGAGATTCGCCGGCTCGGGATCGACCCCGGCGAAGACCGAGCCCCAGCGGGCATCGCGGTAGCTCCAGGCGGTGTCCGTGGGGCCGACGTCGTGGGCGGCGCCGTCGATCGGATACATGTGCATCGTCGATTTCATGCTCGGCAGCGCCGCTCCGTAGCGCGCGTGGGCGTGGACGGCCGCGTCGGGGATCTCGTCGACGAAGTCGGCCCGCCAGTACCACTGGTCGCCGGGTGGGTAGAGGCCGTCGAAGGCCGACTGCAGCGTCTGGTGCGGCATCGGCCCGACTCCGTGCATGAGGGGCTCCGGCGTCGAATCGAGCAGCGGAGCCATCGTCGCCGCGGCGGCCTGCTCGGAGCCGACGAAGCACCAGACGATGCCGCAGACATTGCGCAGGTGGAGCTCCTCGGGGAAGGGCTCAGCGGGCGGAACGATGTGGAAGGCGTAGAACCCGTTCAGCTCACGGGGCGCCGCCGGCATGAAGTCTCGGTAGACGGACAGGACCTCGGCGGCCTGCTCGACCGCCCAGAAGGTCGGGCCGCCGACCACCTGC
>DASUWJ010000042.1:0-2566 GCA_036378475.1 Gaiellaceae bacterium
GGACGAAGGTGGAGACGACGCTGCGCCCGCGACACCAGTCCTCGTAGGCCGAGTAGAACCGCTCGGGCCCACCGCCGCCGGCGACGGGCCCGCCGTAGCCGTAGGGGGTCGTCACATCGACCCGGCCGCGAAACTCGCGCAGGATGCACGGAAAGACGGTCTCCTCGGCGCAGAGGAACGTCGGTTCGCCGGGCTCGAGCAGGCAGGCGCTCTCCACGTACTCCCGGCTCAGGTAGACGTCGCCGAGACCGAGCCGCGCGAGGAGCGCGTTCCAGTCCCCCGGCGAGACCTCCAAACTAGCCGCCCTCGCGGGCCCGCGACCGCTCGATGTTCAGCGTGTCCTCGACCGGCGCCTCCTCGGAGCGAAAGACCTGTGTAAGGGTCGCCAGCACGATTCTCGCGTCGAGCAGAAGCGACCAGTGCTCGACGTACCAGGCATCCTGCTCGAAGCGCTCCGGCCAGCCGATCTCCTCGCGGCCGTGCACCTGCGACCAGCCGGTTATGCCGGGCAAGACGGCCAGCCGGCGGCGGTCGCGCTCGGAGTAGTTGGCCACCTGCTCGACCAGGTCTGGCCTCGGCCCGACGAGGCTCATCTCGCCCCTGAGCACGTTCAGAAGCTGCGGCAGCTCGTCGAGGCTCGTTCGGCGCAGGACCCGGCCGCTGCGCGTGACCCTCGGATCGTCGGGAATCAGCCCCCACGGATCCTCGAGTCCGAGCCCCTTGCCGACCTCGATCGCGTCCGCGACCATCGTCCGGAACTTGAACATCCGGAAGGGGCGCCCGGCCTTGCCGGCTCGCTCCTGGGCGATCAGGGCGGGCCGGCCGTCGTCGAGCCAGATCCAGGCCGCGATCGCGAGCAGGAGGGGGCTCAAAAGGACGAGCGCGAGCGCCGCGAGCAGCCGGTCGGCCACGATTTTCGTCGCGCGCGTCACCCGCGCAGTTCCTCATACAGGCGCTCGTGTTGCTCGGCGGCCGCGTCCCAGGTCAGCGCCGCCGCCGCTCGCGCGGCGCCTGCCGCGGCGCGCTCGAGCTCGCCCGGACTCGCGAGCAGGCTGCGACAGGCCCGCGCCAGCGCCGCGCTGTCGCCGGCGGGGACGACCTGGCCGGCGCCGTATTCGCGCACCTGCTCTCCGAGCGAGCCGACATCCGAGACCACGACCGGGCGACGGTATCCGATCGCCGTGGCGAGGACGCCCGAGGAGTCCAGCCGCCGGTAGGGCAGGACGACGACGGCCGCGCGCTCCATCAGCTCCGTCACCTCGGTCTCGGGCAGGTAGCCGAGCTGCCACTCGATCCGCCCCTCGACCCCGAGCTCGCGGGCGAGCGAGCGCACCGGCTCGATCGGGTCGACGGGATCGCCCGCGACGACGAGCCGCGCCTCGGGGATCTCGGCCAGGGCGCGCACGAGCACGTCGAGCCCCTTGTAGTCGCGAATCAGCCCGAAGAAGAGCAGCGTCTCTCCCCGCGGCGGCGGGAGCGCGCGCGGTGCCGGGAAGACCGGATGGGGAATTCGGCGCAGCCGCTCACGCCCGAGCCCGAGGCCGACGAGTTCCGCCACGCCCTGCTCGGAATGCACAACGATGCGGTCGAACGAGCGCAGGAGTTCGGGCCAGACCACCCGAGCGCGCTGCCGCCGCGGCACCACGTCGTGGGCGGTGAGAACGGACGGGCGGGCGAGCAGCCGCACCCAGCGCCGATCGAGCTCCGGCCGCGGCAGCCACTGGATGTGAACGGCGTCGGGCCGAAGCTGCTCGAGGCGGCGGAGCAGGCGCCTCGCGCTCGGCAGGTACTCGACGCCCTTCAGGAGCAGCCGCAGGCGCGAGCGCGGCAGCGGCCGAAAGAGCTGGCCGCTGAGCGGCAGGAAGACCTCCTCCCGGCGGTAGCCGACGGGCTTGGGGACGGCCCCGTGCAGAAAGGGCCCCGCCAGCAGCGTGACCTCGTGCCCGCGGCGGGCGAGAGCGGCCGCGAGTCCGTCGTCGTAGGGCGGCGTGTAGCTCAGGGGATCGACGAGCGCGAGGTGCATCAGAGCCGCGAGCGGAGGTAGCCGATGCTCGCGAGCGCCGGCAGCGGGTCGTCCGCGGCGAAGACCGCGCGCACCTTGGGCCGGCGCAGGTACTGCGAGAGGAACGCGCGCGGGCCGAGCTCGCGCCGGCGGGCCATCTGGGCCGAGACCCAGACATCCTTCGCCAGATAGATCCAGGCCGTGTCGCCGTCGAGCGAGCGCGCCGGCGCCGCCGGCTCGCCGCAGAGATCGTCGTAGGCGATCCGCGCGAGGTCGAACTCACGGCGCATGGCGATCCCCGCCCAGATCGGCAGCCGCGTGTTGACCTCGACGAGCTTGAGCGCGCCGTCCCGCCGGTCTCGCACGAGCTCGACGTGCGCGAAGCCCTTGTAGCCGACGTGGCGCAGGAGCTGCAGCCCCTGCTCTTCGACCTCCGGCTCGCGGCGAGACTCGAAGACCGCGCTCGTGCCGAACCGAAGCGGCCCCTGCCGGACCTTGCGGCCGGTCACGTTCGCGAGCGGCTCACCGTTCCGTCCAATGTAGGTCAGAAGCGAGAAGACGTGC
>DASUWJ010000043.1:0-11770 GCA_036378475.1 Gaiellaceae bacterium
CCGCTGCGCGTCCTCGGTCATCACCACGTCGAGCACCGCACCGCGCTGCACCAGCCGGCTCGCCAGCGCGGCGGCCTTGTAGGCCGCGATCCCGCCGGTCACACCGAGCAGCACGCTCGCCATCGCCACATTGTGCCCCGCGCGGCAACGCGGGGCGAGGCGCGCTTACTTCTTGTAGGAGTACTTGATCTTGCCCTCGGCCGTCTCCTCGAGCGCCATCGTCAGGTAGTTCTTCGAGCGCGACTCGATCAGCGGGGGCAGGAACTGGTCGAAGGTGCCCTCGCCCAGCTGGTGGTGGTAGTTGTTGATCTGGCGGGCACGCTTCGCGGCCACGATCACGAGCGCGTAGCGCGAGTCGACGTTCTCGAGCAGCTGGTCGATGCGGGGATGGATCATCGCCCGGGCATGCTACCTGTGGCCGCGAGCTCCTTTCGGACGATGCCCTCGAGCTCGTCGATCGCCCGCTCGAGGTCGTCGTTGACGATCGTGTAGGCGAACTCGCCCGCCAACCGCCGCTGGTGTAGCGCCTTCTCCAGGCGTTCCTCGATTTCGCCCTCGCTCTCCGTCCCCCGCGCCCGCAGCCGTCGCTCGAGCTCCGCCTCGCTCGGCGCGGTGACGAAGATCGTGACGCTTCCGGGGATCCGGTCCCTGACCGCAAGAGCGCCGTTCGTCTCGAGCTCGAGCAGCACCGGCCTGCCCGCCGCGGTGATCCGCTCGAGCTCCGACCAAAGCGTGCCCGAGCGTCGGCCCTCGCCCCAGGGAAGTCGCACGTACTCGAGGAAGTCGTCCCGGGCCAGCCGGCGCTCGAACTCCTCGTCCGAGATGAAGTAGTACTCCCGCCCGTCCTTTTCGCCGGGCCGCCGCTCCCTCGTCGTCGCCGAGACGGCGAGCTCCAGCTCCGGGACGCGCTCGAGCAGCGAGCGGGCAAGGGTGCTCTTTCCCTCGCCGGACGTGCCGGTGATGACGAAGACCGGCGGGCGCTTACCTGTTGAAGAGCCCGATGAGCTCGGTGCGCTGGCGCTCAGACAGCCCTCCAACGGTCTTCGACTGGCTGATCCGGCACTGGTTCAGAAACCGTGCAGCCTTGACGCGGCCGAACTTCGGCACCGCCATCAGGATGTCGAACACCTTCGCCGTCGAGACGTACTCCGGCGGGCTGCGCAGGATCTCGTCGATGTTGGCGGACCCCGTCTTCAGGTCCTTTTTCAGCTGCGCTCGGCGGACGCGGATGTCATTCGCCCGCTTGAGTGCCTCCATACGCTGATCAAGCGAGCGGAGGGGTGCCTGGGCCTGAGTCTTGAGCGCTGGCACGAACGCCGCATACTAACAAGTCGAACGAGGCCGTCAACCGCCAAGAAACAGCTCCATTTGCAGGTTGTTCTCTAAGCCGACAACGAGGGTGAGACCTGGCGATTCTGGACGAGCGCGGGAGACGGCCCGTGCGCGAGGCCAGTTGCGTTGTCCGGATCGCCAACGCCGGCGGCCTCCGCCTGGGCCGAGAGCTCGCTCCGCACCCGGCCCGGCGCGCCCGGGTCGCTGAAGAGAATCGTGCCGAGCGCGATGCTGCTCGCACCTGCCGCGAGGAACTCCAGGGCGTCTCGACCCGACGAGATCCCGCCCATGCCGACGATCGGCAGGCCGGTCGCCTCGTAGCACGCGTAGACCGCCGCGAGCGCGATCGGCTTCAGGGCCGGGCCGGAGAGGCCACCCGCGCGGCGAGAGAGCACGGGTCGGAGCGTACGCTCGTCGAGGGCGAGGCCGAGGATCGTGTTCACGAGCGAGAGACCGTCCGTACCAGCCGCCTGGGCGGCGCGCGCGAACTCGCTCACGTCGGCCGAGGCCGGCGAGAGCTTCGTGTAGAGCGGCTTGCCCGTTGCGCCTCTCGCGGCAGCGACGATCTCGGCGACGCCGGCCGGCACCTCCTCGACGTTCGGGCAGGAGACGTTGAGCTCGATCGCCTCGACCTCGGGGTGCTCGTCCAGACGGTCGCAGAGCAGGGCGTAGTCGCCGACGGCAAAGCCGCCGACCGAGACCCAGACCGGGACGCCGAGCCTGCCGAGCCCCGGCAGCGTGTGGGAGAGGAAGCGGTCGAGGCCCGGGTTGGCGAGCCCGATCGAGTTGAGCATTCCGTGCGACACCTCGGCGATCCGGGGCGGCGCGTTTCCCTCCCGGGGGAGTGGCGTCACGGTCTTCGTCACGAAGGCATCGAGTGAGCGGGCGATCGACGGCGCCGTCTGCGCGTCGAGGCAGCCGGAGGCGTTCAGGATCCTCATGCGGCCACCGCCTCGGCGGCGAGCACGGGTCCCTCGACGCAGAGGCGCTTAAGCTCACCGCGAAGCTCGACCGCGCAGCCATAGCAGGCTCCGTAGCCGCAGGCCATCGGGGCCTCCCAGGCAAGCTGCGCCGAGGGGGCCAGACGGGCGATCGCTGCGAGCATCGGCTCCGGCCCACACGCGAGCACGCTGTACCCGCACGGCCCGAGCTCCGCGAGGGGTTCCGTCACGAGCCGGGGCTCGACGACGATCTCGGCCGCCGGCACGAGCGCGGCTGCCTCCGCGTGCCAGTCACTGCGAAAGCCCAGGAGCGCGGGCGGCCCTCCGAGCGCCGCGGACAGGTACGGCAGCGGCGCCACGCCGATCCCGCCGCCGACGAGGAGCGGCCGCTCGAGCCCGAGGCGGTAGCCGTTGCCGAGCGGGCCGAGGATGCGAAGCTCGTCGCCCGCCGTAAGCGAAGCGAGCGCCCTGGTGCCGGGCCCGACCGGATCGATCAGGAAGGCCAGCTCGCGCGGTGGCGCGAGGCAGAGGCTCATCGGCCGCGGCAGCGGTCGCCCCGGCGCCTCGAGCATGAAGAACTGACCCGGCCTGCCGGGCTCGAGCCCGCGCCGGGCGACCCGCAGGAGCGTGTAGGGGCCGACCGGCTCGGCGCCGACGACCTCAACTCGCGCGCGCTGCACCGATCCGCTCCTGGAGCGACACCGAGATCTCGGGCTGCGCGTAGGCGATCGCCTCCACCGCCGCGGCCGCGCCGGAGATCGTCGTGATGCAGGGGACGCGCGCGACGAGTGCGGCCTCCCTGATCAGGTAGCCGTCCGTCCGGGCACCCGAGCCCTCCGGCGTGTTGAAGACGAGTGCCACCCGGCCGCGCCTGATCAGGTCGACGACGCTCGGCCCTTCCCCCGGCTCGGTCACCTTGCGGACGTACTCGACCGCGAGCCCGGCCGCCGCGAGCGCGTGCGCCGTACCCGCGGTCGCCACGAGCTCGAAGCCAAGCCCGACGAGCGCCTGCGCGACCGGTACGACCGCCTGCTTGTGGGCGTCGCAGACCGAGATGAAGGCCGTCCCGCCGCTCGGCAGGGCGCGGCCGGCTGCCCGCTCGGCCTTCGCGAATGCGGTCGGGAAGTCGGCGGCGGTCGCCATCACCTCCCCCGTCGCCCGCATCTCGGGCCCGAGCACCGGGTCGGCTCCCGGGAAGCGGGCGAACGGCAGCACGGCGGCCTTGACGCTCACCTGGGCCGGGGTGGCGTCGGCCGGCAGGCGAAGCGCCGCGAGCGGCTCCCCCGCCGCGAGCCTGCAGGCCGCCGCGACGAGATTGATCCCGCACGCCTTGCTCGCAAAGGGGACGGTACGCGAGGCGCGTGGGTTCACCTCCAGCACGTAGAGCACGCCGTCGGCGATCGCGAGCTGGACGTTCAGCAGACCGACGACGCCGAGCGCGGCTCCGAGCTCGGCGACGACGGCGCGGACACGCTCCCGCTCGGAGGCGCTCAGCGAAGGGGCCGGCAAGACGCAGGCCGAGTCCCCCGAGTGCACGCCCGCCTCCTCGACGTGCTGCATCACGGCCGCGACGTACGTCTCGCGCCCGTCGCAGAGCGCGTCAACGTCCAGCTCGAGCGCCCGCTCGAGAAAGCGGTCGAGGAGCACGCGGCCCCGCGCGCCCTCGAACGCCGCCCGCACCTGGGTGGGCTCGTAGCAGACGCGCATCGCCCGGCCGCCGAGCACGTACGAGGGCCGGACGAGCACGGGGTAGCCGATCCGCTCGGCGGCGGCGATCGCCTCCTCGGGGCCGGCCGCGGTGCTCCAAGGCGGACAGCGGATCCCGAGCCGCTCGAGCAGCGCCCCGAAGCGCTCGCGGTCCTCGGCGAGATCAATCGCCTCGGGCGAGGTGCCGAGCAGGCGCTGGCCCGCCGCCTCGAGCGCGCGTGCCAGCTTGAGCGGTGTCTGGCCGCCGAACTGCGTCACGACGCCGAAGGGCTGCTCGCGCTCGCAAATCGCCAGCACCGCCTCGGTCTCGAGCGGCTCGAAGTAGAGCCGGTCGGAGGTGTCGTAATCGGTCGAGACCGTCTCCGGGTTGCAGTTGACCATCACCGCCTCGAAGCCGAGCTCGCGAAAGCTCTTGGCCGCGTGGACGCAGCAGTAGTCGAACTCGATCCCCTGCCCGATCCGGTTCGGGCCGGAGCCGAGAATGACGATGGCGCCCCCGGCCGCGGCCACCGGCGGCCGCTCGTCGGCCTCGCCCCAGGTGGAGTAGAGGTAGTTGGAGCCCGCCTCGACCTCGCCGCCGCAGGAGTCGACCCGGCGGTAGACCGGCTTGACGCCGCAGGAGCGGCGGGCGCGCGAGGCCTCCGCTTCGCTCCTGCCGCACGCGGCGGCGACGTCGGCATCCGAGACCCCGAGCCGTTTCAGCCGCAGCCAGTCGTCGGCGACGAGATCCTCGAGCGAGTGGACCCGCGCGAGCGCCTGCGTCACCCTCTCGAGCTCGCGCCGAAACCAGGGATGGACACCGGCGGGGACCGCCTCGAGCGCGGCCCAGGGCGTGATCGCGCCCCCGTCGAGCTCCCGGGAGCGGAGCGCCTTCAGGAACGCCTCCGTGAAGGTGCGACCGATCCCCATCGCCTCGCCGACCGATTTCATCTGCGTCCCGAGCGCCGTCTCGGCGCCGGGGAACTTCTCGAACGCGAACCGAGGCGCCTTGACGACGACGTAGTCGAGGGTCGGCTCGAAACTCGCCGGGGTCGTGCCCGTCAGGTCGTTTGGGATCTCGTCGAGCGAGTAGCCGACAGCCAGCTTCGCCGCGACCTTGGCGATCGGGTAGCCGGTCGCCTTCGAGGCGAGCGCGGAGGAGCGGGAGACGCGCGGGTTCATCTCGATCACTCGCAGCTCGCCGCTCTCCCGTTCGCGGGCGAACTGGATGTTCGAGCCGCCGCACTCGATCCCGACCGCGCGGATCACGGCCGCCGCGCCGTCGCGCAGCTCCTGGTAGGCCTCGTCCGAGAGGGTCATCTGCGGCGCGACCGTGACCGAGTCGCCCGTATGGACGCCCATCGGGTCGAGATTCTCGATCGAGCAGACGACGACCACGTTGTCGCGGCGGTCCCTGATCACCTCGAGTTCGAACTCGTCCCAGCCGATGAGCGATTCCTCGACCAGCACCTGGCCGACGGGGCTCTCGGCGAGCGCCCGCTCGAGCAGCGTCTCCAGCGTCCCGCGCTCGCGCGCGGTGCCGCCGCCGTGGCCACCGAGGGTGAAGGCCGGGCGCAGGATCACCGGGAAGGTCAACTCGGCAGGCAGGTCCGCCGGGTCGGTGACGATTAGAGACTCCGGCACCCTTAGCCCCGCGGCCCGCACGGTCTCGCGGAAGCGCTCACGGTCCTCGGCACGGCGGATCGCCTCGGGGCTCGCGCCGATCAGCTCGATTCCGAGCGAGGCCAGCACGCCTTCCGAGACGAGCTCGAGCGCCAGGTTGAGCGCGGTTTGACCGCCGAGTGTCGGCAGCAGCGCGTCGGGCCGCTCGCGGCCGAGCACGTCCGCGACGCCCTCGAGGTCGAGGGGTTCCAGGTAGGTGCGGTCGGCGAAGCCCGGATCGGTCATGATCGTCGCCGGGTTCGAGTTGACGACGATCGTGCGGAAGCCATCCTCGCGCAGGACCTTGAGCGCCTGCGAGCCCGCGTAGTCGAACTCGCAGGCCTGCCCGATCACGATCGGCCCCGAGCCGATCAGGCAGATCGAGCGCAGGTCAGGCCGCCTTGGCAAGGCAGGCCACCTCCCCCACCCAGTCTTCGAGCAGCGGCCAGGCATCGTGCGGGCCCGGGCCGGCCTCGGGATGGAACTGCAGCGAGCGGGCCTTGAGCCACGGAAAATCGAGCCCTTCGACGGTGCCGTCGTAGAGCGAGACGTGCGTCACCTCCTTGGCCTGCGAGGCCGCGACCGCGAAGCCGTGGTTCTGGCTGGTCACGAGCACGCGGTCGCTCCGCTTGTCCAGCACCGGGTGGTTTGAGCCCCGGTGGCCGAAGGGGAGCTTGTACGTCTCGTGGCCGGTCGCGAGCGCCAGAAGCTGGTGGCCCAGGCAGATGCCGAGGATTGGCACTCGCCCGAGCAGCGCCCGGATCGTCTCCACCTCCCCGTGCAGCGGCGCCGGGTCGCCGGGCCCGTTCGAAAGCAGGATCCCGTCGAAGCCAACCAAGTCGCGCACCCGCGCGCTGTGCGGCCAGACCGTCACCGAGGCGCCGGCCGCCGCCAGCCGGCGCAAGAGCGAACGCTTGCAGCCGTAGTCGACGACGGCGAGCCGGGGCCCGCGCTGGTCGGCGAAGACGTAGGGCTCGTCGGTGGAGACTCGCGCCGCGAGCGGCCGGCCGGCCATCCCGGGCTGCTCTCGGACCGCACGAACGGCCTCCTCGAGCGAGGCCTCGCCGGCGACCGCGATCGCCCGCATCGCGCCACCGCTTCGCAGCCGAAGCGTCAGCGAGCGCGTGTCGATGCCGGAGAGCGCGACGAGGCCGTGCTCGCAGAGCCAGTCCGTCCAGGCTGGCCCCCGCGCCTCCCGCATCACGACCCCGCACGCGTGCGGTCGGTCGGACTCCGCCCGCCTCGCCTCGACGCCGTAGTTGCCGACCATCGGCGCCGTGAAGGTGACGATCTGCTCCGCGAAGCTCGGGTCGGTCGCGACCTCCTGGTAGCCGGTCATCGCGGTCGTGAAGACGGCCTCGCCGAAGGCGAACCCCGCCGCGCCCACCGACTCGCCGCGAAAGACGCTGCCGTCCTCGAGCGCCAGGAAGCCGGTCATCCCGCGTAGGCGACCCTGCCGGCCGCCACGGTCAGGCGCACCTCGGCACGGAGCGTCTGGCCGAGCAGCCACGAGTTCTGCGAGCGGGAGCGGAACTCCCCCGCCTCGACCCGCCGCGAGCCCTGCAGGTCGAGCAGGACGAGATTCGCCTCCGCGCCGACCGCGATCCGGGGCGCCTCGAGCCCGTAGGCGCGAGCCGGGCCGGCGGACATCCGCTCGAGCAGCGTCTCCAGCTGCAAAAGCCCGGGTGAGACGAGGTGGGTATAGAGGGAGGAGAAGGCCGTCTCGAGCCCGGTGACGCCGAACGGCGCCGCCTCGAAGGGGACCTCTTTCTCGTGCCGGGCGTGGGGCGCGTGGTCGGTGGCGACCGCCGCGATCGTGCCGTCCCTGAGCCCCGCGATCAGCGCGTTTCGGTCCTCCTCGGCCCGAAGCGGCGGGTTCATCTTCGTATTCGAGTCGAGCGACCGCACCGCCTCGTCGGTCAGGCACAGGTGATGCGGCGTCACCTCGCCCGTCGCCGCGAGCCCGCTCATCTGCGCCCGCGAGAGGGCCTCGACCGACTCGCGAGCCGAAAGGTGGAGCAGGTGGAGCGGCCGGCCCTCGTACGCCGCCAGCGCGAGGTCGCGCTCGACCATCAGGCTCTCGGCGACCGAGGGGTAGCCGGTGAAGCCGAGCTCGGCGGAGACGGCTCCCTCATGCATCTGGCCGCCCGCCGAGAGCGTCGGCTCCTCGCAGTGGAGCGCGAGCGGGCGGCCGGTGACGGCGCTGTACTGGAGCGCCCGGCGCATCAGCCCGGGAGCGACGACCGGATGCCCGTCGTCGGAGAATCCGGCTGCGCCGGCCTCGGCGAGCTCGGCCATCTCGGTCAGCTCGGCCCCGGCCTGGCCGCGCGTGATCGCCGCCAGGAAGCCGACCGGTACCTCCGCCTCGGCCAGCGCCGAGTCGCTGAGGGAGCGAAGGACGGCGGCCGAGTCGACCACCGGCTCGGTGTTCGGCATCGCCAGGATGGCGCAGTAGCCGCCGCGGGCAGCGGCCCTCGTCCCGCTCGCGATCGTCTCCTCGTCCTCTCGCCCGGGGCTGCGGAGGTGGACGTGCGGGTCGAGGAAGGCCGGTGCGAGGACGAGTCCCTCCGCCTGGACGACGCGGTGGCCGTTCGTCTCGAGGCTCGTCCCGAGCTGCCCGATCGTGCCGGCGTCGACGCGGACGTCCAGGACCGAGTCGAGCCCCTCGCCCGGATCGAGCACGCGCGCGCCGCGGATGATCAGGTCTTCCTGGCCCCTCGCCCCGAACAGCATCACGCGGCTCCCAGCTCGTGCAAGGCGCCGGCCTGGACGCCGGCCGGCCCCTGGGTCAGCAGGTCGTAGAGCACCGCCATCCGCACGACGAGACCCGCGCGAACCTGCTGCTCGATCAACGCGTCGGCCGCATCCGCGACCGCGCCGTCGATCTCGACGCCGCGGTTCATCGGCCCCGGATGCATCACCTTTTGCCCAGGCCGCACCCGGGTCGGGGTGACGCCCCAGCGCGCCGTGTACTCGCGCAGAGAGGGCACGTGGTTCGCGCCGGCCTGCATCCGCTCCTGCTGCATCCGCAGGACGTAGACGACGTCTGCCGCCTTGATCGACTCGATCGCGTAGGAGACCTCGCAGCCGAGCGCCTCGATCCCGCGCGGGAGCAGCGGCGGCGGGCCGACGAGCGTCACCCTCGCACCCATCAGCGCGAGCGCCTGGATGTTCGAGCGCGCGACCCGCGAGTGCAGGACGTCCCCGACGATCGCGACGTGGACCCCCTCGATCCGGCCCAGTTCGGCCTGGATCGTGTACAGGTCGAGGAGGGCCTGGGTCGGGTGCTGGTGCTTGCCGTCGCCGGCGTTGACGATGTGGGCGCCGGTGTAGCGTGCGACGAGCTGCGGCGCACCGATCTGGGGATGCCGGATCACGATCACGTCCGGGTCGTAGGCGCCGAGCGTCAGCGCCGTGTCCTTGAGCGATTCGCCCTTGTCGACCGACGAGCCGGCCGCCTTGATCGACATCGTGTCCGCGGACAGCCGTTTCGCTGCGAGCTCGAAGCTCGATGAGGTGCGGGTCGAGGACTCGTAGAAGAGGTTGACGACCGTCTTTCCGCGCAGCGTCGGCAGCTTCTTCAGCTCTCGCTCGAGCGAGCGCTCGAAGCTGCGCGCGGTCGCGAGCAGCCGCTCGACGTCCTCGCGCTCGAGGTCGCCGACCGAGATCAGGTGCCGCCTGGGCGGCTCCTTCGGCGGGAGCAGGTCCTCCCGCATGACGCGGATTTCAGCCATTCGCAGATTCCTCCTCGGGTGCCGGGAGCAGCAGAACCTGGTCGACCTCGTCGACCTCGACCAGCTGCACCTGGATGCGCTCGTCGCGGTGGGTGGGGAAGTTCTTGCCCACGTAGTCGGGGCGGATCGGCAGCTCGCGGTGGCCGCGGTCTGCCAGCACGGCGAGCTGGACCCGCGCCGGGCGACCGTAGTCGAAGAGCGCCTCGACCGCAGCCCGGATCGTCCGGCCCGTGTAGAGGACATCGTCGACGAGGACGCATGTCATCCCGTCGAGGGCAAAGTCGAGCTTTGAGGCCCGGACGAGCGGCTGGGCGTGCTGGGGGGCCTCGCCGCCGCGGACGTGGACGTCGTCGCGGTAGAAGGTGATGTCGAGCTGGCCCAGGGCGACCTCCTGGTGGGCGAACTCCTCGATCCGGCGGCGCAGGCGCTGGGCCAGCGGCACTCCGCGCGTGTGGATCCCGACCAGGGCGAGCCGCTCGAGCTCGGGATTCGCCTCGATGATCTCGTGCGCGATCCGCGACAGCGTCCGCTCGACGTCAGCCGGCCCGAGCAGGACCTTGTCGCGCTCGGTGTGCGCGATGCTCACGCGCCTTGGCCGGCCGGCGGCTTGGCCGCGGACGCCAGCAGTCGGGCGCGATTCTCGGGCAGCGTCATTCGCACTCCTTTCCGGCCTCACGGGACCGGGTTAAAGGGGTTGAAGGTCGGCGAGACCCTAGCGCGTGGTCCGGACGGACGCCAGGCGGCGGCCCGTATCCTCCGCGCCGTGGACGAGCAGACCCTCGGGCGCCTGGCCGACCTGGCCGTCGATTTCAGCGCCAACGTCCAGCCCGGGCAGATCGTCTCGGTCGAGGCCGAGCTCGGGATGGAGCCGATCGTCAGGGCTGTCGCCGAGCGGGCCTACGCGCGGGGCGCGCGTTTCGTCGATCCGAGCTACTTCGACTCCTTCGTCAAGCGCGCCCGGCTGGAGCACGCGGCCGAGGAGACGCTCGACTTCGTCCCGGGCTGGTACGGCCGGCGGATGCTCGACCTCGGCGAGGCCCACGCTGCCAGGATTATCTTCGTGCCCCGGGTCTCGCCCGGGATCCTGAACGGGGTCGATCCGAGGCGCGCGGGCCGCGACCAGCTGCCCGATCTGAAAGAGCGGCTCGTGATCATCAACAAACGGCTCGTCAACTGGTCGATCCTCCCCTATCCGACGCGAAGCTGGGCCGAGCTCGTCTTCCCCGACTTGGACGGCGAGGCCGCACTCGCGCGCCTGACCGAGGAGCTCGTGCACGTCTGCCGGCTCGACGAGGAGGACGCGGTCGCGGCCTGGCGTGAGCGCGACGAGACACTCCACTCGGTCGCCGAGCGGCTGACGTCGAAGCACTTCGACTCGGTCCGAATCGAGGGGCCCGGCACCGACCTGACCGTCGGCCTGCTGCCGAGCTCACGCTGGGAAGGCGGCTCGACGACGACGATCGACGGGGTCGAACACCTGCCGAACGTGCCGACCGAGGAGGTCTACACGACGCCGGATCCTGGCCGGGCCGAGGGTTTCGTGCGCGCGACCAAGCCGCTCGACATCGGCGGCACGATCATCTCCGGCCTGACGGTGCGCTTCGAGCACGGCCGCGCGGTCGAGATCGAGGCCGAGTCAGGGGCCGACCTCCTTCGCGAGCGCGCCTCGCTCGACGACGACGCCTCACGGCTCGGCGAGCTCGCGCTCGTCGACCGCGAAGGCAGGATCGGCCCGCTCGGGACGACCTTCTACAACACGCTCCTGGACGAGAACGCCGCCAGCCACATTGCGCTCGGCAACGCCTACGAGATCACGGTCGGCGCGGAAGACGTACCCAGGATCAACCAGAGCGAGATCCACATCGACTTCATGATCGGCGGCGACGACGTGCAGGTCACCGGTCGGACCGACGAGGGCGACGTCCCGATCCTTCGGGACGGCAGCTGGCAGCTGTAGCGACTCCCTACACGTCGTGGATCGCGCCGCGGATCGCGCTTTCGTGCTGCTGGAAGTCCTCCTCGGGCATCCCGTGCGCTTCCCGGGCGTGCGCCTTGGCCTGCGACATCACCTCGCTCTCGCTGTCGGCGCTGATCTGCGCGTTGCAATCGAAGCCGACGTCCGCGCACTTGAGCTCCTTCGCCATCGCTTCCTCCTCGGGTCGGGACCCCGGGGAGACTAGCGCCGCGCGAAGGCGAGCAGGTACTCGACCTCGTAGCGCAGCCTCGGCGGTAGCTCCCGCTCGGCCCGCTCCGTGCCGAGGCGGAGCTCGTCCTCGTCCAGCAGGTCGAAGGTCGAGATCGAGCGGCCACGAATCCGCTCGAGCGCGGCTTCCCGGCTGAGCTCTCCCGCCTGGTGCAGCCGCTCGAGGCGAGGCGGCTGGAAGCCAGCGGCCGGCAGCTCCGCCGCCAGCTGTT
>DASUWJ010000044.1:0-2750 GCA_036378475.1 Gaiellaceae bacterium
ACGCGGTCGAGCTCGTCGAGGGTGTCCTCGTCGCGCTCCTGCGCCGCATCGTCGGCCAAGGCCGGATAGCGGGCGGTCTCTTCGAGCGGCCTGCCGTCCGCGTCCTCGCCGATCTCGAAGAAGACGACGGTGATGTTGTCCTCGCCGCCGCCCTTGTTCGCGGCGCGGATCAGCGCCTTCGCCGCGGTGCGCAGGTCGTTTCGGTGCTTCTCGACCGTCCGCAGGATCACCTCGTCGTCGACCATCGAGGTGAGCCCGTCGGAGCAGAGCATGAACAGGTCGCCCGACCTCGTCTGCACCGAGAAGGTGTCCGGGTCGACGTCGGGATCGGTACCGAGCGCGCGCGTGATCACCGAGCGCTGTGGATGGGCTTCCGCCTCCTCGGGCGACAGCTTGCCGCTGCGGACGAGCTCGGCGACGAGCGTGTGGTCCTCGGTCAGCTGCTCGAGCGCGCCGTCGCGGATCAGGTAGGCGCGCGAGTCCCCGACGTGGCCGAAGACGACGGCGCCGTCCTCGACCAGTGCGACCGTCATCGTCGTGCCCATGCCGGAGGCGGCCGCATCCTCGGCGGAGCGCTGGTAGACGCGCCTGTTCGCCTCCTGGATCAGCTGGACGACGTGTCGCTCGCCGCTCGCGATATCCCCTTCGCCCTCGCGCAGGGCGCCGGCGGCGAGGCTCGAGGCGAGCTCTCCCGCCTGCGCACCACCCATGCCGTCAGCGATCGCGAAGAGCGGCGGCTGGACGACGTACTCGTCTTCATTGCGGCGGCGCTTCTTGACGGTGTCCGTGGCGTGTCCGGTCTGACGGATCGCGCTCACCGCTCGTACCTCAGCTCGGTCTCGCCGATCCGAACGACGTCGCCCGAGGTCAGCTTGCGCGCCCGCGTCAGCTTGATCCCATTCAGGTAGGTGCCGTTGGTCGAACCGAGGTCCTCGAGCCAGAC
This sequence comes from Gaiellaceae bacterium, assembly GCA_036378475.1. Taxonomy (GTDB): domain Bacteria; phylum Actinomycetota; class Thermoleophilia; order Gaiellales; family Gaiellaceae; genus 13-2-20CM-68-14. The sequence goes on from DASUWJ010000044.1 coordinate 944, forward strand.
GCCGTCGCGCCGGGGCTCGATCCGCGCGTGCTGCGCGGAGGCGTAGTCGTCGCGCTCAAGGGGGACGTCGTTTTGGGACCCGCGTCCGACCGTGAGAGCGGAGGAGTCGAGCGTGCGCTCTTCGCCCTCCCGCAGGGTCGGGCTCGCGACGACGACGAGCCGGCCAGCCTCGATCGGCTCGGGCTCCGGGAGCGGCGGGCCGCCGGCTGCGCCCGGGGCGAGGATGAAGCTCTCCTGGGGCAGGCGAAGGTCCCGGCTCGTCGTGCGCACGATCCGCCAGATGAACAGGTAGAGCAGGACGACGAAGGCGATCTTGAGGATGAGCAGCAGTTCCTCGACCGCGATCGAGCTGAGCATGCCCATTAGCTCTCCGGCTCGCGCCCGAAGACGAGCTCGCTCGAGCCGACCGTGATCGTGTCGCCGGGCCGCAGCTTGGCCCGCTTCAGGCGCCGGCCGTTGACCTCGGTCCCGTTCGTCGAGCCGAGGTCGACGACCCAGTGTGCCGAGCCCTCCTGCCGAACCTCGGCGTGGCGACGCGAGACGTTCGGGTCGGCGACCTCGATATCGCAGTCCTTCGAGCGGCCGATCACGACCCGTCGCTTTTCGAGCGGATAGCTGCGGCCGCCGTAGTTCAGGGTGACGAGCTCGCGCTCGAGCCCGAGCTCGGCAGGGGAAACCGCCTCGGTCTCGGGTTGTTTCGGCTTGTAGACCATCGTCGCGCCTGGTGCCGCGGGAGCCGCAGGCATCTCGCTGGGCGTCACCTGGCGCCCTCCCTGGGCCATCCGGGTCGCGATCCCGAACTCGCCGACGTCGAGATCCTCGTCGGTCTCGAACGCGACCTGGGGGGGCGAGAGCAGCACGTACTTCTCGCGGCGGGCGTTCTCGGCGAGGTAGTCCTGCAGCTCGCCGACCAACGACTCCTCGTAGTTTTCGAACTGCTCGCGGTCGGCGGGCGAGAGGTAGATCGTGTACTCGTTCGGCACGTACAGGCGCGAGACCGAGATGACGCGGTTGTCCTCCATTTCCTTGACCAGCTTGCGGGCGAGCTCGACCGGCTGCACGTTCGTGCGGAACGCCCGCCCGAAGACGCCTTCGAACAGCGACTCGATCTTCGCCTCAATGTTTCTGAGCATGGTCATTGCAGGGGCTGTTTACCCCCGGGCACGAGTCTAACTCTCGGCTTTGACCGCCAGCCCGAGGCAGGTGGCGACGACGGTGAGGATCACGGCCGCGTCCGGGATCGCCGGCTCCGGCGCGAGCAGGCCGGCGAGCAGGAGCACTCCGAAGGCGGGGATGAAGCGGCGGGAGACGAGCGGCAGGGTCGCCGCGGCGGCAGCCAGCACAAGGCCTTCGAGCAGCAGGGGTGGCTGGGCGGCGAGGGTGTGCCAGAGCCGCCCGGTCGCGGCGAGGGGGCCGCGGCTCGCCTCGAGGTGAAGCGTCCGCGGAGCCATGCCGGCGAAGGGGAGTCGGCGCCCCTCGAGGCCGGCCGCGATCGCGGCGAGCAAAACGGCGGCGAAGGTCTGGGCGGCGCGGTGCAGGCGGCCGCGGATACGCTGAGCCGCGAAGGGCAACAGGCCGAGCAAGGAGAGCGGCGCGAGCAGGGGGCCTGCGACGAGGAAGAGGCCCGAAAGCGGTTCGCGCCAGTTCACGGCGAGCCAGAGGAGCGCGAAGCCGCCATAGGCCCAGGCCAGCCCCGCGGAGATGTTTCCGAGCGGGAAGACCGGCGCCGCGAGCGCGAGTGCCAGCCCGGCGCGCTCACGCAGGAGCGTGACGGCCGCCGCCGCCGCGGCCAGGCCGAGCGGCCACC
>DASUWJ010000045.1:0-12773 GCA_036378475.1 Gaiellaceae bacterium
GCTCCAGCGTCTCCCGCTCCTCATCGCTGAGCACGACCTCCGCACGAACCGGCATAACCGCCTCCCATCGTCGTAGCCGAACAAGACGACATTCGGCGGCACACGCCGGGTCCCTGCGGACTAACGACTCAGGTCACTAGATCCACGTCGGCTCCTCCCGCGAGGGCTGCGTCCCCTCTGTTCGGGGAGCGGTGCTCGCGCTGTTCTCCGGCGGCCTCAATTCAGGTCGTGAGCACGCCGACGACCTCTCGGACCGCCTCGGCGGACTCGTTCAGGAGTGCCTGCTCCTCCGCGCTCAGCTCGAGCTCGACGATCTCCTCGATGCCGGCGGCTCCGAGCTTCACCGGCACGCCCATGTAGAGGCCGTCGATGCCGTACTCGCCCTCGAGGTAGGCGGTACAGGGCAGCACCCGCCGCTCGTCGAGCATCACCGCCTGGACGATCTGGGCAGCCGCCGCGCCGGGGGCGTACCAGGCCGAGGTCCCGAGCAGGTTGACGATCTCGCCGCCCCCCTTGGCGGTGCGCTCGACCATCGCCTGGATCGTCTCCTCGTCGAGAAGCTGCCGGAGCGGAATGCCCCCGACCGTGGTCGCCGAGACGACGGGCACCATCTGGTCGCCGTGGCCACCGAGGACCATCGCCGTCACGTCCTTGACCGAGGAGCCCGTTTTCCACGCGATGAAGGTCGAGAAGCGAGCCGTGTCGAGGATCCCCGCCATCCCGAAGACACGCTCTTTCGTCCAGCCGGAGACGTTCTTGGCCACGTGGCACATCGCATCGAGCGGGTTCGAAACGACGATCAGGACCGCGTCGGGTGACTGGGCGATCGCGGCCTCCGTCACCGAGCCGACGATCTTCTCGTTCGTCGTCACGAGATCGTCTCGGCTCATCCCCGGCTTGCGCGGCACGCCCGCGGTGATCACGACCACGTCCGAGCCGGCCGTCTCCTCGTAGCCGTTCGAGCCGACCACGTTCGGTTCGTAGCCGAGGACTGCGCCCATCTGGTTGATGTCCAGGGCCTTGCCCTGCGGCAGATTCTCGACGATGTCGACCAAAACGACATCGGCGAAGTCGCGCCAGGCGAGCACCTGCGCGCAGGTGGCACCGACGTTGCCCCCACCGACGACCGTCACCTTCCGCCGCTCGCTCATACGCGGGCCCCCATCTTGTCGATGATTGCGTCCGCCACCTCGCTCGTCCCGACCGCACTCGGATCGTCACGGGATGGCTTCAGGTCGTACGTCACCTGCTTGCCCTCGCGGATCACCTCGCCGACCGCGGCTTCGAGACGATCGGCCGCGGCGGCCTCGTCGAGGTGTCGGAGCATCAGCATGCCCGAGAGCATCATCGCGACCGGATTGACCTTGTTCTGCCCGGCGTACTTGGGGGCCGAGCCGTGCGTGGGCTCGAAGATCGCGACCTCTTCGCCGAAGTTCGCCCCTGGCGCGACCCCGAGTCCGCCGATCATCCCAGCGGCGAGATCGGAGACGATGTCGCCGTAGAGGTTCGGCAGGACAAGCACGTCGTACTCCTCTGGCCGCTGCACGAGCTGCATGCACATGTTGTCCACGATCCGGTCGTCGAACTCGAGGTCCGAGTTCGCCTCGGCGACCTCGCGCGCGACGCGGAGGTAGAGGCCGTCGGTGAACTTCATGATGTTCGCCTTGTGCACGGCCGTCACCTTTCGGCGCCCGTTTCGGCGCGCGTAGTCGAACGCAAACTGGACGACCCGGCGCGTGCCCGAGACGGAGAGCGGCTTGATCGAGATGCCCGCGTCGTCGTGGCGCAGCCTGCCGCCGTGCCGCTCGATCCAGGAGATCAGCTCACGGGACTCTTCGCTTCCCTGCTCGTACTCGATCCCCGCGTAGAGGTCCTCCGTGTTCTCGCGGACGATGATCAGGTCGATGTCGTCAAAGCGCGTCCGCACGCCCTCGTAGGTCTTGCAGGGGCGAACCTGCGCATAGAGGTCGAGCGCCTTTCGCAGGCCGACGTTGACAGAGCGAAAGCCTCCCCCGACCGGCGTCGTGATCGGTCCCTTCAAGGCGGTACCGGTCCGCCGGATCGAGTCGAGGGTGCGGGGCGGCAGCGGGTCCCCTCCGTACTCCTCCATTACATCCGCACCGGCCTGCTGCACGTCCCATTCGAACTCGACGCCCGTCGCCTCGAGCACGCGGCGGGTCGCCTCGGTCAGCTCAGGTCCGGTTCCGTCGCCGGGGATCAGCGTCACCTGATGCGCCACGGGCCGGAGCCTATCCGAGACCTTTCCGGGGCCTGCTCGCACACGTGGCAAGGCCCGCTTTTGCGTTCGGGACGGGTGTGCTGCGGGTAGATTGGAGCCGATGAGCGATTTCAGGCCGGGGCTCGAGGGTGTCGTTGCGGTCGAGACGGAGATCGCCGAGCCCGACCGCGAGGGCGGGTCCCTCCGCTACCGCGGGATCGACATCGAGGAGCTGGTCGGGCACTTTCCCTACGAGAACGTCTGGGGGCTCCTGGTCGACAACGACCCGGACTCGAAGATGCCCGATCCCGAGCCCTACGAGCCGGCCCGGCTGACGGGCAACGCTCCGGCCGACCTCCAGGCGGAGACGGCCCGGCTCGCGGGCGAGTGGAAGCTCGGCAAGCTGAACGAGATCTCGGACGAACAGGCCCGGGAGGATCTGGGGCGGCTATCCGCCCAGATGATGTCGATTGTCGCCCGCTCTGCCCGCGTCGCCGACGGCCATCCGGAGCCCGTGCCCGACGAGGTGGTCGCGCGCGGTGAGACGGCCGCGGAGAAGTTCCTGCTCCGCTGGCGCGGCGAAGCGGATCCCCGGCATGCGAAGGCAATCGACACCTACTGGATTTGCACGGCCGAGCACGGCCTGAACGCCTCCACCTTCACCGCCCGGATCGTCGCCTCGACCGGCGCCGACTGCGGCGCGTCGCTGTCCTCGGCGGTCGGCGCGCTCTCCGGCCCGCTGCACGGAGGCGCGCCCGCGTACGTGATCCCGATGCTGGATGAGGTTGCCGAGGTGAACGATGTCTCCCAGTACGTCGTCGATCTGCTCGACCGAGGCGGCCGGATCATGGGCTTCGGCCACCGCATCTATCGCGCGGAGGATCCGCGCTCGCGCGTCTTGAAGCGAACCGCGACCGAACTCGGCTCGCCGCGGGTCGAGGTCGCCGAGCGGCTCGAGGAGGCAGCGCTCGCGGAGCTGACCAAGCGTCATCCCGAACGCGTGCTCGCGACGAACGTCGAGTACTACTCCGCCGTCCTGCTCGACATCGCCGAGATCCCCCCGCCGCTGGCGCCGGCGATGTTCGCCTGCTCCCGGGTGGCCGGCTGGTCGGCCCACATCCTCGAGCAGAAGCGAACCGGCCGTCTCTTCCGCCCCTCGGCGCGCTACGTCGGTCCGGAGCCGCGGTCGTTGAACGGCGACCAGGCCTCCTGACGCTCCAGGAGGCAGCCGCGCAGGCGGCGGGGCTGGCCGAGCGGGGCGCCGAGCGGGAGCTCGCCGAGCTTCGCTCCGGCTGGGGCGACGAGCTCGAAGCCTCCGCGCGGAGCGCCGACTACCGCGAGCGCGCGATCGCCTACCGCGCGATCGGCCAGTTCCGCTTTCGGCAGAAGCTGGAGCTGCTGCGGCGGGGACTCGAGGACGAGAGCCCGGCCTGCCGAGGCTCCGCGCTCCTCTCGCTCGAGCTGCTCTCGCGCGACCACCCCGGCGACGTGAACGCCGACCGGGCGCTTCTGCACACGCTCGTCTCGGACTCGCAGGAGAACGCGGCCGTACGCCGGCTGGCAGTCCTCTGCCTGAAGAACGGCTCGCCGCAGCGCGAGACGATCGTGATCCTCGAGGGGCTGGCCGCGAATGAGGAGGCAGACCGGGAGCTACGCGCCGTTTCGAAGCGGATCGCCGAGCTCTTGAGGCAGAAGCGCTGAGCCGCAGCCGGAGCGGGTCAGCCCGGACGTGAGCGGCAGCTGCACTTGCTCCGCAGGTCCCGCCCGCACGAGGGGCAGATCTGCCGGCGGTGCTTCCACTCGAGCGCACTCTTCTGGACGCCGGAGAACGCCATCAGGAAGGCGACGCCGAACGTCGAGGCCAGCAGGCCCGCGAGCTGCGGGTCGAGACGCATCGCCTAGGTTTTCGACCGTCCGCGGCCTTCTGAAACCTGACGTCGGCGGGCGTGGGGGTGGGCGCCGAAGTAGAGCTCTCGCCTGCGCCGGTCGCTGATCTGCGTGTAGAGCTCCGTCGTCGAGAGGTCGGCGTGGCCGAGCATCTCCTGGACGCTACGCAGGTCGGCGCCGCCTTCCAGCAGGTGGGTCGCGAACGAGTGCCGCAAAAGGTGCGGATGAACGCGCTCCGGTTCGAGCCCGGCCCGAGCTGCGAGGCGGCGCAAGACGAAGAAGACGCCCGCGCGCGTCAGGGCGCCGCCCTGTGCGTTCAGGAACAGCTCCGGCCTGCGCCGGCGGTCGAGCTGGGGGCGGCCGCGAGCCAGGTAGCGGCGAAGCGCCTCGGCCGCGGGCCGCCCGAGCGGGACGATCCGCTCCTTGTTCCCTTTGCCGGTCACGCGGACGAGTCGCTGCTCGAGCTCGGCGTCGGCTTTTCCGAGCGCGACCGCCTCGCCGACTCGGAGGCCGGCCCCGTACAGAAGCTCGACGAGCGCGCAGTCTCGCAGGGAGCGCGGAGTCGTACCGGCGGCGGCATCGATCAGCCGTTCGGCCTCGGAGGGTGAAAGCGTCCGGGGCAGCCGCCGGGTCTGACGGGGCACGCTGACTGCGGCTGCCGGATTGTCCGTTCGCTCGCCGAGCAGGACGAGGTGGCGAAAGAAGGAGCGGGCGGCCGCGGCTCGGCGCGCGATCGTGGCCGCGGAGCGGCCTTCGGCTCGGAGCTCGACCAGACAGCGTTCGAGCTCCTCGGTCGACGCCGCCGCGAGCGGCTGACGAAGTCGAGTCTGGAGATCGCTCAGGTCGCGGCGGTAGGCATCGACGGTTCGCGGCGCGCGCGTCGCCCCGAGCAGCCTGAGAAAGCCCTCGACGTCCTCGTCTCTCGCCGGCGAAGCCACTGCCCGGCTGAGTTCGAGGCGGGGGCCGATTGGCCTGCAGAGCCAGGGAGTTCGGCGCTCCCGAGGCCGGGGCGGCGTGCTACGAGCGCGGGTGTGAACGGTCGTAGACGAGACGCAGCCGGCGCCCGTCGACGTGCGCGTAGACCTGTGTGGTGGAGAGCGAAGCGTGGCCGAGCAACTCCTGGATCGTGCGCAGGTCGGCGCCGCCTTCGAGCAGATGCGTGGCAAAAGCGTGCCGCAGTCGGTGCGGGTGCGGCAGGAGACGCCGGAGGGTGCTCGTGTCGAGGCGTCGGCCTCGCGCGGACAGGAAGAGGGCGTTGGCGGCCCGCTCCGAGCGGACGAGCTTCGGCCGGGCCTCGCGCAGGTAGCGGGCCAGCCAGTGCCCCGCCTCCTCGCCGAGCGGCACGAGCCGCTCCTTGCCGCCCTTGCCAAGCACGTGCACCGACTCCCGCTCGAAGTCGACGTCGCCGAGGTCGAGATCGACGGCCTCGCGGCTCCGCAGCCCGGCCGAGTAGACGAGCTCGATCAGCGCGCGGTTCCGCAGGCCCAGGGGGTTGTCTCCCTCGAGCCGATCGAGCTCGGCTTCCACCTCCTCGAGCTTCGGCACCTCGGGAAGCCGGCGCGGCCGCCGCGGCGAGAGCGACGCGTCCCCGACTCGCTCGGGCCCCAGCGAGTAGCGCAGGAGCGCGCGCACCGCCGCGAGCTTGCGCGCGATCGTTGCCGGGGCGAGCTTCGGGCGGCTGCGGCCTAGCTCGCCGACGTACTCGGCGAGCGCCCGCACGTCGACGTCGTCCAACCCGAGCGAGCGGCCCTCGCGCCAGCGCTCGAACTGGCGGATGTCGGCCCCGTAGGCACGCCGAGTCGCCGCCGCGAGGGCGGGGCTCTCGAGAAACCGCTCGGCACGCGGGTCCACGCCTCGCGTTTCGCGGTGCCGGTTCCGATGCCTGCGGGCTAGTCGAGCTCGCCCGGCAGGAGCGAGTAGAGGGCGTAGTCGATCCGCCGTCCCTCGCGGGGGTTCAGCCCGCCGGAGCGGAGCACGCCCTCGAGGACGAAGCCAGCTTTTTCTGCCACCCGCCGGGAGGCGGTGTTCAGCACGTCGGCACGCAGCTGGACGCGCTCGGCGCCGACGCTCTCGAACAGCCAGCGTGCGATCAGTCTCAGCGCCCGCGTCGTCAGGCCGCGCCTGCGAGTCGCCGCCGCCGACCAGTACCCGACCTCGACCACGGCCTGCTCTCGGTCGAGCACCCTCATGCCGATCGAGCCGACGACCTCGCCGCTGTCGAGGTCGACGACGGCGAAGGTTCCGCCCCGCTGGTCGCGCCACCCGATCTGGGTCGAACGAACGTAGTCGCGCGCGTCGGCCTCGGTGTAGGGGCTCGGAAGGTACGGCAGCCAGCGCTGGAGCTCGGCGTCCGAGCAGGTCGCGACGACCGCGGGAAGGTCGTCGAGCGTCCAGGGCCGGAGGGAGACGACGCCGTCCGATAGGGGCGAGTCCGGCGGCCTGACCTGCATCGCCGGCACCGTACAACCGCCTGCAAACAGGCTGCACGCGTACGATAGAGCCATGATCCGCTCGCGCGCGAGCGGGTCTCGTTTTTGGCGCGAACGGGAAGGAGACGCCGCATGGCGACGACGATCGGAGCGGGGGGACGCGTGGACTTGAGCGCCCACGGGATCGATGCTGACGGTCGTGTCTACATGCATCCCTCCACCTCCTTGCTCTATACGCACACCTTGCTCCGCGACGAAGGCAGGCTCGCCGAGGGCGGTCCGCTCGTCGTCGACACCGGCCGCCATACCGGCCGCTCGCCGAAGGACAAGTTCCTCGTGCGCGAGCCGGGCTCGCAGGATCGCCTCTGGTGGGGCAAGGTCAACCAGGAGCTCGACGAGGAGCGGTTCGAAGGGCTGCGCGACAAGGTGGTCTCCTTCCTCGAGGGCCAGGAGCTGTACGTGATCGACTCGTTCGCCGGCGCCGACGCCGCGCACCGGCTCGCCGTTCGGGTCGTCACCTCGAGCCCCTGGCATGCGCTCTTCGCCAAGACGCTCCTGATCGACCCGACTGAGGAGGAGCTGGCGGAGTTCGAGCCCCAGGCCCTGATCCTGCACGCGCCGCCCGTCGAGGCCGATCCACAGGTGGACGGGACGCGCAGCTCGACCTTCGTCCTGCTCCATCCGAGCCGGGCCGAGGTCGTGATCGGGGGCACGTTCTACGCGGGCGAGATCAAGAAGTCGGTCTTCACCCTGATGAACGACCGGCTCCCGCTCGAGAACGTGCTGCCGATGCACTGTTCGGCGAACGTCGGCGACGACGGCAAGGTGGCGATCTTCTTCGGCCTCTCGGGTACCGGCAAGACGACGCTGTCGGCGGATCCCCAGCGCCATCTGATCGGAGACGACGAACACGGCTGGTCCGATGACGGCGTCTTCAACATCGAGGGCGGCTGCTACGCGAAGGTGATCCGCCTCTCGCTCCAGGCCGAGCCGGAGATCTACCGGACGACGCGCACCTTCGGCACCGTGCTCGAGAACGTGATCATGGACGAGCAGGGCGTGCTCGATCTCGACGACGATTCGAAGACCGAGAACACGCGCGCCGCCTACAAGCTCGAGCAGATTGCGAATGCGCTGCCGACGAAGCGTGCCGGCCATCCGAGCTCGGTGATCTTCCTGACCGCGGATGCCTTCGGTATCCTGCCCCCGCTGGCGCGACTCTCTCGCGAACAGGCGATGTTCTACTTCCTCTCCGGCTTCACGGCGAAGCTCGCCGGCACCGAGATCGGTGTCACCGAGCCGCAGCCGACGTTCTCCGCCTGTTTCGGGGCACCGTTCCTGCCCCAGCCGCCGGCCGTCTACGCGCGGCTGCTCGGCGAACGCCTGCAGCGCCACGCGGCGACGGTGTGGCTCGTGAACACCGGCTGGACGGGCGGCCCGTTCGGCGAGGGCGAGCGGATGCCGATCGCGGCGACCCGGATCCTGCTGCAGGCGGCACTCTCGGGGGCGCTCGACCGGGCGGAGTTCCGCACCGATCCGCTCTTTCGCTTCGAGATCCCGCTCCAGGTTCCCGGCGTCGACTCGAGCCTGCTCGACCCGCGCTCGACCTGGTCGGATCCCGAGGCCTACGACCGCCGCGCGCGCGAGCTCGCCCGCATGTTCAGGGATAACTTCGAGCAGTTCGAGGCCGAGGCGGGCCCGACGGTCGCCGCGGCCGGGCCGGGCGCCTAGACGAGCTCGCTCGAGCCCGGGCGCGACCTCGCCGCAGCTGCAACGAGGCGGCTGCCGAAGCGCTTCCGATAGCGTCCGTACGCGGTGGAAGCGAAGCACGATGTACTGATCGTCGGGGCGGGCTGCGCGGGCATGCGGGCGGCGATCGAGGCGCACGACCGGGGCGCAGACGTCGCGCTCGTCTCGAAGATCCATCCCGTCCGGAGCCATTCGGGCGCCGCCGAGGGGGGGATCAACGCGGCGCTTGGTAACGCCTCCGAAGACGATCCCGAGAAGCACGCGTTCGACACGGTCAAGGGTGCCGACTACCTCGGCGACCAGGACGCGATCGAGATTCTCTGCGACGAGGCGCCCGGGGACGTCTACCAGCTCGAGCACTGGGGCGCCGTCTTCTCCCGAACGGAAGACGGGCGGATCGCCCAGAGGCCCTTCGGCGCCGCCGGCGAGCCGCGCACGGCCTACGCGGCGGACATCACCGGGCATGTGCTCGTCCACGTGCTCTACGAGCAGGTGATGAAACGGGAGCTTCGAACCTACGAGGAGTACTTCGCCTGGCGGCTCGTGATCGATGACGACCGCTGCCAGGGAGTGATCGCCTGGGACCTGCTGAACGGCGGGCTGAAGACGATCGGGGCGAAGACCGTGATCCTCGCGACCGGCGGGGCCGGCCGGCTCTACACCGGCACGACCAACGCCTATGCCTGCACCGGCGACGGCATGGCGATGGCGCTTCGCGTCGGGGTCGCGCTCAAGGACATGGAGATGATGCAGTTCCACCCGACGACGCTCGCGCCGACCGGGATTCTGATCACCGAGGGCTGCCGCGGCGAGGGGGCCTACCTGCTCAACTCCGAGGGGGAGCGGTTCCTCAAGCGCTATGCCCCGCACGCGATGGAGCTCGCCTCGCGCGACGTGATCTCCCGCGCCGAGCAAACGGAGATCGACGAGGGGCGCGGTGTCGAGGGCAACGTCCTGCTCGACCTGCGCCACCTGGGCGCGGAGAGGATCAACGAGCGCCTGCACGGCACGCGCGAGCTGTCGCTGACCTATGCAGGGGTCGATCCGATCAACGAGCCGATCCCAGTGCGCCCGGGTGCCCACTACCACATGGGCGGAATCGACACCGACGTCGACGGCCGGACGGCGCTCGAGGGCCTCTACGCGGCGGGCGAGTGCGCCTGCGTCTCCGTCCACGGCGCGAACCGGCTCGGCGGCAATGCCCTGATGGAGACGATCACCTACGGCAAGCGCGCCGGGCGCCACGCCTCCGACTGGGCCCTGACGCACACGACGGTCGCGGTGCCGCCGTCGCTCGAGCGGGAGGCCGAGCGCGACCTGCAGGCGCTGCTCGAGCGACAAGACGGCGAGCGACCCTGGTCGATCCGAAACGAGCTCGCCGAGACGATGCACGTGAACTTCGGCGTCTTTCGCCGGGAAGACCAGATGGAGCTCCAGGGCGAGATCGTCGCGAACCTGCGCGAGCGCTACGAGCGGGTCACCGTCGAGGACAAGGGCAAGGTCTTCAACAACGACCTGACCCAGGCGCTCGAGCTCGGCTTCCTGCTCGAGCTCGCCGATTGCATGGTCGTCAGCGGACTGGCACGCAAGGAGAGCCGCGGCGCGCACGCGCGCCCCTACGACTTCCCCGACCGTGACGACGAGAGCTACATGAAGCACACGCTCGTCCGCTGGCGCGCCGGGCGTCCGGAGCTCGGGTGGAAGCCCGTCACGGTGACGAAATGGCAGCCGATGGAGAGGACCTACTAGTGCGGGCCCTCCCCTGGCTGCTCGGTCTCGTGACAGCCTCCGGTCTGTTCTGCGCCTGCGGTGGCTCGAGCGTCGCGAGCGGCGACCTCGCCAAGGCGGCGACGATGACGGCGCAGGTCCGGAGCTACAGCGTCACGACGACCACGAGCATGAACCTCCCTGGGAGCGCCCAGCCGGTCACCTTCACCGGCCAGGGCAGCTTCGCGCCCCGGGCCAGGCGGGGGCGGATGACGCTCGACATGTCCCAGCTGAACCAGGTGCTGGGCCCGCAGGGCAGCCCCTACAACTTCGGCTACGCCCAGCTCGTGCTCGCCGGGACCGATCTCTACATGCGGCTCCCCTTCTTGCGCCAGCTCAGCCCGCAGCTAAAACCCTGGATCAAGATCAACCTCGGCGCGGCCGGCAAGGCGGCGGGGATCGACTTCAGCTCCTTCCTCCAGTTCGGCCAAGGCGGCGACCCGACGCAGTCGCTGCAGTTCCTGCGCGCCGCGGGCAGGCTGCGCAAGCTCGGTACGGACTCGGTCCGCGGCGTCCCGACCACGCACTACGGGGCCACGATCGAGCTCGCCCAGGTGGCAAAGGCGGTTCCTGCCCGTCTGCGGCCGGAGCTGCAAAAGACGGTTGACCAGCTGGTCAAGCTGACCGGGGAGCGCTCGATCCCGGTCGAGGTCTGGGTGGATCGGCAGGGGCTCGTCCGCCGCGAGAGCTACACCGAGACGCTGACGCTCCGGGGCCAGCCGACGAGGCTCCAAAACTCGATGGAGCTGTACGACTTCGGCGTGCCGGTGATCGCCCCGCTGCCCCCCGCGGCCGACGTCACCGACCTGACCGGCGCTCCGACAGGAAGCCCGAGCTGATGGACGTCGCGCTCAAGATCTGGCGCTATGACCCCGAAAGCGGCGAGCGCGAGCTGAAGGACTACGAGCTCGAGGCGCCCGACTGGGCCTGCCTCCTCGACGTGCTCGACCTGATCAAGGACAAGCTGGACGGAAGCCTCGCCTACCGCAAGAGCTGCCGGATGATGATCTGCGGCTCGTGCGGCATGCGCATGGACGGCCGCGCCGTCCTCGCCTGCAAGGAGCGGATGCTGCCGATCGTCGAGCGCGGCCACGTACCCGTGATCTCGGCGATGGGGAACATGCCGATCGTCAAGGACCTCGTCGTCGACATGAATCCGTTCTGGGGCAAGATCCGGGCGATGAAGCCCTGGCTGCAGCCGGGCTACGACGAGATTCTCGAGCGGGAGCGGATCGTCTCCCAGCAGCAGATGAACGCGATCCACAAGGAGGCGCTCTGCATCATGTGCGGCTGCTGCGTCTCCGAGTGCAACTCGATGGAGTCCGATCCCGAGTTCCTCGGGCCCGCGGCGCTCGCCAAGGGCTTCCGTTTCGTCGGGGACGCTCGTGACCAGGCCGAGGTGGAGCGTCTGGAGGACTACAACTCCGAACACGGGATCTGGGACTGCACGCGCTGCTACTTCTGTAACGAGCGCTGCCCGAAAGGGGTCGACCCGCGCGATGCGATCGCCAAGCTGGGGGCCGAGTCGATCAAGGAGGGGATCGATCGCGACCTCGGCGCCAAGCACGCGAGGTGGTTCGTCAAGTCGGCCGAGACGACCGGCTGGCTGCGGGAGACCGAGCTCGTGCCGAAGACCCAGGGAATCGTCTCCGCCGTCAAGCAGACGAAGTTCGCGCTTCGGCTCGCCCGCAAGGGGAAGGTGCCGCCGCCGTTTCCGCCGCACGTTGCCGCGGACGTCGGCGAGGCGCGCGCGCTCCACACGCTCGTCCGCGAGCAGGGCCGCGAGGGGGCGGCCGGGATCATTCAGGGCGAGCGGGCGCTCGCCCGGATCGAGCACACCGACGCCGGCGGGGCGCGCCGAGACGCGCCCGAGATCACGCCCGGCGAGGAACCGGTGCGGCGTGAGCTCGGGGACCAGCCGTGAGCAGCAACGGCACGCCGCCCCGGAAGGTGGCCTACTACAAGGGCTGTCTCGCCTCGCTCTCTGCGAAGGAGCTCGACACCTCGACACAGGCGCTTGCCCCCAAGCTCGGACTCGAGCTCGAGGAGCTCGAGTCGGTCACCTGCTGCGGCGCCGGCGACATCCACGAGGCCGAGCCGGACTACTACCTGCATCTGAACGCGCGCATCCTGGCCTACGGGGCGGCGACCGGCGCGGAGACGCTGATGACGATCTGCAACGTCTGCACGCTCAACTTGCGGCAGGCGAACTGGCAGCTCCTGAACGACGAGTCTCTCCGTGCGCGCGTGAACAAGAACCTGGCAACGGTGGGCGTACCCCCCTACGAGAGCGAGATCGACGTCAAGCACCTGCTCTGGCTGATTGTCGAGGACGACGGCGCCGCCCGCCTGCGCGAGGTGGCACACAAGGGCCTCAAGGGCCTCAAGGTCGCGCCTTTCTACGGCTGCCAGATCCTGCGGCCCTCGAAGCTCCTCGGCTTCGAGGACCCCGACCGGCCCTGGTCGCTCGAGGCGATCATCGAGGCCTGCGGCGGCGAGGCGATCGACTATCCCGCCAAGATCAAGTGCTGCGGCTTCCCGATCATCCAGGCACGCGAAGAGGTGGCGATGGGGGAGTTGCTGCAGCCAATCGAGCAGGCGGTCGAGGCCGGTGCCGACGTGATGGTGACCCCGTGCCCGCTCTGCCACCTCTCGCTCGATGCCTGGCAGTCGAAGCTGGAGGCCTCGACCGGACGGAGCTTCCAGATGCCGATCTTGCACCT
>DASUWJ010000046.1:0-11050 GCA_036378475.1 Gaiellaceae bacterium
CCCCACGACCGGAAAGGCGGCTTCCTCGTGCAGGCGGGCCGCGACCCCGAGCGTGTCTTCGCCCCCGATCGCAACGAGCGCGTCGAGGCCCGCGCGCTCGAAGTTCGTCCGCACGCGCCCGACGCCGCCCTCGAGCTTGTACGGATTCGTGCGCGTCGTGCCGAGGATCGTGCCGCCGCGTGGCAAAAGGCCCGAGATCTCCCGTGGCCCGAGCGGCTCGAAGCGCGCGTCCACGAGCCCGCGCCAGCCGTCGCGAACACCCACGACCTCGTACTCGCGCTGTAGCGACCGTCTGGTCACGGCGCGGATGACCGCGTTCAGGCCGGGGCAATCGCCGCCGCCGGTCAGGATTCCCAGCTTCGCCACGCCGAGGATGATGCCGAAGGTGGGAGTCGAACCCACACGGGGCGTGAGCCCCACCGGATTTTGAGTCCGGCGCGTCTGCCAGTTCCGCCACTTCGGCGCAGCGCCCATAGTACGGATGGGCTGGCAGCGAAGTGGCGTGCCGCAGGGCCCACGCCGCAGGCAGACCTCGCGGAAAGGTGAGACCCGAGGCGATACGATCAGCTGCGCTTCGCCTGCCGGGACGCTCCGAGCCCCGGCTCGACCGGAAAGGATCGCATCGTGCGCCAAGTGAAGACTTCCCTCTTTGTCGGACTCGGCTTGATCGTCCTCCTGGCCGCGCTCGCGGCAGGTTGCGGCGGCAAGAAGAAGGCCGCGGCGACCACGACCGCCGCCACCACCACGACCGCCACCACCACCACGACGACGACCTCGACGGCGACGATCCCGGCGACGGCCGCGAACAGCAAGATCGCCGGGGAGGTCCCCGCCAAGATCAAGTCCAAAGGCACGCTGACGGTCGCCGAGGATGCGAGCTACGCGCCGAACGAGTTCATCGGTCCGGACGGCCATACGGTGATCGGCATGGACGCGGATCTCGCCAAGGCCCTCGCCGGCGTGATGGGGCTGAAGGCGAACGTCGTTAATGCGACCTTCGCAACCATCATTCCGGGCCTCTCCTCGGGGAAATACGACCTCGGCATGTCCTCGTTCACCGACACGAAAGCGCGCCAGAAGGTGGTCGACTTCGTCACCTACTTCTCCGCCGGCACCTCGTTCTACACGAAGGCCACCGGCGCTCCCACGATCAACACCCTGGCCGATCTGTGCGGGCACAAGGTCGCCGTCGAGCGCGGCACGACCCAGCAGATGGACGCCACCGCGCAGAGCGGAAAGTGCAAGAGCGCCGGTAAGCCCGCCGTGACGGTGCTCGTCTTCACCGACCAGAGCGCGGCGAATCTCGCCATCTCGAGCGGACGGGCGGAGGTCGGAATGGCCGACTCCCCGGTCGCCGCCTACATCGTCAAGCAGTCGAACGGCCAGTTCAAGCTTTCGGGCCAGCCCTACGGCACGGCGCCCTACGGGATCGCGATCCCGAAGGGGAACGGGATGGCGAAGCCGATTCTCGACGCCCTGAAGATGCTGATGGCGAAGGGCACCTACAAGACGATCCTGACCAAGTGGGGGATCCAGGCCGGGGCGATCACGAACCCGAAGATCAATGGCGCGATTAGCTAGCTGAACCGCAGGCCCGAGGTCTCGATGGCGAGCGCCGACACGGCAGAGCCGGTCCGACCAGACGAGATCAAGGCGATCCCGGTCCGCCACCCAGGGCGCTGGGTGGCGGCCGCGATCGTCATCTTCCTCGGGGTCGCGCTCGGCAAGTCGATCGCGACCAACGCACGCTTCCAGTGGGGCGTCGTCCGCCACTACTTCTTCACGGGCCAGATCCTCCACGGCGCCCTGGTCACGCTCGAGCTGACGGTGCTCGCGATGGCGATCGGGATCGTGCTCGGAGTCTTGCTGGCCGTGATGCGCCTATCGCCGAATCCGCTCCTCTCGAGTGCGAGCTGGCTCTACATCTGGTTCTTCCGGGGCACGCCGGTGCTCGTCCAGATCCTCTTCTGGTTCAACATCTCGGCGCTCTATCCCCGGCTCTCGCTCGGGATCCCGTTCGGGCCACAGTTCGCGCATTTCAGCGCCAACACGCTGATCAGGACGTTCGTCGCCGGGGTGCTCGCGCTCGGGCTGAACGAAGGTGCCTACATGGCGGAGATCGTCCGGGCCGGAATCATCTCGGTCGAGGAGGGCCAGACGGAGGCGGCCCAGAGCCTTGGGATGACGCGGCTGCAGACGATGTGGCGGATCGTCTTGCCCCAGGCGATGCGGGTGATCATCCCGCCGACCGGCAACGAGACGATCTCGATGCTGAAGACGACCTCGCTCGTCAGCGTGATCGCGCTGACTCCGCCCGAGCTCCTGGGCGCGGTGCAGAACATCTACGACAGGACCTACCAGGTGATCCCGCTGCTCTTGGTGGCGAGCATCTGGTACCTGATCCTGACGACCGTCTTGACGACCGGCCAGTTCTACCTTGAGCGCTACTTCGGCCGCGGCGCGACGCGGGAGTTGCCGGCGACGCCGCTGCAACGGCTCCGGCGCGGCCTCTTCTCCTTCCAGCACGCGAGCGGCGAGGTCCGCGGCGCCTCGGGCGAGGGCCGATGAGCGCCCCGATGGTCAAGGCCGAGGGCGTTCACAAGCGCTTCGGCCGGCTGGAGGTCCTGAAGGGGATCTCGCTCGAGGTGCAACCGGGGGAGGTGATGTGCATTCTCGGCCCCTCCGGCTCCGGCAAGACGACCTTCATCCGCTGCATCAACCATCTCGAGAAGATCGATGCCGGACGGCTGTGGGTGGACGGGGAGCTCGTCGGCTACCGGCAGGCGGGGGACAAGCTCTACGAGCTTCGCGACGCGGAGGTGTGCCGCGAGCGCTCGCAGATCGGCATGGTCTTCCAGCGCTTCAACCTCTTCGGGCACATGACCGCGCTCGAGAACGTGATCGAGGCTCCGATCCGCGTCAAGAAGACGCCGAAGGACGCCGCCGTTCGCGCGGGGAAGGAACTGCTGCGGCGGGTCGGGCTCGAGCAGAAGCTCGACACCTACCCCTCGCAGCTCTCCGGCGGACAGCAGCAACGGGTGGCGATCGCGCGGGCGCTCGCCATGAACCCGAAGCTGATGCTCTTCGACGAGCCGACCTCCGCGCTCGACCCGGAGCTCGTCGGCGAGGTCCTGGACGTGATGAAGGCACTGGCGAGCGATTTCGGGATGACGATGGTGGTCGTGACCCACGAGATCGGCTTCGCCCGTGAGGCAGGCGACACGGCCGTCTTCATGGATGATGGAGTCGTGGTCGAGACCGGCAAGCCACGCGAGGTGTTCGCCAACCCGCGGCACGAGCGCACGAAGGCCTTCCTCTCCAAGGTGCTCTGAGGTTCGCCCGCCGGTTCCTAGCTCGAGACCCGCAGCGGAAAGTAGGGCGGCGAGAGCAGGAAGCCGATCCGCGGCGCGCGGCCGGCACGGGCCTGGGCCATTTCGAGCGCCGTCCCGATCCCCTGCGAGGGAATGAAGCCGAGCTGGCGGGCGGCGACCGAGTCGCGGCAGCCGGCCACGATCACGGCGCCAAGTCGCCCGACCGCCGGCGCGCAGGCGCTCCAGTCGACGAACGGGAGCAGCGGGTGGCAGGAGCGGCGGTTGCGGTAGTCCTCGATCGGCCGCGGGTCGGCGCTCGCGGCTCGCTCGGCCTCCATCAGCTCGATCGACTCGCGGCCGAATCTCGTCGTGGCCTGGAAGAACGTCCGATAGGGCTGCTGCGTCGGATGCGCGTAGCGGCGGTGGAAGTGGTGCAGCAGGATCGCGGTGCCGCCATCCGCGACGGGGAAGCCGTCTCGCCAGAGGCGGAGCGCGAGCCCCAGCGCGAGGTGGGCGGCGAGCAGGGGATTGGGCCGCTCGCGCGGCAGGAAGGGTGTCGTCCTCGGGATCCCGATCACGACGGCGTCGAGCTGGCCCTCGAGCGCGGCCGACCTCGCCTCCACCCCCCGGAGGAGCGCCTCCGCGTGGGCGACCGCGGGCGGCCCGCCGTAGGCGGCAGCGACGCTGAGCTCGCGGCCGAGCGAGTGGATCACCCGGTCGCGGACCCAACCCGGCAGCAGGCCGAAGGGGCGGCGAAGGCGTGAGCCGGCGATTCGCTCCAGTGCCTGCTCCTCGTAGGGGTAGCCGCGGACGGCGCCGGTCAGGCGCGGGTTGTTCAGGGTCAGCGAGGCGCCGATCAACGGCACCCGCCGAGAGAGCGCGCGCTCGATCGCGACCCCGAGCTGCCAGCCCTGGGAGGCGCTCGTCTCGAGCAGCGAGTAGGCGCCTCCCGCGCGGAGTGCCTGCGGCCCTGCAGCGGCGAGCAGGCTGGCGGGGCCGCCGTGCAGCACCGTCTCAGCCGCCGTGACGACGACGATCACGTCCGTGTCGACGAGCGCGCGGTTGACGAAGAGCGGAATCGGACCCGACTCGCCGATCTGAACGAGGTCGGGGTCCTCGACGTCGTGGATCACGACCCGGCCCCGAAAGCGGCGCGCGAACTCCGGCGAGACGATGCCGAGCTGCTCGAGCTCCCGCTCGCCGAGCCTCCGCGCGAGACCGCCCGCCACGAGGAGCGTCTGCTTTCCGACCGGCACGCCGAGGCGCTCGAGCTCGTCGACGACCGACCCGATCGCCGTCTGGCGAGGGTCGTGCTGTGCCCCCGGAATCGGCAGGGCCGGCGGCTCGATCACGATCGTCGCTCGTCCCCCCGGGCGTACGAGCGCCTCCAGCGGCTCGCCCTCGAGCGGGAAGCGGAGCGCGTCACGGACCGCCGCGGCCACGTCGCTGATCGATTCGCCGGGGGCCGGCGGTCGCAGGATCACGCCGTCATCGCGCGCGTTCACGATCGCGAGCCGTGAGTCGGAGAGCATCGGTACGCGCTTCATGGGATGCGCCGGTAGAGGCGAAAGAAGGTCGGCCGAAAGCCCCGCCTGGGCCAAAAGCGAGCCGCGAGCAGATTGACGGAGCGCCAGTCGGTCGTGATCGACCTGAACCCGTGCTCGTGCCCCCAGCTGAGCGCGTGACCGGTCAACGCGAGCCCGACGCCGGTCCCCCTGGCGTCAGGCAGCGTGGCGGCGTGGGCGAGGTCGATGTTCTGCTCGGGGACGCGCAGGTCGCCCGCCGGCCGCCGATAGAGGACGAGGTGCCCGACGGCGCGGCCGTCGCGCTCGGCGACGAAGTGCCGGTGGAGCTCGGGATCGTCCCAGAGATCGCTCCAGTCGCTGAGGAACTCCTGCTCGCTCGGGACCGTCAAGCCGGAGAAGCTGGGCGAGCGTGCCTGGTGTGCGTGGAGGATCCGGTCGAACTGGGCGACCAGGTCGAGATCCTCGGGAGTCCCGGGCCGAATCTCGACTCCGGCTTCGACCGGTTTCATCGGTGCCGTTTCCCGCACCGCCCAGACGTACTGGACGCCGAAGGCGAGCCGCAGCCACGCGTCGAGGAGCGGCTCGTCGCCGGCCGGCAGCAGCGAGACGTGCCGCTCGCAGCCGGCCGCGGCCCAGCGCGCGGCGAGCGCGGCGTAGAGGTCCTGCACGGCTTCGGCCTCGCCCTGCGAGGCGGCGCAACCCGCGAGGTCGACGAGGGCGCGCAGGCCGCCGAGCAGCGGGTCCTGTTCGACGCGGCCGACCAGATAGGCGACGGGCTCTCCGGCTCGGATCGCGACGACGCCCGCGCTTCGGTCTGGCTCCAGCTCGCGCTCGATCTGGGCGCGGAAGTCGGAGACTTCGGGGAGCAGGGGCTCCGCTACGCGCTGCCGCGAGTGCCGGGCCGCGAGCAGGCCGGCCGCGGCGTCGAGATGCATGTCGCCAAGCGGCTCGATCTCGATCCCGGACATCGGCGCGAGACGATAGATGCTGGGCGAGCGGAGTCAGTCCGAGGCCGGGCGCTGTGTTCTCGGGCGCGAGGGTGAGCTCCGCATACACTCGGCTCATGTCTCCGAAGACGCTGACCGGCGAGGAGCTGCAGCTCGACGACGCGCCCGCGCGCGATTCCGAGCTCTTCCTCGTCGACGGGAACAACCTTGCCTACCGCGCCTTCTTCGCCCTGCCCGAGGAGCTCGCCACGAGCGAGGGCTTCTCGACGAATGCCCTGCTCGGCTTCACCAACATGCTCTTCAAGCTCCTCGCCGACTACCGGCCGAGGGGGGTCGCGGTCGCCTGGGACACGCGGCCCGTGCACCGGCACGAGCTGCTCGACACCTACAAGATCGAGCGCAAGCCGATGCCGGGGCTCCTGGCGGAGCAGTTCCCCTACTTCCGGCCGATCGTCGAGGCCTTCGGCTACCGCAACCTCGAGTTCGAGGGCTGGGAGGCAGACGACGTGATCGCGACGCTCGCGACCCTGGCCGACGAGGCGGGGATCAGGACGACTGTCGTCTCGACCGACCGCGATGCCTTCCAGCTCGTCACGGACAACGTCGCGCTGATGATGACTCCCCGCGGCGTCTCCGACGTCCACGTCTACACGCCCGAGCGGGTCGAGGCGCGGCTCGGGATCCGGCCCGACCAGGTGCCCGACTTCATCGGCCTCAAGGGGGACTCCTCGGACAACATCCCCGGGATCCCGGGGATCGGTGACAAGACCGCCGGCCAGCTCGTGCAGCAGTACGGCTCGCTCGAGGAGGTGATCGAGCACGCCGACGAGCTGACGCCCGCGCGCTCGAAGGCGGTCAAGGAGCACGCCGCGCAGGCGCGGGCGGCCAAGGAGCTCGCGACGATGCGGCGCGACCTCGAGCTCGACTGCGATCCGGCCCAGCTCGTGCTCGCTCCGCCCGACCGCTCGCAGCTGAAGGAGATGTTCAGGCGGTTCGAGTTCCGGAACCTGCTCGGCCGGGTCGACGAGCTCGACGAGGCGGTGCCGGCCTCGGCTCGCGAGCTCAGCGGGGTGGCCGTGCCCTGGCGCAAGGGCGAGCTGTCGGGTGGGGGTGGCTTCGCCGCCGAGGGCGAGCGGGCCGCGCTCGCGAGCGAGCACGAGGTCGTCGTCGGCACGCCTCCGGAGCGGCTCGCGGGCGAACTGGTCGCGCACGACGCGAAGGCCCTGCGGGTCGAGGCAGCGGACGACACGATGATCGCGGCGTACCTGATCGAGCCCGGCAGGGCCTCCTACGAGCTCGACGAGCTCGCGGCCGAGTACGGCCTCGAGCTTCTGCCGGAGCCGGAAGCCGACGAGGAGACCGCGCGCCTTGTCCGGCATGCCGCTGCGACGCTCCGGCTGCGCGAGCCGCTGCTCGAGCGGGTTCGCGAGCGCGGGCACGAGCGGCTGTATCGCGAGATCGAACTGCCGCTGACGCCGGTGCTCGTCGCGATGGAGGCCGTCGGCGTCAAGATCGACATCTACCGGATGGGCGAGATCACCGCGAGGCTCGCCGACCGGGTCGAGGAGCTCGAGACGAAGGCCCACGAGCTGGCGGGCGAGGAGTTCATGCTCGGCTCGACGCAGCAGGTCGCCCGCATCCTGTTCGAGCGGCTCGGGCTGACGCCCGGCCGCAAGGGCAAGACGGGTTACTCGACCGACACGCGCGTCCTGCGGACGATCCGAGGCGAGCACGAGCTCGTGCCCGTGCTCGAGGAGTGGCGCGAGTACTCGAAGCTCCTGAACACGTATCTCGGGCCGCTGCCCTCGCTGCTCGGGGCGGACGGCCGGCTGCACACGACCTTTAACCAGACGGTGGCGGCGACGGGGCGCCTCTCCACCTCGAACCCGAACCTGCAGGCAATTCCGATCCGGACCGAGCTTGGCCGGGAGATCCGCTCCGCGTTCGTCGCCGAGCCGGGCTGGAAGCTCGTCTCGGCCGACTACTCGCAGATCGAGCTGCGCATCCTCGCGCACGTCTCCGGCGAGCCGAAGCTGCGCGAGGCCTTCGCCCGCGGCGAGGATATCCACCGGGCGACCGCCGCCGAGGTGCTCGGAGTCGACCCGGCGGAGCTGACGACCGGGCAGCGCTCGATCGCCAAGATGATCAACTTCGGGATCGTCTACGGGATCTCCGCGTTCGGCCTGTCCGAGAACCTCGAGATCCCGCGCGAGCAGGCCCAGGCGTACATCGACGCCTACCTCGCGCGCTTCCCCCACGTGCAGGACTTCATCGAGCGCACGATCGAGCAGGCGCGGCGAGACGGCTACACGACGTCGCTGCTCGGGCGCCGCCGGCCCGTGCCCGAGCTGCGAGCCTCCAACCGCCAGACGCGCTCGCTCGGGGAGCGCCTCGCGGTCAACTTCGTCATGCAGGGCTCGAACGCGGACATCATCAAGGTGGCGATGATCGCAATCCACCGCCGGCTCCGTGCCGAGGGGAGGGCGGCGCGGCTCGTGCTTCAGATCCACGACGAGCTCCTGCTCGAGGCGCCCGAAAATGAGGTCTCCGCCCTCCGGGAGCTCGTGCGTGAGGAGATGTGCCGCGCCTACGAGCTCGAGCCGCCGCTCGCCGTCGACGTGGGAGTCGGCGAGGATTGGAACGACGCCAAGCGCTGACCCGCCGGCGGCGCTTCGCGCCGGGGGCGCGAGGCCGGCGCCCGCTGTCCTAGAGTCCGTCGATGCGCGTCGAGCTTGCGGACGGCTACACGCTCAACGTCGAGGAACTCGGCCAGGGCTACCCGCTGATCGTGCTCCACGGCGGGCCCGGGCTCGACCACTCGATGTTCCGACCCTACCTCGACCCACTGGGGGAGGAGTTCCGCGTCCTCTACGTCGACGAGCGCGGGCAGGGGCGAAGCGACCCCGTCGATCCGAGCTCGCTCTCGCTCGAGCGCTTCGCCGGTGACGTCGACCTGCTCGCCGCCGCCCTCGGCCTGGAGCGCTTTGCGCTGCTCGGCCACTCCTTTGGCGCGATCATCGCCACCCACCACGCGATCGAGATCGGCACCGCTTCTGCCTACGTGATCTCGGGGGGAGCGGACGCGAGCGGGGCGCTGCTGGCCGACGTCCAGGCCTCGCTCGAGGCGATGGGCGAAGCGGGGAAGCCGATCGCCGCCTCCTGGGAGGCCGAGAAGACCGTCCACACGCAGGCCGAGCTGCTGCAGCTCCTGCGCGACCAGCTGCCCTTTCATTTCCACGGCGAGCCGCCGGCTGGTTACCTGGAGGAGACGGTCGGTACGCCGGACGTCCTGCGCCACTTCGCCCGCAACGGCTACGGCGAGTTCGACTACCGCCCCCGACTGCGGCGGGTCGACAAGCCGACGCTCGTGATCGTCGGCGAGCACGACCGGACGACGACGCCGCGCGCCTCGCGGGTCCTCCATGAGGGAATCGGGGGCAGTGAGCTCTTCGTCATCCCGGAAGCAGGACACTTGAGTTTCGTAGAGCGGAGCGAGGACTACCTGGGCGCCGTACGCGGCTTTCTAAGCCGCGCGAGGGCAGGAAGCTCGTAG
The DNA here is from genome assembly GCA_036378475.1 of Gaiellaceae bacterium. GTDB lineage: Bacteria > Actinomycetota > Thermoleophilia > Gaiellales > Gaiellaceae > 13-2-20CM-68-14. The sequence goes on from DASUWJ010000046.1 coordinate 9,338, forward strand.
AGCCAGGGCTATACTGACCGCCGCTTTGGCGAACGAAACTGTCAACCCCGAAACAGCGGCCGCCGTGGAGCCGGCGCAGCTCGACGACTCGGCGTTCTGGACGACGGGCCCCGAAGGGGAGCTGATCCCGAACTACGACGCGACCTTCCCGACGATCAACGAGGGCGAAGTCGTGCACGGCACGGTCGTCCGGGTCGACAAGGACGAGGTGCTCGTCGACATCGGCTACAAGTCCGAAGGCGTGATTCCGGTCGCCGAGCTGTCGATTCGCCGCTCGGTCAATCCCGAGGACGAGGTCCGGGTCGGCGAGGAGGTCGACGCCCTCGTCCTGACCAAGGAGGATGCCGAGGGCAGACTGATCCTGTCGAAGAAGCGGGCCCGGTTCGAGCTCGCCTGGAAGAAGATCGAGGCCGCGGCCGAGTCGGGCGAGCCGGTGATCGGCAAGGTGATCGAGGTGGTCAAGGGCGGTCTGATCCTCGACCTCGGGGTCCGCGGCTTCCTGCCCGCCTCCCTGGTCGATATTCGCCGCGTCCAGGATCTCGATGAGTTCCTGGGCCAGGAGCTCCGGGCTAAGGTGATCGAGCTCAACCGCTCACGCAACAACGTCGTCCTCTCCCGCCGGGCGGTGCTCGAGGACGAGCGCAAGGAGCAACGGCAGCAGATTCTCGACCGGCTCAACCCGGGCGACGTCGTTGACGGCCAGATCTCGAACATCGTCGACTTCGGCGCCTTCGTCGATCTGGACGGGATGGACGGCCTGATTCACATCTCCGAGCTCTCCTGGAGCCACGTAAACCACCCCTCCGAGGTGCTCGAGATCGGCCAGGACGTGAAGGTGAAAGTGCTCGACATCGATCGCGACCGCCAGCGGATCTCACTCGGGCTGAAGCAGACCCAGTCCGATCCGTGGCAGCAGGTGCTCGACACCTACAACGAGGGCGACGAGGTCGACGGCAAGGTGACGAAGGTCGTCACCTTCGGCGCCTTCGTCGAGATCCTGCCCGGGGTCGAAGGGCTGGTGCACATCTCCGAGCTCGCGCAGCACCATGTCGAGAATCCGCGCGAGGTCGTCTCCCAGGGTGACGAGGTGAAGGCCAAGATCATCGAGGTCGACGGCGAGCGGCGCCGGCTCTCGCTCTCGCTCAAGCGCGTCGAGGGCGGTGGGGTCGTGGCGCGTGCCGATGACTCCGAGCCGATCGAAGGCACTCCGGCCCTCGATCTCTCCGAGGAGGTCTTTCCCGAGACCCAGGCCGGGTCGCGCGAAGACGGGGGCGAGCAGGCACAGGGAGAGGGGCCGGCGGAAGAGCTGTCCCAGCCGGAGCCGGAGCACCTGCGGGCAGGGACGGCCGCCGAGACTCCCGGCGGCGAGGCCTCGGCCGAGGCGCCCGCCGTCACGGAGCTTCCCCCCGAGGCGGTCGATCAGAGCGTCGAGCCCGACGCCGAGGCACCCGAAGAGCACGGGCCGGGCGACTCAGAGGGCCAGGCTCCGGCAGCACCCGCCGACGCCGGGGGCTAGCTAGCGTGCCGCGGCCGGTTGCGGTCGCGATCACCGGCGGTATCGGAGCGGGCAAGAGCGAGGCGCTCGCGGCGTTCGCCCGCCATGGCGCCGCTACGCTCTCGAGCGACGACGTCGTCCACCGCCTCCTACGCGAGGACGAGGAGGTTCGCGCCGCCCTGATCGGGCGCTTCGGCACAGAGATCCTCGATGAGGCG
>DASUWJ010000047.1:0-8936 GCA_036378475.1 Gaiellaceae bacterium
ATGGGCCCCGGCGGGTGCCGGCAGGGCCAGGAATGTTGCGGCCACGACGAGCACGGTCTTGCCCGGAGGAGACATCTGCTCTCTAGGGCTCGAGGCGGATCATGATCACGATCCGAACTCTGCAGGACTCCCTCAGCGCAGGCGGGTTTCGCGTGGGGCTGAGAGGAGCGAAGCGGACGTCAGAGCCCGAGGTGTTTCGCGATCACGAGGCGCTGGATCTCGTTCGTGCCCTCGCCGATCTCGAGGATCTTCTGGTCTCGGTAAAGCCGGGAGATCGCGAACTCGTCCATGTAGCCGTAGCCGCCGTGGACCTGGAGGGCCGAGTCGACGACGCGGTGCGACATCTCGCCCGTGTAGAGCTTCGCGACCGCCGCCTCGCGCCCGAACGGTCGGGCGTGGTCCTTCGTCCAGGCCGCCTTGTAGACGAGGTTTCGGCCCGCCTCGATCTCGGTTGCCATGTCGGCGAGCCGAAACTGGACCGCCTGGAACTTGGCGATCGGGCGGCCGAACTGCTCGCGCTCCTTCGCGTAGGCGAGGGCCAGGTCGTAGGCACCCTGGGCCAGGCCGACGCCCATCGCCGCCACGGAGATCCGGCCCCCGTCCAGGATCTCGAGGAACTGACGCAGACCTTGCCCGCGCGGGCCGAGCAGGTTGCCGGCGGGGACGCTGCAGTCCCGAAACGAGAGCTCCCTCGTATCGGAGGCGTGCCAGCCGAGCTTCTCGAGCGGCGGAGAGATCTCGTAGCCCGGTGTCCCGTTCGGGACGATCAGGTTCGAGATCTCGTCCTCGCCCGTGCGGGCGGTGATCGTGACGCAGGCGCTGATGTCGGTGCCCGCGTTCGTGATGAACATCTTCGCGCCGTTGACGACCCACTGGCCGTCGCGGAGCTCGGCGCGCGTACGGGTCGCGCCGGCATCGGAGCCCGCGCCCGGCTCGGTCAGCCCGAAGGCCGCCAGCCTCCGGCCGGCGGCGAGCTCCGGCAGCCATTCCCGCTTCTGCTCCTCGCTCCCGTAGTAGTAGATCGGCAGCGTGCCGAGCGAGTGGTGCGCCGCGACCGTGATCGCGACCGAGGAGTCGATCCGGGTCAACTCCTCGATTGCGATCGCATAGGCGACGGTGTCGGCCCCGGCGCCGCCGTAGTCCTCGGGGATCGTCATCCCCATCAGCCCGAGCTCGGCGAGCTCGGCGACAAGCTCGTACGGAAAGCGGTGCTCGCGGTCGAGCTCCTCCGCTACGGGCGCGATCCGCGACTCCGCGAACTCGCGCACCGTGCGGCGGACGAGCTCCTGCTCCGGCGTCGGGTCGAAGTTCACGCCGCGAGCCTGGCAGCGAGCTCGCAGATCAGGCGCACGCCGTAGCCCGTGCCGCCACGCTGCCAGAGGTAGTCGTGGCGGGGCCAGGTGAAAAAGCCGGTGCCGGCCATGTCGACGTGGGCCCACGGCCCCTCGCCGGCGAACTCCCGCAGAAACTCCGCCGCGAGCACGGGGACTCCCTGGGAGCGGATGTTGGAGTTCTTGAGGTCGGCGTAGTCAGAGTCGATGTAGCGGCGGTAGCGCGGGTGCAGCGGCCAGGGCCAGGCGTGGTCGCCGCTGGCCTCGCCGGACTCGACGACGAGCGTCCTCCACTCCCGGTCGTTGGCGAAGACGCCCGCGTAGAAATCGCCGAGCGCGCGCTCCATCGCGCCGGTCAGGGTGGCGAAGTCGACGATGTGGGTCGCGCCGAGCTGGCGGGCGTAGAGGAGAGCGTCGGCGAGGATCAGCCGGCCCTCGGCATCCGTGTTGATGATCTCGATCGTTTTGCCGTTCATGGCGGTGAGGATGTCGCCAGGGTGGAAAGAGCCGCCGCCGACCGCGTTCTCGGTCGCCGCGACCACCCCGACGGCGCGAACAGGCACCTCGAGCTCGGCCAGCGCTCCCAGGGCGGCGATTACGGAGCCACCACCCGCCATGTCCCCCTTCATGTCCTCCATGTACTGGGCGGGCTTGATCGAGATGCCGCCGGTATCGAAGGTGACCGCCTTGCCGACGAGGCCGAGCACGAGCTCGGTCTTTCGCTGCGGCGGCTCGTAGTCGAGCACGATCAGCCGCGCCGGGTTGTGGCTGCCCTGGGCGACGCCGGCGAAGGCGCCCATACCGAGCTCCCGGATTTCGTCGAGCCCGAGGGCGCGCGTGCTCAGAAGCGGCGAACCCTCGGCGACCGCGGCCGCGCGCTCGGCGAGCGCCGCGGGTGTGAGCACGTTCGGAGGCTCGTTCGCGAGGTCGCGGGCGCGGTTCGTCCACTCGGCCACGCGCGACGCCCGCCTCGCTTGTTCGGCCACCTCGGGATCGGCCGAGACGAGCAGCAGGCGCTCGAGCCGCGGGCCCGTCTCCTCGCTCTTCCAGGCGCCGGGGTCGTAGCCTCCGAGGATCGTGCCATCCACGATCGCTCGTGCCTGCTCGGCCGCCGTCAGCGACAAGGAGTCGTCGAGCAGCCAGGCGATACTGCTGGCGAAGTCGGCCTCCCGGATCACGGCGGCGGCGGCGGTCCGCAGCGCATCCGCGTCGAGCGCCTCGGGCGCGCCAACCCCCGCGAGGGCCACGCGCGCGGCCCTGAGACCGCCATTCACGTGGACGAGCGGAGCGGACTTCAGCTTGCCGTTCAGCTCGCCGTCGGCCGCGAGCTTTCCGAGCAAGCCGCCGAGCCGCTCGTCGAGCTCGGCGGGGAGCCCTCCGAGTCCTTCGCCGGCGAGCAAGGGGGCAGCGAGAACATCGGTCTCGACCGCCTCCGGCGAACCCGGCTCGACCTCGACCCGCATCGCGGCACGATGCTATCCGACCCCCTCCCTAGCCTGGCCGGAATGCGGGGCCGGTCTCAACTTCGGCGTCGTCGAGCCGATAGAAGGGGGATGGGTATCTCTCTGCGGCCTCAGGCTCCTGCGCGCCCGCAGCCCACGCGCCGGCGGGAGCTCGAGACACTCCATGAACTGAACCGGGCGCTCGTGCACGAGCGCCAGCAACTCCGCTCGGAGGGCGCCCGGGCCGAGGAGCTCGAGCGAAACCGGCTCGCGATCGTGAACTGCCAGTGGGAGCTGTCGCGGGCGCTGATCGAGCGCCACCTCCCGGCGGCGGCCTCGAGCGCGGCCTACGCCTGAGCGCGGCCTCGGCCTCCGGCACCGCTTCGGGAGCAGTTTCGCCTCGCTAGCCTGAGCGCCCGTGCGGGCGCAGCTCGACAAGCGCGCGATGGCCGCGCTCTCGGCCGGGCACGGCGCGACGGATTTCGCGGGTGGCGCACTGCCGGCCCTGCTTCCGTTCCTCGTGGATCGGTTCGACCTCTCCTACACGCTCGCGGCGCTCGTGATGCTCGCCTCCGCGGTGTCCTCCTCGATCGTGCAGCCGTTGTTTGGGCTCTGGTCGGACCACCGCGGCGCGCTCTGGCTCCTGCCGAGCGGCGTCGCGATCGCGGGTGCCGGTACGGCTCTGGCCTGCATCGCGCCGAGCTACGCGCTCGTCCTGCTCTTCGTGGTCATCTCCGGGCTCGGCACGGCCGCCTACCATCCGGAGGGCTCGAAATTCGCCGCCTTCGCGAGCGGCCGCCGCCGCGCGAGCGGGATGTCCCTGTTCTCGATCGGCGGCAACCTCGGCTACGCGCTGGGCCCGACGCTGGCGACGCCACTCATCCTCGCCCTCGGCCTTGAAGGAGGCCTGCTGCTCGCCGTGCCCAGCCTTGTCGTCGCGCTGGCGCTGCTCTGGCTGCTCCCGTTTCTTGGCTCCTTCGCACCCTCGGGCGGACGGCGGCTGCAGTCGGCCGACCGGGATCGCGTCGGCGCGCTGGTGCTCCTGCTTGGCGTGATCGCCTTCCGGAGCCTGTGCTGGTTCGGCTTGATCACCTTCGTACCGCTCTGGGAGGTCTCGCTCGGGCACTCGAAGGCGCACGGAAACCAGCTGCTCTCGCTGATGCTGCTCGTGGGCGGCCTCGGCACGCTCGCCGCGGGGCCGCTCGCCGACCGCTTCGGCCGGCGTCCGATCTTGGTTGCCAGCACAGCGGCGACCGCCCCGCTCGTGCTCGTCTTCGTCGCCGTCGGGGGCATCCCGGGCGCGATCGCCCTCGCCGGCGTCGGTGTCTGCGTGATCGGCACCTTCGGTGTGACGATGGTGATGAGCCAGGAGTACCTGCCGCGGCGGATCGCGATGGCATCCGGGCTCTCGATCGGACTCTCGATCGGGCTCGGCGGCGTGGGTGCGGTCGCCCTCGGTGCGATCGCGGACTCGGTCGACCTCCGCGCGGCCATGTACGTCGCCGCCGCCGCCCCGGTGCTGGCGCTCGCGCTCGCGTTGTTGCTACCCCCGTCGGGGGTGCGCGGGCCGCTCGCCGCGGAGCCGGTCTCGCCGTGAGCTAGGCTCCGCGCCGGTGGAGGCCGGCGACGCACGCCAGTTTTTCGAGAGCCTGGAGACGCGAGCCGGCGAGTCCCAGCAGGCCTCGGGCCTGACCGCCACCTACCTCTTCGAGATCGAGGGCGCCGGCACCTGGACCGTCGACGTCGACCAGGGAACGGTCAGCGTGCGGGAGGGGGGCGGGGAGGCCGAGACCACGATCTCCGCCTCCGAGGACACCTTCATGCAGATCGTCCGCGGCGAGCAGAATCCGACGACCGCGTTCATGCTGGGCAAGCTGAAGGTCAAGGGCGACCTGGGTCAGGCGATGAAGCTGCAGCAGCTCTTCTGAGTTCCCCGCTCGGGGCCGACGAGGGAATCGGCCGCGCGAAACGACGTCGCTCGTCCCGGCGCGGTCGGTCGTACCCGCGAGGGCTAGTCGCCTAGCTCGACGAGGGCGGCGCCGCCGGCGACGCGGTCTCCCTCCGCCACGTGCAAGCTCCGGACGACCGCCTCGTAGGGGGCGACGATCGGGGTCTCCATCTTCATCGCCTCGAGAACGACGAGTGCCTGGCGCGGCACGACGCGGTCGCCCTCGGCGACCGCCACGCGGATCACGGTGCCGGGCATCGGCGCCACCAGCGTCGACTGCTCGCCGCTTTGCCGCTCTTCCCGGGCGGGCTCGTCCGGGTCGGGGGCGGCCGCCGGTCGAGGAGGCGCCAGGCCGAGACGCCAGGCGCCGGACCAGGGGCCGCTCGGAAGGCGTGCCGGTCGGGCCGAGAGAGGCGGGTATTCGGTCAGGAACGCGGTCGTTGCGCTGCCCGCCCGAACGAGCGGGTGCTCGACGAGCCAGCGCAGAAAAGGCAGGTTCGTGACGACCCCCTCGACGTCCGTCTCCGCGAGTGCGGCGGCCAGCCGGTCGAGTGCCTCCGCCCTGGTCGCGCCCGAGGCGATCAGCTTCGCGATCAGCGGGTCGTAGGCGACGCCGACGAGGTCGCCCGCCGCCACGCCTGCGTCGATGCGAACCGAGCCGGGAAGCCTCAGCTGCTCGACCGTCCCTGCTTGCGGCAGGAACGTCTGCGGGTCCTCCGCGTAGAGGCGGACCTCGACGGCATGGCGGCGAAACCGGGCCCCGGGATCGGCGAGCTCGCGGTCGCAGGCGACCTCGAGCTGGAGCGAGACCAGGTCGAGTCCGGTCGCCTCTTCGGTGACGGGGTGCTCGACCTGGATGCGGCCGTTCAGCTCGAGGAAGTAGAACTCGTCCCCGTCGAGCAGGAACTCGGCCGTGCCGAGGCTGCGGTAGCCGATCGTCCGCGCGAATGCGATCGCAGCCTCGCTCATGCGGGCACGCAGGCCGGCGCCGAGCACGGGCGAAGGTGCCTCCTCGAGCACCTTCTGGTGACGTCGCTGGATCGAGCATTCGCGCTCGCCGAGCGAGAACACGTTCCCGTGGCCGTCGGCGAGGAGCTGGATCTCGATGTGCCGCGGCCGTTCGAGGTAGCGCTCGAAGAAGACCTTTCCGTCGCCGAAGGCCGCCTTGGCCTCGCGCTCCGAAGCGTCGATCGCCTCGGCGAGCTCCTCGGGCTCGCGGACGACCCTCATCCCGCGACCACCGCCTCCCGCCGCCGCCTTGACGAGGAGCGGGAAGCCGAGCTCCTGCGGCGTTCCCGTCGGCAGCACCGGCACGCCCGCCTCGGTCGCGGCCTGCTTCGCCTCGAGCTTGTTGCCGCCGCGCCGGAGCGCAGTCGGGGTCGGGCCGACGAAGACGAGGCCGGCCGCCTCGACCGCCTCGGCGAACTCGCCGTCTTCGGCCAGGAAGCCGTACCCGGGGTGGATCGCCTCGGCGTCGCTTTGCCTCGCCGCCCGGATCTGTTCCTCGCCGTCGAGGTAGCGGCTGATCTCGACCACCTCGTCCGCCTCGCGCGCGTGCAGCGAACCGGTGTCGTCGGGGGCGACGACCGCCACGGTCGCGATCCCCTCGGCGCGGCAGGTGCGAAAGACGCGGGCGGCGATCTCGCCGCGGTTGGCTACGAGGAGCTTTCGGATCTCCACGCCGGAGCCCGCTTCTCGAGAAACGCCCGCAGGCCCTCTTGCCCCTCTGCGCCGGCGCGAAGTGCGGCCGCCAGGTGCGCCGCCTCCTCCGCCGCGGGCCGTTCCCGAATCAGCCGCTTGGCGGCGCGGGTCGCTTCGGGTCCGGCGGTCACGAGCTCGCCGACGAGCCGCTCGATCGCTGCGTCGAGGTCGCCGCTCCGCTCGTGCACGAGCCCGATCCGAAGCGCCGTCTCCGCGTCGAAGCGCTCACCGGTGAGAAAGAACCGGCGGGCCGCGGCGGTGCCGATCCGGGGGAAGACGAACGGGGAGATCACGGCGGGGATGATTCCGAGCTTCACCTCCGAGAAGCCGAAGACCGCGTCCTCCGCGGCGACCGCGACGTCCGTGCAGCAAACCAGTCCGGAGCCGCCCCCGAGCGCGTAGCCCTGGACGCGCGCCACGACCGGGGCGGGGCAGGAGTCGATCGCGGCCAGCATCCGGTAGAGCCGCAGGGCGTCGGCGACGTTCTCCTCGTAGGAGAGCTCGATCGCCGCCCGCTGCCACTCGACGTCGGCGCCCGCGCAGAAGCTTTGCCCTTCGCCGGCGAGCACGACGGCACGGGCGTCGCCAACCTCGGTGAACGCCTCGGTCAGCGCCGCGATCAGCGCTGCATCGAAGGCGTTTCTCGCGTCCGGCCGGGCCAGCGTGATTCGCAGCAGCGGTCCGTCCCGCTCGATCCGAAGCGCATCCACGAGCCGGAGCTTAAAGTCGGCGTCGTGCTACGAGGCGCTCTCGCCGCCGCCGTGACGCCGCTCACCGACGGCGGCGACGCATTGGACGAGGGTGCGATCGACCCGCTGGTCGCGTTCCTCGCCTCGGGCGGCCTCGACGGACTGCTGGCGCTCGGCACGACGGGGGAGGGAATCCTGCTCGAACCGCAGGAGCGCCGCCGGGCGGCCGAGCTCTTCATCGCCGCGCGGCCGGCCGACTTTGCCGTGGCCGTCCACTGCGGAGCGCAGACGACGCGCGACACGGCCGGACTCGCCGCGCACGCGGCCGACTCGGGCGCGGACGCCGTGGCTGTGATCGCGCCCCCGTACTTTGCGCTCGACGAGCGGGCCCTGCTCCGTCATTTCGAAACCGCCGCGCAGGCCTGCGAGCCGCTGCCCTTCTACGTGTACGAGTTCGAGGCCAGAAGCGGCTACGCGGTGCCCCTGTCCGTCTTGGCGGAGTTGCGCGAGCTGGCACCGAACCTCGCCGGGCTGAAGGTCTCCGACCGGCCCTGGGAGCGCTTCTCCCGCTATCTGCTCGAGGGGCTCGACGTCTTCGCCGGGCCGGAACCACTGATCCCGCAGGCCCTCGAGGCGGGTGCGGCGGGCGCGGTCTCCGGGCTCGCGACCGTCTTTCCGGAGCTGCTCGCGCGCGCCGTCCATGAGCGGACCGTTGGGGCGAGGGAACTCGAGCGCCTGCGCGCCGGCTTCGAGCGATTCCCGTTTCAGGCCGCTGCCAAGCACGCGCTGGCGGGGCGCGGCGTACCGCTTGCCGACGCCGTCCGCGCTCCGCTACGCCCCTTGACCGAGTCCGAACGGCTGGAGCTCGACGCGTGGCTCGCATCCTCGTAGCAGGCGCGGGTGCGGTCGGCGCGAGTGTCGCCTACCACCTCGCCAAGCTCGGCGCGGACGATGTCGTCCTCTGCGATCGCGGCACGGTCGCGGGCGGCGCAACGGCGAAGGCCATGGGCGGCGTCAGGCAGCAGTTCTCGACCGAGGAGGAGGTGCACCTCGCGCGCGAGAGCATTCGCTTCTTCGAGCAGCTCGGGACCCCCCTCTTCGACCAGGTGGGCTACCTCTTCCTCGCGACGAGCGCGGCCGGCCTGGCCGAGCTGGAGCAGCGGGCCGAGCTGCAACGCTCGCTCGGCGTCCCGATCGAGCGGGCCGCGGTCCCACCCGGTGTGCGCTCGGACGACGTGCTCGGCGCGGTCGCATGCTGGCAGGACGGAGTCGCCGATCCCCCGGGCGTGACGCGCGAGCTCGTCCGGCGGGCCGTCGCGCGCGGGGTCGAGGTGCGCGAGCAGACCGACGCGACGAGGCTCGAGCCGGGGACGGTCGTGATTGCCTGCGGGCCCTGGTCGGCCGCCGTCGGGCGAGGCTTCGGGGTCGAGCTGCCCGTTCGGCCACTCTGCCGCCAGCTGCTCGAGACGACGCCCGTGGCCGGGCTGGCACCCCGGCTGCCGCTGACGATCGAGGCCGAGAGCGGCTTTCATTTCCGGCGCCGCGGCACCAGGTTGGTGCTTGCGATGGCCGATCCGAGCCGGCGCTGGGGTTTCGCGGAGACCGTCGATGAATCGCTCTTTGAGGACCGCCTCGCCCGCCTTCGTCACCGCTACCCGGCGGCCGCGGAGGCGGTGGTCGAGCGCGCCTGGGCCGGGCTGTACGACATGACGCCGGACGCGCACCCGATTCTGGGCCGAGTAGCCGAGGGGGTCTACGCCGCCTGCGGCTTCTCGGGCCACGGCTTCATGCAGAGCCCGGCGGTCGGCCGCGCGGTGGCCGAGCA
>DASUWJ010000048.1:0-20892 GCA_036378475.1 Gaiellaceae bacterium
CGGACGGTCTACGACACGACGCTCGGCTGGCGCTTCCCGAACCCGCGGCTGGAAGCGCTCTTTCCGCTCGAGTCGATGGGCGAGACGGGGGAGAACGTTGCCGAGCGCTACGGAATCTCGCGCCGGGAACAGGATGCCTTCGCGCTGCGATCGCAGCGGCGCTGGACGGCCGCCGCTGAGGCGGGACGGTTCGCGGACGAGCTCGTCAGCGTCGCGGGCGTCGATCGGGATGAGCACCCACGCCCGGACACCGACGAGGAACAGCTCGCCGCGCTCAAGCCGGCCTTCCGTCCCGAGGGCACGGTGACGGCCGGGAACTCGAGCGGGATCAACGACGGGGCCGCGGCGGTCGTGATCGCCTCGGAGGAGAAGGCGCGCGAGCTCGGCAGCGAACCGCTCGGGACGTTCGTGGCGGCGGCGGCCGCGGGCGTCGATCCGCGCGTGATGGGCGTGGGGCCGCTGCCGGCGGTCGAGAAGCTGCTCAACCGCGCCGGCATCGAGGCCTCGGAGCTCGACCTCGTCGAGCTGAACGAGGCCTTCGCCTCCCAGAGCCTCGTCGTGATCCGTGAGCTCGGACTCGACCCCGAGAAGGTGAACGTCAACGGGGGCGCGATCGCGCTCGGCCATCCGCTCGGGATGAGTGGAGCGCGTCTCGTTGTCTCGCTCCTGCACGAGCTTCGCCGCCGCGGCGGCACCTACGGGCTCGCGACCCTGTGCGTGGGGGTCGGCCAGGGCCAGGCCGCGCTCTTTCGTCGCTGAAGCGAGCGTGCTTCGGGCCTGGCGGCGCGAGCCGCGAGTTCAGCTCAGCGGCGGCCGGATGTAGATCGTGCCCTCGTGCTGGATCGGCACGAAGGGCGCGCCGATACTCATGATCAGGCGCTCGGCGTGGGCGAACAGCTCTTTCGCGGCTTCCTCCGACTGGCCGTCCGCGTAGCGCACCTCGATTCCGACCTCGTCGACCGGGTGCGCGTCGAGCCCCGCCTCGCGGAGCTCCTTGAGCAGCCGATCGCGATCCGGGATCCGCGCTGCCTCGACCTCGACCGCGTCTGGCACGGGACAGATCTTGCCAGAGCCGCCTGGCCGAAACGAGCTATCGTCCGCCGCGATGGCGATCGCGGCCGAACGCGAGTACGGGCTCTACCTGAACGGTGAGGCCGTCGAGCCGGAGTCGGGAGAGGTGCGGCAGCTGAGCGAGCCCGCGACGGGGGAGCCGCTCGGGCGCGCGGCAATGGCCGGGGAGGCGGATGTCGAGCGGGCGGTCTCGGCCGCCCAGGGAGCGCTCGCGGGCGCCTGGGGCAAGACCGCGCCGAACGAGCGCTCACGCCTGCTGCATGCGCTCGCCGACGCGATCCAGGCCGAGCGGAAGGAACTGGCGGAGCTTGAGGCCCGGAACGTGGGCAAGGCGATCTCCTCGGTCAAGGCCGAGCTCGCGCAGGGAGTCGAGAACTTCCGCTTCTTCGCGGCCTGCAGCTCCTCGATCGGTGGCCGCTCGAACCCGGTCGGGGGCTCGCTGCTCTTCTACTCCCTCAAGGAGCCCGTGGGCGTCTGCGGCCAGATCGTGCCCTGGAACTACCCCTTGATGCTGGCGACGTGGAAGCTCGCGCCCGCCCTGGCCGCCGGCTGCACGGTCGTTCTGAAGCCGGATCCGGCCACCCCGCTGAGCGCGCTACGGCTCGGTGAGCTCGCCACCGAGGCCGGGATCCCGCCCGGAGTCGTGAACGTCGTGCCGGGCGACGGTCCGACGGTGGGCGCTGCCCTCGTCAGACAGCCGGGGATCGACAAGATCGCCTTCACGGGTTCGACCCGGACGGGCAGCGAGATCATGCGGCTCGCCTCCGACCCGATCAAGCGGCTCACGCTCGAGCTCGGCGGCAAGAGCCCCAACCTGATCTTCGCCGACGCCGACCTCGCCGATGCAATTCCAAGCTCGGCCTGGTCGATCTACTACTCGGCGGGGCAGAGCTGTGAGGCGCGCTCGCGGCTGCTGGTCGAGGCGCCGATCTACGACGAGGTCGTGGAGCGATTCGCCGAGGCGGCGGGGAGGATCAAGGTGGGCGATCCGCTCGACCCGGAGACGCAGATGGGCTCCCTGATCTCGACCGCGCACCGGGACAAGGTCGAGAGCTTCGTCCAGGGCGCGCGTGCGGAGCGCGCCGAGGTCGTCGCAGGCGGCGAGCCGCAGTCAGGCCCGGGCGCCTTCTATCCGCCGACCGTGATCACCGGCGTCGGCAACGACTCGGCGATCGCCCAGGAAGAGGTCTTCGGCCCGGTGGTGACGATCACCCGCTTCGAGGACGAGCGGGAAGCCGTCGAGCTGGCAAACGCGGTCAAGTACGGGCTCTTTGCGACCGTCTGGAGCGGAGATCCCGCCCGCGGCCACCGCCTCGCCCGCCGGATCAAGTCCGGCACGGTCGCGATCAACACCCCCTACACGGCCTTCCCGGGGATCCCCTTCGGCGGCTACAAGCAGTCCGGCTTTGGCCGCGAGCTCGGCCTCGAGACGCTCGAGCTCTACCTGGAGACGAAGAGCGTGCTCGTCTCGACCGGCTCGAAGCCGTTCAACCCGTTCGGCCTCTAGCGACACGCGGCCGGTACCGCTGGCTCGTGCTGGCGGCGGGGACGGCGGCGCAGACCTCCTACTCGGCCGTGACGATCGGGCTGCCGGTGCTGGGGCCGTCGCTGCGCGACCACTACGGGCTGAGCCTCGTCGAGCTCGGCGTAGTCTTCGACAGCGTCTGGATCGGCGGGATGCTGACGCTGCTGCCGTGGGGGCTGCTCGCCGACCACGTGGGCGAGCGGCTCGTCCTGAGCTCGGGGCTCACCCTCTGCGCCGGGGCTCTGCTGGCTGCGGCCTTCGCGCCGAGCTTCGCGCTGCTGGTCACCCTGCTCGGGGTTGCCGGCGCCGCGGGTGCGAGCGTCAACGCGGCCAGCGGGCGCGCGGTGATGATCTGGTTCCCCGCGACTGAGCGGGGACTCGCTCTCGGTGTGCGGCAAACGGCGATCCCGCTCGGGGGCGTGATCGCGGCGCTCGTGCTGCCGGCGGTGTCGTTGCGGGCGGCGTTCATCGTGCTGGCGGCGCTGTCGCTCGCAGGGGCGCTCTTCGGGGCGGCGGTGATCCGCGAGCGCGAATCTGCGGCCGACGTGCTCGAACCTCGCCGCCTCGGAGCGACTCTGCGGGATGGGCGGCTCTGGCGCCTCTGCTTGGGGAGCAGCTTCTACCTGGTCGCGCAGCTCGCGATAACCGGGTTCGTTGTCCTGTTCCTGCACGACGAGCGTGGCTTCTCGCGCGGGTCGGCGGCGGCGGTGCTTGCCGGGGTGCAAGTGCTCGCGGCGGCGCTCCGGATCGGCGGCGGGCGCTGGTCGGATGTGGTCGGCTCGCGGCTCCGGCCGTTGCGCCTTGTCGGCATCGCGAGCTCGCTGACCCTGGGTGTCGCGACGGCCCTCCTCTTCGCTCCGCGGATCCTCGTCGTCGCGGCGTTCATCGTTGCCGGCGGCTTCGCGATGGCCTGGAACGGGCTCTCCTTCACCGCGGCGGCCGAGCTCGCGGGTCGCGCCAGGAGCGGGGCCGCGTTAGGGATGCAGCAGACCGCGCTCGCTGCCGGGGGGGCGATCGTTCCGCCCGCTTTCGCGGCGATCGTGGCTGCGAGCTCGTGGCGGGTCGGCTTCGCGCTCGCGGCGGCCTGTCCGTTGGCGGGCGTCCAGCTCCTGCGAGCCCTGCGCGCCTAGGGTCTGCGTGTGAGCGTGCACGACCGGCTCGAGGAGCTGTACGCGATCGGCGGTGGCCCACGGCGGGGTCGTCGCCTTCCGCGCCGAAGAGACGGGGCCGATGGGGAGCAAGCGGCTCAGCCGGCTCCTGGAGGCTTTTGTCGAGCTGCACGTCGAGCAGGGGCCGGTGCTCGAGCGGTTGGGCGAGCCGCTCGGCGTCGTGACCGCGATCGCCGGGCAGGCGCGGGGACCGGTCGTCTTCGAGGGGCGCGCCGATCACGCGGGGACGACGCCGATGTCGGCGCGGGAGGATGCGCTCGTCGAGGCGGCGCGCTTCATCCTTCACGTGCGCGAGTACGTGCGTGAGCCCGCGGTCGCCACGGTCGGGGCGATCGAGGTGGAGCCGAACGCGGCCAACGTCGTCCCGGCGCGCGTGACCGTTTCGGTGGAGGCGCGATCGCCGGATGCGGCTGGGCTGGACGAGCTCGTGCGGGTGATCGGATTCGAGCCCAGCTCGCGGCTCGAGCCGGTGGCGATGAGCGGGCGCCCGTTCGAGGTGCTCTGCGAGCTGCTGCCCGAGGCGCCGCGGCTCGTCTCGGGGGCCGGGCACGACGCGATGGTGCTGGCCGGCGCAGGCGTGCCGACGGCGATGCTATTCGTGCGGAGCCTGAACGGCGGCGTGAGCCACTCGACGGACGAGTCGTCGGCGGCGGAGGACATCGAGCTTGCGGTCGAGGTGCTCGCGGCCGCGCTTGCCCGGCTCACAGCGGGTGACTGATCGGCGCAGACTCGGCATAGCGGAGGCCCGGCTCATGCCCTCCTTAACGAGCCCCGGCCGGCTTCTCGTCCCGTGAGCCCCGGCCGGCTTCTCGTCCCGTTAGGCTCCGCGGCCGATGATCCGCGTCTTCGTCCTCTACCCCGAGGCGCCCGATCCGGAGCGCTACCAAGAGCACGTCGCCTTCAACCGCCGCGAGCTTCCCGGAGTCACGATTCGCCACGGCCCGGTTCTGGGCACGCCGGTGGGTGAATCCGAGTTTGCCTACTACTTCGAGTACGAGTTTCCGGATCGCGACAGCTGGCGGCAGGCGCGCGAGGGGCTGACGAGGGCGGCGGCCGACGCCGCGGGCTTGGGCGTTCCCTTCCAGGTCTACTTCGCCGAGCTCGAGTAGCTACTTCTTGAGCGTCAGCGCGGCGCCGAGGCCGAGCAGGGCGAGGCCGGCGACCCGGGGCCACGCGATCGCGATCCGCTCCAGGCCGAAGAGTCCGTAGCGGTCGACGACGGCAGCGGCCACGAACTGGGCGAAGACGAACACCGCCACGGTCGCGGCCGCGCCGATCCGCGGCGCGGCGAACGTGATCGTGAAGACGATGATCCCGCCCATCAGGCCGCCGAGCCAGAGCCAGGCGGGCTGGTGGACTGCCTCGGCGTAGCCGCCAAGCGAGCGCCGTGTCGCCAAGAGCACGACGAGACCGATCGCCGCGGTCAGCGCCGTGGCGAACGCGAAGGCCGGCACGATCCCGATCCGCGCGCCGAAGCGACCCATGACCGCGACCTGGACGGTTCCGGCGACGCCCGCGACGAGCGTGAGGCCGACCGCCAGCGCGTTGCCACCGGACACCGGCGAGATGCTAGACCGCTTCGTTAGGCTCGCGCCCGTGAGCGAGCCAGCGCGGCCCCTGCCGGTCGACCCGTCCGAGCTCGGCCTGACCTCGATCGTCTACGAGAAGACGCCGCCAAGGGCGACGATCCGGCTCAACCGTCCCGAGGTTCTGAACGCCTTCGACTTCCGGATGCTGCGCGAGCTCGGCCGCGCCTGCGAGGACGCCTCCTGGGACGACGAGATCCGGGTGGTCGTTCTGACCGGCACCGGCCGGGCCTTCTGCGTCGGCGCCGACCTGCGCTCCTGGGGCGCCGATCTGATCGGCAATCCGCGTGAGTACTGGAAGTGGTTCGGCGCCTTCAAGGAGATGCACGACCGGCTGCGGGAGCTCGGCAAGCCGACCGTTGCGCGCATCCAAGGGATCGCGGTCGGAGGCGGCAACGAGCTGCAGATGGCCTGCGATCTGGCCGTGATAGTCGAAGACGCCTTCATCAGGCACGTCGGTCCGGAGCACGGCTCGGTCCCGGCCGGCGGCGCGACCCAGTGGCTGCCGATCTTCGTCGGCGACCGTCGCGCGCGCGAGATCCTGCTCCTCTGCGATGAGATCCCGGCCCGCCAGGCGGAGGAATGGGGTCTCGTCAACCGGGCCGTGCCGGTCGGCGAGCTCGACGCGGCGGTCAATTACTACGTCGAGCGGCTGGCGGCCAAGCTGCCCCAGACCCTTCGCTACACGAAGCAGCAGCTGAACTGGTGGCGCGACATCTCCTGGCACGAGACGATCGGCCACGCGCGCGACTGGCTCTCGCTCTCGATGCTCGGCGAGGAGGCGAAGGAGGGGATCGAGGGATTCCTGCGCAGGGGCGAAACGGACTCGTAGCGCTCGAGCGTGACGGCCCGGTCGCGGCCGTCCTGCTCAACCGGCCCAGGGAGCTGAACGCCCTCTCGGACGAGCTGATGGACGAGCTCGTTCGGACGCTGACCGAGCTCGACGACGACGAGGCGGTTCGCTGCATCGTTCTCGGCGGCAACGAGCGCGCCTTCGCCGCCGGCGCCGATATCGGCGAGCTGGCGCGTTCGTCGGCGATCGGCCTCTACTACGAGCGCCGGGTCGAGCGCTGGGACGCGATTCGCTCGCTATGGACGCCGCTCGTTGCGGCGGTGTCCGGCTTCTGTCTCGGCGGCGGCTGCGAGCTCGCGCTGGCCTGCGACCTGATCGTGGCCTCCGAGTCTGCCCAGTTCGGACAACCCGAGACGGCGCTCGGGATCATCCCCGGCGCTGGCGGAACCCAGCGGCTGACCCGGGCGGTCGGCAAGGCGCTCGCGATGGACATGATCCTGAGCGGGCGGCGGCTCTCCGCGCCCGAGGCGCTCGCCGCCGGGCTCGTCGCGCGCGTCGTCGCGCGCGAGGCATGGCTCGAGGAGGCAAAGCGGGTCGCGCACGAGATCGCGAGCAAAGGCCCGGTCGCGACGAGACTGGCGAAGGAGTCGGTCGACCGCGCCCACGAGACGACGCTCCAGGCGGGGCTCGAAGCGGAGCGGCGGGCGCTCTACCTCGCCTTCGCCTCCGAGGACGCGCGGGAGGGTCTGACCGCCTTCATCGAGAAGCGGGAGCCCGAGTTCCGGGGGCGCTAGCCGACGTAGATCGGGGTGTGCAGCGGGACGAGCGGGTAGAGCTGGAGGACGTCCGGGATCGACATCCGGATGCAGCCGTGCGAGGCGGCCGTGCCGAGGGAGGAGAGCTCGTCGGTGCCGTGGATCCCGGCCCCGTTGTAGAAGCCCATCCAGCGGGCCTTGATCGGATCCTGCGGCCCCGGCGGAATCACCCGGCCCGCGAGCGCTCCGGCCCAGGCGCTGTTCGGGACATGCCAGGAGGGATTCACCTGCTTGTCGTCGATCTGGTAGAGGCCCGCGGGAGTCTCGAGACCCTGGCGCCCGACGGCGATCGTGTAGCTGTGGACGAGCCGGAGGCTCTTCCAGAGGCGCAGAGTGAAGCCCGGTCGGTCGATCGTGATGAAGGTCTGGTACTTGACCGCGAGCTGGGCCGTGCTCAGCTTCGGCCTCAGCTTGAGCGTCGGGACGAGGGCGACGTGGATCGAGGCGGGGTCGCGGAGCTGCCGCAGGATGCGTAGCGCGAGCCACCGTCTGCGGACGGCAAGCCCGTCGCGGGAGGGGACCACGTTCAGCGCGACGCCCGAGGGGTTGATCGAGGCGTCCGTCGGCTGGCGGTCGATCTGCGCGGCGATGTCGTCGACGAAGCGGTAGAGCGCGCCGCGCGAGAAGGCGACTCGCGCGGGAAGCTGCGCGTGGACCTTGGCGCCGCTCAGGTCGCGCAGCACCCGCTGGAGGAGCCCGCCGCGGTGGCTGCGCGCAAGTGCCTCCCTGACCATTCTTGCGACGTCGAGCCGGACGCCCGCGGCGCGTGCCCGAAGCGTCCAGCGCCGGTTCTGCCATTCGACCACCACGTCCTTGCCGACGCCTGGCGCCAGGCTCCGGCGCAGGACTTCGCGGGCGGAGCTCGCGTTCAGGCCGCCGACATCGATTCCGGCGACCGTGACGCCCTCGGCAATCAGGTTCGAGCGCGACGAGTCGTAGGCGTACAGGCCGCCCGCCCCCGCCGCGAGCACGAGCACAACGACTCCGATCCCGATGACCAAGATCCGTCGTCTCATCGCTCTACCCCGCCCGTTCACTCTCGCTCGCACCTTCTGTACGCGGCAAGCTAGCGGTTGAGTCCGGCGGAGGCTAGCCGGTGAGCTCGGCAGGCACGAGCTCGAGCTCGCGTTCCGATCCCTCGCGGATCACGCGCGCGTGCACGCGCGAGCCGATCAGATCGGCGACCATCAGGCGCTGGATGTCGTCCACCGCCGCAACCGGAATGCCGTTCAGCTCGAGGATTAAGTCCTCCGGCCGAATCCCCGCGCGGGCGGCGGGGCTGTCCTCGACCACGTCCACGACCTCGACGCCGCTCTGGCGCCCGAGCTTGGTCGCCAGGCGCGGCGGCAGCGGCCGGGTACCGCCTGCGATGCCGAGATAGGCACGGCGGAAGCGGCCGTCTGTCATCAGGGCGCCGATGATCGTGCGGGTAGCCTGGTTGATCGGCACCGCGAGTCCGAGCCCGATACCGGCGACGGCGGTGTTGATTCCGACCACGCGCCCCCGTCCGTCGGAGAGTGCACCGCCGGAGTTGCCAGGATTCAGCGCGGCATCCGTCTGGATCACGTTGTCGACGACCCTGCCGAAGCGCGTTGGCAGCGAGCGGCCGAGCGCCGAGACCACTCCGGCCGTGACCGAGCCCGCGAAACCATTCGGGTTGCCGATCGCGACGACGAGCTGTCCGACGCGGAGGTGTTCCGCGTCGCCGAGCTCTGCCGGTGCGAGATCACGAGCCTCGGCGCGCAGGACGGCGAGGTCGGAGAGGGGATCCGAGCCGACGGGCTCAAAGGGGAGTTCGCGCCCGTCGACGAACGAGGCCCGGCCCTTGCCGTGAGCGCGCTCGACGACGTGGGCGGAGGTCAGCATGAATCCATCGGGCGTGATCACGACCGCGCTGCCGCCTCCGTCGAGGACACGGCCGCCGCGGACCCGGCGCGAGACGCGCAAATTGGCGACCGACGGCGCAAGGCGCTCCGCCACTTCGGTCACGGCGCGCGAGTAGGCATCGAGCGCGTCCCGCTCCTCAGTCGGGCCGTTTTCGGCGCCGGCCGAGCCTTGGCTCGGCCCGTAGACGGTGTCGATGAAGGTGAGCTCACCCACGTCCGGCCAAGCTAGCAACGCCGCCCAGGGCTGCGGCGTCCGGTGGCGCGCCGAACGCGGGCTGGACTAGGCTCGCGCGATGGCAGAGGTCGAGACCACGCGTGCCGGCGCGGTACTGACGATCACGCTCAACCGACCCGAGGTCCTGAACGCGTTCAACACGGCGATGCACGAGGCGCTCGCCGCAGCGCTCAAGGAGGCGCGCTCCGACGATGTCCGTGCCGTCGTGATCACCGGCGCCGGCCGGGGCTTCTGCGTCGGGCAGGACCTGTCGGAGTTTCGCGGCCGCGAGGCCGCCGACATCGGCGGCCGTCTGCGCCGTCACTACCACCCGAACATCAGGGGCATCCGCGGACTCGAGAAGCCGGTGCTCGCGGCGGTCAACGGCGCGGCGGCTGGCGCGGGGCTGTCGCTGGCGGCCGCCTGCGATCTGAGAATCGCCTCCGACCGTGCGAGCTTCGTGCCCGCGTTCGTCAAGGTCGGCCTCGTTCCGGATTCGGGCGGCACCTTCTTCCTTACCCGCCTCCTCGGGCCAGCGCGCGCGTTCGAGTGGTTGTGCTCCGGACGACCACTCGGCGCCGCCGAGGCGAAGGACTGGGGCGTTGTGTCCGAGCTGGTGGAAGCGGACTCGCTGGCGGCCCGCGCGGCCGAGTACGCGGCGGAGCTCGCGGCCCTGCCGACGCGGGCGATCGGAATGACCAAGCGCCTGCTCGAGCGGGCTCCCGGGGCCGGACTCGACGACCAGCTTGAGTGGGAGGCCGAGCTCCAGAGCGCCGCCACCCAGAGCGAGGATTTCCGCGAGGGGGTCGCTGCCTTCCTCGAGAAGCGAGAGCCGCGCTTCGAGGGCCGCTGAAAAGCCCCTAGGATCGCTTCGTGGCAGAGCAGCCCCAGGCCCGGCATCCGATCAGGCTCGTCGTCACGGACGACCTGCGGCGGAACCGCCTGACCGTCTTCTTCCGCCTGCTCCTCGCGCTCCCACACTTCGTCTGGGTCGCGGTCTGGGGCATCGTCGCGGCGCTCGCCGGGATCGCGAACTGGTTCGCGACGCTCGTCTCGGGCCGCTCGCCCGAGGGCCTGCACCGGTTCCTCGCGACCTATCTCCGCTACCAGACCCACGTCTGGGCGTACACGCTCCTGCTCGCCGATCCCTACCCGGGCTTCGGCGGCCAGCCCGGCTATCCGATCGAGCTCGAAGTCGACCCGCCCCGGCCGCAGAACCGCTGGACGGTCTTCTTCCGGCTGCTCCTGGCGCTCCCCGCCCTGATTCTCGCGCGGATCCTGACCTACATCTCGCAGCTCCTCGCCGTCTTCAGCTGGTTCGCCGCGCTTGTCCTCGGCCGGGTACCCGAAGGGCTGCGCAACTTCGGTGCCTTTGCGCTTCGGTTCGAGCAGCAGACGTCCGGCTACCTGTACCTGCTGAGCGAGCGCTATCCGAACTTCAACACCTCGGTCACCGACTGAGCCGCGGCTCCTCGCCTGACCCGGCGAAAAACGCCGACCCACCGGGCGGCGCCGCTTCCCGGCGCAGGCGTTTGCGCTCGCCGCTCGAGCGCGCCACCATGGCCGCCGTGGAGAGCGCAGCTCCGAGTCGCCGCTGGACGCTCGTCGCGGTCTGCGTGACGACGTTCATGCTCCTGCTCGACATCACGATCGTCGTCGTCGCGCTGCCGAGCATCCAGCGCCGCTTCGGCGCGAGCCTGACCGGCCTGCAGTGGGTGGTTGATGCCTACGCGCTCACCCTGGCCGCGCTGATCCTGACCGCGGGCGCGCTCGCGGACCGCTTTGGGCGGCGGGCCCTCTTCCTGGCCGGCGTCCTCCTCTTCACCTCGGCGTCGCTTCTCTGCGGCCTCGCCTGGAGCATCACGGTCCTCGACATCGCCCGCGCCCTGCAGGGGATCGGGGGAGCGGCCCTCTTTGCGACCGCGCTGGCTCTGATCGGCCACGAGTACCGGGGCGCGGAGCGGTTCGGCGCGCTGGCGATCTGGGGCGCGACCGTCGGCGCCGCGGTCGCCTGCGGCCCGCTCGTCGGCGGCATCCTCACCCAGACGCTCGGCTGGCGCTGGATCTTTTTCGTCAACCTGCCGGTCGGCGCGTTCGCGATCGTGATCGCGCTCAGGCAGATCGCAGAATCCCGCGACGAGCGCGCGACCCGCACCGACGCGCAGGGCCTGCTGAGCTTCTCGGCCGCGCTCTTTCTGATCGTCTTCGGGATCCTGCGCGGCAACGCGCACGGCTGGACGAGCGGACTGATTCTCGCGGCGCTGGTCGGCGGCGGGGCCGTTCTCGTCCTGTTCGTCCTCCTGGAGCGCTGGCAGGAGAGGCCGATGCTGGACGTGACCCTGTTCCGGCAGCCGGCGTTCGTCGGCGTCTCGGTGGCGACCTTCTGTATCGCGGCGGGCATGTTCGCGCTGCTGCCCTACTTTTCGATCTACCTCCAGGACGTGCTCGGCTACTCGCCGCTGCAGGCGGGGCTTCGCTTCCTGTCCCTGACGGGCTTCGTCTTCTTCGTTCCGCTCGTAAGCCGGCGCTTCGCCGCCCGCTTGCCGCTGTGGGTGGTGATCGGCGCCGGCTTGCTCCTGGTCTCGGCCGGGCTGGCGCTGATGCATGCAATCGCGGCCGAGTCCCGGTGGACGGCGCTCCTCGCCGGCTTCGTCGTCTCCGGCATCGGCATCGGCCTGGCGAACCCGGCGCTGGCGGCGGCGGCCCTCCGCGTCGTCGATCCCGCTCGGACCGGGATGGCCTCCGGGATCAACAACTCCTTCCGGCTCGGTGGGGTGGCGATCGGCGTGGCCGCGCTCGGCGCGGTGCTCGAAAACCGGATCGCGAATTCACTCTCCGCGTCGGCCGGCGCCAGGGCTCACGGACTCTCGACCGCGGTCAGCTCCGCGGGGGTCCGAGCCGTAGCAGGCCGCCCCGCGCTGGTCCACGCGGCCCGGATCGCATTCGTCGGTGGCCTCAAGGATCTCGTCCTGATCGGCTGCGCGTTACTGCTCGCGGGCGCGCTCGCCGCGGTGGCGCTGATGCGCTCACGGGAGCCGGTCCCGGGCCCGCTCGCCGAGCCCGCGGGAAACTGAAGGCCGCCGGGTCGCTACAGCGTCTTGAACTGCTCGAAGGGCTGCCGGCAGCCGCGGCAGTAGCGGAGCGAGCGGCACGGCGTCGGGCCGAAGAGATTCTCGAGCGTGGTATCGCGCGAGCCGCAGTAGGGGCAGCGAAAGCCGCTCGACTGCAGCTGCACCAGCTGCGGCCGGTCGTTTGCACGCGGGGCGGGCGGCGCGAAGCCGTGCTCGCGCAGCTTCTCCCGTCCCTGGGGCGTGATCCGCTCGGTCGACCACGAGTCGTCGTAGATGACCTGGATCTCGGGTTCGGCACCGAGTGCCGCGACCCCGTCTGCCATCGCCTCCCGCATCGACTCGAGCGCCGGGCAGCCGAGAAAGGTGGGCGTGAATTCGATCCGAACGCGGTCGTCCTCGATCACCACGTTGCGCACGACCCCGAGCTCGACGAGCGAGATGACCGGGATCTCGGGATCGGGGATCCCGGCGAGAACCTCCCAGACCTGCTGCTCGGTTACCACGAGGCTCCGGCCGGAAGGCTCCGGCGTACCAGCGTCATTTCCGCCCAGAGCTCCGCCAACCCCGGCGTATGCGCGCCTCGCTCGACAAGGGGGCTCGGCTCCCGGCCGACGCGCTCGACGAGGAGCGGCCGCAGCTCCTCGTCCAGCACGCCGAGCGCGTAGGGCCAGAGCTCCTCGAGCGCCGCCTGGACGCGGGGGTCGTCCTGGAGGCGTTCGAACCACATCCGCGCGTGCAGGCGGTGGTAGGCCTCCTCGCGATCGATCTTTGCCGCGAGCCCGGCCAGCTCACGATCGTCGCCTGCCTTGAGCGCCTCGATCCGGAGCTGATCGGCTGTCTCGTACAGGTAGTGGCGCGCGATCGTCCGCGCCCAGTCGGGCACGAGCCGAAGCTCGGCCAGCTGCGCGCACCGGTACTCGTCGGGCTGCCGGTCGAAGGCGAGCTCGTCGGCGGTTACGCCGAGCTCGCCCGCCGCGAGCTCGTAGAGGGCCCGGGCATGCCCGATCTCGTTCTGGGCGATCGACGAGAAGGCGACGTCTTCCTCGAGGACCGGCGCGATCCCGGTCCACTCCGAGTTCCGCCACCCGAGGATCAGCTCGTCGTCGGCGAGCTCAAGCAGCCGCTGTGCCCGCTCGCTCACGCGCCCGTCCCAGCTTTTCCTTCAGCGGGTAGCCGTCGACCCGGTGGTAGTTGCGCTCCAGCTCGTCGGCGAAGTCCTCGAGCTCGTGCACCGCCTCGCGCGGCACGACCCAAAGGGCGGCCGACTCGCCGCGGCGGCCGTACTGCTCCCGTGCATAGGCCTCGGCGAACTCCTCGTTCGGCGCCTCCACGGAGCCGGCGTGCGCGAAGGCCTGGCCCTTCCGCTCCTGGCGGAAGACCTCGAAGATCACGCCGCCTCGGCCAAGAGGGCGCGGCGAACCCAGGCGGTCTCGGCATGGGTGACCCGGCGTAGCTCCAGCCGCTCCTCCGTCCGCGGCCCGTGGCCGGTGACGACGTGCCGGAGCTCTGCCCAGTCGGGCTCGGTGTACTCCCAGACGCCGTTTCGCTGCTGCAGCTTCGGGTCTGGCACGCTCAGGCCAAGCTCCCAGATCTGGGGCACGTAGCCGTCGAGAAACTGCTGGCGGGCCTCCTCGTTTCCCTGAGACTTGATCCGCCAGACGTACATCGGATCGTCTTCCTTGTCGATCGGGTTGCCGTGGAACTGCATCAGCGGCCCCCACCAGCGGTTCAAGGCCTCCTGGACGAGTTCCCGCTGCTCGTCCGTGCCGAGCATCATCGTCAGGATCACGTCGCGGCCGTGCAGGATGTGGAACGACTCCTCCCAGCAGATCTTCTTCATGATCCGCGCATAGGGGGCGTAGGAGCACTTGAGGAGCGCCTTCTGGCTGATGATCGCGGCCGCGTCGACGAGCCAGGCGATCACCCCGACGTCCCCCCAGGTCCTCGTCGGATAGTGAAAGACGTTGTGGAACTTCGACTTGCCCGCGAGCAGGTCGGCGAGGCATTGCTCCCGCGGCTTGCCGAGGTCTTCGACGACGCGGTAGATCAGCTGCGAGTGCCCGACCTCGTCTTGCACCTTCGCCGTCAGCGCGAGTTTCCGCTGCAGGGTCGGCGCGCGCAGGATCCATTCGCGTTCGGGCAGGACGCCCATCAGCTCCGAGTTGCCGTGCATCTCGATGAACTTGATCAGCCTGGCGCGGTACTCCTCCGGCAGCCAGTCGTCGGTCTCGACCTGGCCGCCGCCCTGCACGTACTCGAGGAACTCCTGCTCCCTGGCCTCCACGGCGCTCCTTTGTTCGACCCTAACGATCGTTAGGGTACCCGAGGTGCCCTCGAGACGAACCGAGTTGACCCGCCAGGCGGCGCGCCTGTTCGCCGAGAAGGGCTACCACGGCACCTCGATCGGGGATCTGGCGGCCGCGATGGGTGTCCAGAAAGGCTCCCTGTACGCGCACATCAGCTCCAAGCAGGACCTGCTCTACGAGACGATGGCCGAGGGCGCCCACACGTTCCATGCGGGTCTCGATGCGATCCCGGACGAGGCGCCGGCGACCGAGAAGATCCGGCTGGCGCTCCGCTCCCACCTGCGCGTCGTCTCCGACCAGCTCGACGTGGCGACCGTCTTCGTGCAGGAGTGGCGCTACCTCGAGGGGACGCGCCGCGACGAGATCGTCGCCCTGCGGCGCCGCTACGAGGAGCGGATCCGCGGCTACTTCCGCGAGGGACGCGAGCTGGGCGAGCTTCGGAGCGACCTTGACGACGCGACCGCCGCGCTGCTCGTACTCTCGGCCGCGAACTGGGCCTACACCTGGCTGCAGCCGGGACGAGACACCGATGCGCTCGCGGATCGCTTCTACGACCTGCTCGTCGAGGGGATGCGCGGCTACGCCACCCCCGCTTGAGCATCGGGACCGCCCGGCCCGGCCGCGGCCGCCCGCGCTCGCCCGCACCCGCGCCTCGCTCACGGCCGCCGGGGATCCTCCCCACCGCGGTAGGTGATCGCCTCCAGCAGGTGCCCGTCCGGGTCCTCGAAGAACAGTCCGATCGCGATCCCGTGGTCGCGTTCGCGCCAGGGGACGCCGGCCTCGTCGAGGCGCCGCTTCAGGAGCTCGCGCTCGTTCGCCGAGAGGCGGATCGCCGTGTGGTCGCCCGGCCCACCTCGCTCGTGGAAGGCAAAGCCCGTGTTCCCGAGGTAGGCGAGCAGCGGCTGTCCCTCGCTCTCGACGATCCGGGCGCCGAGCACTCGTTCGTAGAAGGCGGCGAGCCGACGCGGGTCGCTGGATTCGAAAGCCGCGTGGTCGAGTCGTGGCATGCTCGCGACCATGAAGCGCGCGGCGCTGATCGTCAACCCCTTCGCCAGCGGGGTCACCCAGGGCCGGCTCGCTGACGTCGAGCGCGAGCTGCGCGGCAGTCTCGAGCTGACGGTGGCGCTGACCGAGCGGCGCGGACACGCGATCGAGCTCGCGCGCGCCGCGGCCGACGCCGAGGCGATCTTCGTCTACGGCGGGGACGGCCTTTTGAACGAGGTCGTGAACGGCGTCAACGGCCACGTCCCGCTCGGTGTCCTGCCCGGCGGCAAGACGAACGTGGTCGCGAGGGCCCTGGGGCTGCCGAGCGAGCCGAGAGCGGCGGCGCAGCGGCTTTTGGCCGGATCGCCGCGGCGCATCTCGGTCGGACGGGTGAACGGGCGGCGCTTCGCGTTCGCCGCTGGGGTTGGCTTCGACGCCGAGCTCGTCCGCCGCGTCGACCGGCGCGGCCGGCGCAGTGACGGCCGGCGGCCCGGAGACGTCGCCTTCGTCTGGGAGGCGATGCGGCTGCTCGCCTCGAGCCGCGGTCGCTACGAGCCCACCATCGAGCTGACAGGCTTCGGCCGCGCCGCCTTCGTGCTGGTCGCGAACGCCAACCCGTACTCCTTTGCCGGCCGGCGGGCGTTGCGGGTCGCTCCCGAGGCGAGCTGGGAGCTCGGGCTCGACCTCGTGGCGCCCCAGCGTGTCGGTCCGCGGACGCTACCGCGGCTCCTCGCCTTGACCTTCTTCGGCCCGGGCCAGCGCCGACCCGGCGATGTCTTCTACGGACACGACCTCGACCTGATCGAGGTGCAGTGCGACCTGCCGCTGCCGCTGCAGGCAGACGGTGAGGATCTCGGCGACGTGGAAAGAGCGGTCTTCGAGGCCGAGCGGGACGCGGTCACCGTGCTCGCGTGAGACGCCGCTAGGCTCCGGTCGTGACGGAGAGCCCGCTGACGCGGCTCCTGCGGGCGCTGCTGCTCGCCGCGGCGGCCGTCGTCCTGCTCGGGCTCGTGGCGGTGGCCGCGGGAGGCTACCGGCTCGGCGGTGGGGCCTCGGCGCAGCCCAGCCCTTACGCGGTCGACTCGCTGCTGACGCTCGTCCTCGCCCTCTACACGGTCGGCGCGATCGCGCTCCTGGCGGGATCGGTCTGGGCGGGCTTCGAGCGCCGGAAGAAGGAGACCCCGCGCGGCCGCCGGCAGCGGACGATTCGAACCGCGCTGATCGGGCTCGGCCTGCTGGCGGTCCTGCTGCTCGTTTCCCAGCGCTTCCACTGGCATCTCCGGCACGTCGGCCGCCCGCCCTCGGTGACGGGTGCCGCTCCCTCGGGCGGCGCGGGCCACCTTCGAACGGGGCACCACGGGCAGCAGCGCCAGGCGCACTTCCGCCTGCTGCCCTTCCTGATCGCGCTCGGCGCGGCGAGTGCGGCCTTCGGAGCGTTCTCCGTCGCGGAGCGCCGACGCCGGCGGAGGCTGCCGCGCGAGGCAGCGTTGTCCGACGAGCTGCTCGGGGCGCTCGATCAGAGCCTGGACGAGCTGCGGACCGAGACCGACCCGCGGCGGGCGGTGATCGCCGCGTACGCCCGCATGGAACGGGTGCTCGCCCTCCACGGGATCCCGCGGCGCCGCTCCGAAGCGCCGCACGAGTACCTCGGCCGCGTGCTCGCGGAACTGACGCACGGCGGCCGGGCCGCTCGGCGCCTGACAAGCCTCTTCGAACGCGCGCGTTTCAGCCCGCACGACGTGGCTCCGGCGATGAAGGCCGAGGCGATCGCGGCCTTCGAGGCCTTCCAGGCGGAGCTTGCGGCAGCCGAGACCGAGGCGGCGGCGTGACGCGGATCGTCTTTCGAACCGGCGCCGGCGCGATCCTGGCGACCGGGCTTCTGATCGGGCTGCTCTTGGTCTTTCCGGGGCGCCGGAACCTCCTGATCGGCGCCTACGAGCTCGTGCTGGGCGCGATCGCGCTCGCCGCGCTCGCGGGCTCGCTCCGCGGGCTTCGGCCCCGAGGCTTCGAGGCGCGCTCGCCGTTCGATCCGCGCCGGGTTCCAGCTCCCGAGCGGGCAGCCGTGGGAGACGAGCTCGAGCGGATCGACCGGCTGGTGGTGCTCGGCTCCGCCAACGCGTTCGACCTCCATTTTCGCCTGCGCCCGCTCCTGCGCCAGGTTGCCGCCGAGCGCCTGCACTCGCGGGGCGTCGAGCTCGACAGGCACGAGGAGCGGGCGCGCGAGCTGCTGGGCGACTCGGCGTGGGAGCTCGTCCGCGCTGACCGCGAGCTACGCCAGCGCTACGGCCCCGGGATCGCGCCGGACGAGCTCGAGCGAGTGGTCAGGGCGTTGGAGGCCCTGTGAGCCTCAGCGATGTCGCGGCGACCGCGGGCCGGATCCTCACCGAGCTCGAGCGGGCGATCGTCGGCAAGCGCGAGCCGCTCGAGCTGGTGCTGCTCGGCTTGCTCGCCGACGGCCACGTCCTGATCGAAGACTTCCCCGGGCTCGCAAAGACGCTGATCGCCCGCTCGGTCGCCCAGGTCGCCTCGCTGCGCTTCTCGCGCGTCCAGTTCACGCCCGACCTGATGCCCGGGGACGTGACGGGGTCCTCGATCTACAACCAGCGCAGTTCGGACTTCGAGTTCAGGCCGGGGCCGATCTTCGCCAACCTGCTGCTCGCCGACGAGATCAACCGGGCTCCGCCGAAGACGCAGGCCGCGCTCCTCGAGGCGATGCAGGAGCGCCAGGTGACGATCGAGGGCACCACCCATCTCCTGGAACGGCCGTTCCTCGTGCTCGCGACCCAAAATCCGATCGAGTACGAGGGCACCTATCCCCTGCCCGAGGCGCAGCTCGACCGCTTCCTGCTTCGGCTGCGGGTCGGCTACCCGGAGCGAGAGGACGAGTGGCGGATTCTCGAGCAGCGGCTCGAGCGCGGCACGGACGAGGTCGAGCTCGACCCCCTCGTCGACCGGGAGACCCTGCTCGAACTCCAGCAGGCGATCGAAGAAGTGCACGTCGCCGACAGCCTCGGCCGCTACATCGTCGATCTGGTGGCGGCGACCCGGGCCAACCCGCAGCTGCAGGTCGGAGCGAGCCCGCGCGGGGCGCTCGCCCTGCTCAAGCTCTCGCGCTGCCGGGCGGCGCTCGCCGGCCGCGACTTCGCGACTCCCGACGACGTCAAGTCGGTCGCCGTCCCCGCGCTCGCTCACCGGGTGACGCTCAAGCCCGAGCTCTGGGTCCAGCGGATCAGCGCGGAGGACGTCGTTCGCGAGACGCTCGCGCGGGTGCCGACCCCCTCGGCCGAGGAAGCCCTCCGGCTCCCCGAGTGAAGCGCACGGTCACCCCAAAGCTCGCCGCCTACGCCGTCCTGACCGCACTCGGCCTGCTGGCGGCGCTTGTCGCCGGCCGCCCCGAACTGGCCCTGATCGCGGCGCCGTTCGGCGTCGTTTTGGCGGCCGGCCTGGCGGGCGCCCGCGAGCCCGAGCTTCGGCTCGCGCTCGAACTCGAGCGCGAGCGGGTGCTCGAGGGGGACGAGGTGACGCTCGAGGTCGACCTGCACGCGCGCCGGGGCGCCTCCCGGCTCGAGGTGCTGGTCGAGCTGCCGCCCGAGTTCGAGCTCCGAAGCGGTCCGGGGCGGGTGGCGCTCCACCTTTCGACCGGCGAGGAGCGGCAGCTCGAGCTCCGCCTCCGTTGCGGCCGCTGGGGCGGCTATTCGTTCGGGGACGTCCACCTGCGAGCGAGCGACGCCTTTGGGCTCCTGGCCTGGGAGCAGACGATCGAGCACCGGCTCCAGCTCCGGGTCTATCCGCGGCCCGAGGCGCTCCGCGAGCTCGTCCGGCCGCTCGAGACGCAGGTCTCGACCGGAAACAGGGTCTCACGCCAGAAGGGCGAGGGGCTCGAGTTCGCCGACCTGCGCCCCTTCGCCGGCGGCGACCGGATCCGGTTGATCAACTGGCGGGCGAGCGCACGCCGGAACGAGCTCTGGGTGAACGAGCACTACGCGGAGCGAAACGCGGACGTGATCGTCTTTTTGGACAGCTTCGCGGAGGCCCGCCGCTCCGGCGAGGGAACGCTCGATCAGGCGATCCGGGCCGCCGCCTCGCTGAGCGAGCGCTACCTCGCGCAGCGAGACCGGGTCGGGCTCGTCAACTTCGGTGGTGTACTCAACTGGCTGCGGCCGGGAACCGGGCCCCTGCAGCTCTACCGGATCGTCGAGGCGCTCCTCAACACCGAGGTGGTCTTGAGCTACGCGTGGAAGCAGATCGACATCCTGCCGCCCCGAACGCTGCCGCCGAAGTCGCTGATCCTCGCGCTCAGCCCGCTGCTCGACGAGCGCGCGACAAGCGCGCTCCTCGACCTGCGCTCCCGCGGCTTCGATCTCGTGATCGTCGAGATCTCGCCCGAGCCGTTCGTCGAGGAGCCGCCCGGCGTCTCGGGAGCGCTCGCGGTTCGGCTCTGGAAGCTTCGCCGCGAGGCGCGCCGGCGCGAGTACGAGCGCGCGGGCGCGCCCGTTGCGCAGTGGCGTCAGGGCGAGCCCCTGACCGCCGTCCTCGAGGGGGTGAGCGCATTCCGGCGTCACGCGCGCGCACGCGCGTAGTCCTCGGGGCGGCGTCGCTGGCCCTGGCGGCGGCGGTCGTCGGCTATGCCCTGCTCGAGGCCGAGCACCGGGCGGCCTGGGCGAGCGCAGGAGTGGGCGCGGCGGCGCTCGCGGCCCTGGCCGCGGGTCTGGCGCTCGGGCCCTCGCTCGTTCCTGCCGGGGTGGCGGGCCTCGGCGCGTGCTGGGGGGTCTCGGCCTGGAGCCGGGGCGTCGTCCCCGGCGGGACGATCGCCGCCGCCGCGGCGATCTTCGTCACGGCGGAGCTCGCCTACCACTCGCTCGACCAGGTGGCCGCGGTCGACGAGGGCGAGCTGCTCGCGCGGCGGCTCGCCGCGCTCGCGCTCATGGGCGTCGGCGCGCTGGCGCTCTCGGCGCTCTTGCTCGCGGCCCTCGGGCTGAAGACCGGCGGGGGTCTCGTGCTCGAAGCCGTGGGGGTGGCGGCGGCGGTCGGGGTGCTCGCGCTCGTCTTCGCGCTCGCGCGCGACGAGCGCGAGACCGAGCGGTAGATTCCCGCCGATGGCCCAGGTTGTCCCTGCAGAGCACGAGCTTCGGCGCGTGATCGGTGACGGCGGGGCGCTCCCAGACGGCGAGGTCGAGGGTCTCGAGGAGCGTGATCTGCTCGAGCTCTACCGCTGGCTCGTGCTCCTGCGCACCTACGACGAGCGCTCGGTCGTCTACCACAGCCAAGGCCGGATCGGCACCTACGCGATCTTCTGGAACCACGAGGCGATGCAGGCCGGCTCCGTCTACGCGCTCGAGCCGAGCGACTGGATCTTTCCCAGCTACCGGGAATCCGCGATCGGTCTCCTGCGCGGGATGCCGGTCTCGACCGTGCTCTCGTGGTGGCGCGGCCATCCGGCCGGCTGGTGGAACCCGAGCGAGTACAACGTCG
>DASUWJ010000049.1:0-26086 GCA_036378475.1 Gaiellaceae bacterium
TCGAACATCGGCGCCGGCACGATCTCGAAGAACCAGACGCTCGGTTTCTCGATCGGCGACGAGTCCGGCCTCTCCTACGAGGAGATGAAAGACCGGATCATGGGCGAGCTGAAGAAAGTCTTCCGGCCCGAGCTCCTGAACCGGATCGACGAGGTGATCGTCTTCCACAAGCTGACGAAGGAAGAGATCACGACGATCGTCGACCTGGTGCTGCGCCGCCTGCGCGAGCAGATGGGCGAGCACGAGGTCGCGATCGAGCTCACGGACGAGGCCAAGGAGCTGCTCGTCGAGAAGGGCTACGACCCGGCCATGGGCGCGCGTCCCTTGCGCCGGACGATCCAGCGCTACATCGAGGACCCGCTGGCCGACTTCGTGCTCGGGCGCTCGCTCGAGCCCGGGTCGACGATTCTCGTCGAGCGACGGGATGACGAAGAGGTCGATATCTCGGTGATCCCGGGTGAGATCACGCCCGAGAAGGTGACGGTGCCGCCCGAGGAGCCGCATTCGGCCCCGGACGAGGAGCTCGCAGAGGAGTAGCGGGGCGCTCCGCGCGGCCGTCAAGGCGGCTCGGAGTCCAGGTGCCAGACGGAGTCCGCTCGCACGAGCAAGCGGCCGGACCCGAAGGCCCGACCGCCCGCTCGCTGGAGGGCGCCGCGCGCGGGATCGCTACTGGACGTAGAGCCAGCCGGCGATCGTGAAGTACCCGTGGCGGTAGTCGCCGCTTTTCCCGTGCCAACCGCTGTGTGCGAGGCCGATGTCGCTTGGATTGCCGGCGCGCGAGAGCTTGATCGAGCCGGCCGAGTAGTAGTCCGAGTCGCCTTCCCAGCAGAAGGGGCTGTTGGAGGGGGTGGGGCAGTACTGGCCCTCGCTGGCGGTCTCCTCCGTGTGTACGAAGAGCTGTGTCCGCCAGGTCCCGTTCCAGCACTCCTTGTCCTGGAGCTGGAAGACCCGGCCCTTGATCGCGGCACTGTCGTAGTAGTCCCAGTGGCCGTGCAGGTCGTACCAGCCGGTCGGCAGCCAGCCGTGCCCGATCCAGCACGCGTCCGTCGAGACGCCCGAGCCGGCGCGCCAGCTCGCGGTGCTGTAGTGCCCGGGGATCTGCTCCCAGGTCATGGTCAGGGGCGAGGCGAGATTCGACTGGCGCGTAAAGATGAAGTAGGTGTAGTAGGCGGAGCCCGAGGCCGGGAGCGCGAGCGCCGCCGCCACGACCAGCGTGCCGACGAGCTTCCTGGGATTCATCGCCGCCCTCCTCCCGCCGGCCTGCTCGGGTTGTCGACGAGGCGAAGCCACTCCCTCGCGGGCGCCGGTTCTCCTCGCTCGCAGGTGCGCGCGATCCGGTCGCAGGCGAGCAGAAACGAGCTGCCCGGCGTGCTGCCCTGGGGTGGAACGTCGGCGCTCGCGACGATCTGGTTGCCGCTCTGATCGGCGAAGTGCGGCTCCTGGACGCCGGCCGGGAACTGGGCGGGATCGAGGGCAAGCACCTGCTCGAGCCCGAGCGAGCCTGGGCCGACGTGGAAGACGGCGAGCCCCGCGCTCGCGGCCGCGACGATCTGATCGCCGCTCCAGGAGCCCGAGTAGCCGAGCCAGGCAAGCTGCGGCGTGGCCGTTGCGAGATCGAGCCAGGCGAGCTCACGACCGCTGGCGACGTCGAGGATGCGGATGTTCTGCGCATCGCTGCCCAGCACGGCGACCCGCGTGCCGTCCGGGCTGAGCGCGATCGCGCTCCCGTCGCAGAGCGCCCGGATCCGGCCGGGCCCGTCGGCGACGAGCAGCTGGAGCGTCTCGCCCTCGCCAAGGCGATAGAAAAGCAGGTGGCTGCCGGCCCACGCATAGACGACGTAGCGGCCGGACTCGGTCGTCCAGGCCGCCGCCCGGCCGTGCAGCCCCGGCCGGACGACGAGCTGGCCGGCGTAGGGTTCGTTGGCGCGAAAGTCGGCCTCGAGGCCCTGCACGTAGGCGAGGGCTCCGTCGCCTCGCCAGGCGAGCGAATAGGCGCCGCGCTGGAGCAGGAAGTCGTGTCCGGCCTCGTCGTGGACGCGCAGCGAGGGGGTGCCGAGGGCATCGCCCGTGCTGATGCCCTGCTTCGCGAACGAGAGCTCGTTGTCGATCGGACGCAGCTCCCGCCAGGTGTTGTAGGCGACGTAGCGCCCGTCGGGCGAGCCGACGGCGACGGGCGAGAGCGGACCCATCAGCGCCCCGGAGACGGCGCCGCCGAGCGCCGCCTGCCCGCCTCTGCCGTCGTAGAGGGCCTCGCCGCGCACGAAGCGCCCCGGTGTCTGCAGCAGTCCCGCGCGGACGACGAGCGTTCCCGTGCGCGGAAGCGCCCCGCGGGCCCCGAGGCCGAAGAGCGCGAGGGCGCTCGCGGCGACCACCGCGACCGCTCCGCTCAGAACGAGCAGGCGCCGGCCGAAGAATCGTTGCATGCCTCCTCCTTGTCGGATGCCGCGACCGTAGGCGCCGGGCGCGATCGGCGCCGGGAGCGGCTGAGAAGAAGCACAGAGCCGGCACACCTGGGTCACCTTCGGCGTCGGACCGCCTCCCTAGACTCGACAGGGTGGCGAAGGCGGCGCTCCAGCATGCGTGCACCGAATGCGGCTACAGCGCCGGGCGCTGGTTCGGCAAATGCCCCGGCTGCGGGGCGTTCGGCACGCTTGTCGAGGAGGTCTCGCGTGCCCCGGCAAGCGGGGCGGGGGCGAAACCGCTGCTTCGGCTCGTCGATGTACGGGCGGAGGAGGCGGAGCGGATCCCCACTGGCGTCCCCGAGCTCGACCGAGTCCTTGGCGGCGGCCTCGTTCCGGCCTCACTCGTTCTCGTCGGCGGCGAACCCGGGGTCGGCAAATCGACCCTGCTGCTCTCGGCGCTGGCCGCGATCTCAAAGAGCCGCCGAGCTCTGCTCGTCACCGGCGAGGAGTCGGCGGCGCAGGTGAAGCTGCGGGCGGCCCGGCTCGGGGGCGCGGAGCGCGTCGAGATCCTCGCCGAGACCGAGCTCGAGACGGTCTGCGCGATCCTCGAGCGCGAGCGGCCCGACGTGTGCGTGATCGACTCCGTCCAGACGCTCTACTCGTCCGAGCTCGGCTCGGCACCTGGCTCGGTCGCGCAGGTCCGAGAAGCGGCGGCACGCCTGCTTCGAGTGGCCAAGGAAGCGCAGGTCGCGACCCTGCTCGTCGGGCACGTGACGAAGGACGGCAGCGTGGCCGGCCCGCGCGTGCTCGAGCATCTCGTCGACTGCGTCCTGCAGTTCGAGGGCGACCGCTACCGCGCCCACCGCGTGCTGCGGGCGGTCAAGAACCGGTTTGGCTCGACGAACGAGCTCGGGGTCTTCGAGATGACCGGCGCGGGCCTCCTCGGCGTCCCCGAGCCGTCCGAGCTCTTCGGCGCCGCAGACGAGGGGGAGGTGGGTGCTGCCGTCGCCTGCGCGCTCGAGGGCACGAGGCCGATCCTGCTCGAGATCCAGGCGCTCGTCGCCCCGAGCGATCTGGCGCTGCCGCGCCGTGTCGCCACAGGCGTCGACCCGAAGCGGCTGGCGATGATCGTCGCGGTCCTGGCGCGCCACGCCCAGATCGCGCTCGGCCAGGCCGACGTCTTCGTCAACGTCGCCGGCGGCATTCGGATCGACGAGCCCGGCGCCGACCTTGCCGTAGCACTCGCGATCGCCTCCGCCGCCCGGGGCCGCGCGCTCAGGCCGGCGACGGCGTCCTTCGGAGAGGTAGGGCTCACGGGCCGGCTCCGGCCCGCGACCCAGGCCGAGCGCAGGCTCGAGGAATGCGCGAAGTTCGGCCTGCGGCAGGTGGTCGCTCCCGCGGGCACGCCTAGTGGCAAACTACGCATACTCGAAGCGGAGACGCTGCGCAGGGCGACAGAGGCGGGGCTTGATGGCGACGGATCCGAGTTCGGATAGCAAGGAACGGCGGCTCGCGGCACCGCTCGGCTTTCCCCGCAGCGCGGCGGAGCTCGACCCGCGGATCGACCCGGACATCCTGACCCGGACATCCTGACCGCGATCTCGCGGATCGCCCCCGGAACCCACCTCCGCCAGGGGATCGACGACATCATCCGCTCGCGCGAGGGCGCACTGATCGTGATCGGCGAGCCCGCCGAGCTCTCGTTCATGTTCTCGGGCGGTATCCGCCTCGATCAGCCGTTCACGCCCCAGCTCTTGTACGAGCTCGCGAAGATGGACGGCGCGATCATCGTCAACTTCTCGGTCGCGAAGATCACGCATGCGAACGTGCAGCTGATGCCGGATCCGACCATTCCCTCGAACGAGACGGGCACCCGGCACCGGACCGCGGAGCGGGTCGCCAAGCAGACGAACGCGCTCGTGATCTCGATCTCGCAGCAGCGCGAGACGGTGACCGTCTTCGTCGACAAGAGCCGCTACCAGCTCGACACGATCGCCGATGTGCTCGCGAAGACGAACCAGGCGCTCGCGACGCTCGAGACCTACCGCGTCCGGCTCGACCAAGTGCTGACACGGCTGACCGCGCTCGAGTTTCAGAACGCGGTCATGCTGGACGACGTCCTGGTCGTCCTGCAGCGCGCCGAGTTGACGACCCGCATGGCCGACTACGTCGAGCGGGCGTGCACCGAGCTCGGTTCCGAGGGCCGGCTGATCCGGATGCAGCTCGAGGAGCACGTCAGCGAGGTGCCCGCGGAGAAGGGCGCGATCGTCTTCGACTACCACGCCGAGGGGGGAGCCGCCGACGTCCGCGAGGGCCTGGAGGCGCTCGCCCAGCTCCCCTACCAGCAGTTGCTCGAGTTCGAGCTGCTCGCCGTGCTCGGCTACCCGGCGACGACGAATCCACTCGACTACGGCGTGACGCCGCGAGGCTACCGGGTGCTTTCGCACATCCCGCGGCTCCCCGAGAACGTGATCCAGCGTCTCGTGGCTGAGCTGGGCGGGCTCGAGGGGATCGTGCGCGCCTCGCAGCGCGACCTCGAGGCCGTAGACGGCGTCGGGGCCGTCCGCGCCCGCGAGATCCGCGAGGGCCTGCGCCGGCTGCAGGAGCACAATCTGGTCGACCGCTACTTGCAGCTCTGAGCAGGGCTTTTTCCGGCTCCGCCCGAAAATCCCTGGAAATACTGGCATTTTTGGGAGGTTTTCGGTACACTTGCTGACACCGCCGACGGGTCTCGCAGCCGTCGGCGTTTCGGCGAGAAATCGATGAAAGGGGAGGGTCGGCTTGTACAAGGTCGGCGACAAGGTGGTGTACCCACACCACGGAGCAGGCACGGTTGTGAAGAAGGAGTCCCGCACCGTCCTCGGTCAGAAGCGGGAGTACCTGACGATCAAGATCCTTCACAACGACATGACGGTGAACGTCCCGACCGAGAATGCCGACCAAGTCGGCTTGCGCAAGGTGATCGACGAGCAGATGGTCACGCAGGTCCTGAAGGCGCTGACCGGCGGCGGCACGCAAATGCCGAAAAACTGGAACCGGCGCTTCAAGCACAACCGCGACAAGATGAAGACGGGCGACATTTTCGAGCTCGCCGAGGTCGTGCGGAACCTCGCGCTTCGAGACCACGAAAAGGGTCTCTCCACGGGCGAGAAGCAGATGTTCGTCAAGGCCAAGAAGATCCTGGCCAGCGAGCTGATGTACGCCAAGGACATGGACGAGGACGAGGCTGCTGAGTGGCTCGACGGCGTCCTCAGTAACGGCAGCTCGAAGAAGAAGACGACGAAAGTCGCGGCGACGGCTTAGGTCGGTAGGTGGCTGTCTGGGCGGTTCTCGCCGCAGCGGGCCGCGGTGAGCGGCTCGGCGCAGACCGCCCGAAGGCCTTCGCGAAGCTTCGCGGGCAGCCGCTTCTGGCTGAGAGCCTGGCGCGCCTTGAGAGCTCCGACTGGGTGGAGGCGATCGTGATCGTGGCGCCACCCCGCTGGGAGGAGCCCTCGATCCTGCTGGCTGAGGAACTCGGGTGCGCGAAGGTGACGAGCTGCGTCGCCGGCGGCGAGTCGCGTTCCGAGTCGGTGCGCGCCGGCCTCGGCGAGGTCGCTGCGGACGCCGCGGCTGTGCTGGTCCACGACGCCGCCCGGCCACTCCTTCCACCCGAGGTCGTTGAGCGCGTGCTGAGGGCGCTCGGCGAGGGCTGGGACGGCGTCGTTCCCGCGCTCCCGCTCGCCGACACGGTCAAGCGGGTCCGGGGTGGCCAGGTGGTCGAGACACTGGCGCGGGACGAGCTCGTGGCGGTTCAGACGCCGCAGGCCTTTCGGGCCCCGGTGCTGCGGGGGGCGCTGGCCGGCGACCTCGCCGGGGCGACGGATTGCGCCGCCCTCGTCGAGGCCAAGGGCGGCCGCGTGACCACGGTCCCGGGGGATCCTCGGCTGCTCAAGGTGACGAGTGCCGCCGACCTCGAGCTCGTCGCCTCCTGGCTGTGATCACCGACTACCACCTGCACCTGCGCGATCCCGAGGAGCGGGTCGACCACAGCCTGGCAGCGGTCGAGCGCTTCGTCGAGACCGCCAGCGAGCGGGGCGTGGACGAGCTCGGCTTCACCGAGCACGTCTACTACTTCGAGCAGACGCGCGCACTCTGGCAGGAGCCGTACATGCTCGAGCGCTGCTCCCACGACCTCGTCCGCTACGTGGAGACGGTGCTCGAGGCAAAGGAGCGCGGGCTGCCGGTCAAACTCGGGCTCGAGGTCGACTACGCCGCCGGCCGGGAGCGGGAGACCGCGGACCTGCTCGCTCCCTATCCGTGGGACTATCTCCTCGGCTCGGTGCACTACGTCGACGGGTTGGCGGTCGACCAGCAGCCCGGGCTCGTCGAGGCGCTCGGCCCGGCAGAAGCCTGGCGGCGCTACTTCGTCTGGCTTCGCAACGCGGCGCGGAGCGGCCTCTTTGACTCGCTCTCGCATCCGGATCTCGTCAAGCATCACGGGCCGCGCGCGCATGGGGACTCCGTGCAGTGGCTCCACGAGGAGACCGCGGACGCGATCGAGGCGGCGGGCGTCTGCATCGAGGTCTCCTCCGCGGGCCTGCGCAAGCCGGTCGGAGAGCCCTATCCGGCGTCATCGCTGCTCGAGGCTTGTCAGGCCCGCGGGGTGCCGATCACGCTCGCCTCGGACGCGCACGTGCCCCAGGACGTTGGCCGCGACCTCGACAGGGCGGTCGGTCTCGCCGCCGCGGCGGGCTACGAGACTCTGACCGTCTTCGAGGCGCGAGGACGCCGGCAGGAGCCGCTTGGATGAACGAGCTTCGGATCGGTCTCGGGGTCGACGCGCACGCCTTTTCAGAGGGTGTGCCCCTCGTGCTCGGCGGCGTCGGCGTCGAGTCGGCGCGAGGGCTCGCCGGGCACTCCGATGGCGACGTGATCGCGCACGCGCTGATCGACGCGGTGCTGGGAGCCGCCGGACTCGGGGACATCGGCTCGCTCTTCCCGGCGGACGATCCCCGCTGGCAGGACGCCTCCTCGCTCGACCTGCTCCGGCGGGCAGGGGGCGCCGTGCGCGCCGCCGGCTGGGAGCTCGTAAACGCCGACTGCGTGCTGATCGGCGAGGAGCCGCGGATCGCGCCGCTCCGGGGGGAGATGCGGGAGCGGTTGGCCGGGGCGCTCGCTGTGCCACCGGAACGAGTGAACGTCCGGGCGACGACGACCGACCGGCTTGGCTTCACCGGCCGCGGCGAAGGCCTCGCGGCCCAGGCCGTCGCCCTGTGCCGCCCCGGCTAGCCTCGAAATCCACAGCCGGCCCGCATACACCCGCCTCCGGGCCCCCGGCTGCTACGCCTGGCGGCAGCCGGCACGAGCTTCAGCCGGGCGATCATTTTCCGGGCCGTCCTCGCCTCGTAGACGAGGAGCAAGGCGCTAGTCGGGCAGCGAGGCAACGCCGTCTCGAACGGCGAGGAGGCCGTCGCGGGCCAGTGCCTCCGCGGCTTGTCGGTCGAGCTCGGCCAAGCGCCGCTCCTTCGCTGCGACGAGGCGCAGGGTTGCCGCGCGCCGCTGCCGGAACGAACCCTCGAAGCGGCTCTGCTTTCGCCTCGGCGCGTAGCGGCTGCCGCGAGCCGGGCAGCTTCGCTCGAGCGGGCAGGCACCGCAGCGGGGGATGCGGGCGAGACAGACGCTGGCGCCGAGGTCCATCAGCGCCTGGGCGCAGTCCGCGTCGAAGTCGGCGCCGGTCCGCTCGAGGATGCGCGCTACATTGACGTCGATCGGCAGCACGTTCTCGCCGAGCGCGAAGCAGGCGATCGCGGCCGCTGTGTAGCGGCCGACGCCAGGCAGCTCGGTCAAGTCCTCCGGCCAGCCGCTGCTGGCGATCTGCCGCGCCGCGCGGTGGAGATTGAGGGCGCGCCGGTTGTAGCCGAGGCCCTGCCAGGCGCGGATCGCCTCCGCCGCGCTGGCGTTCGCCAACGACTCGGCGGTCGGCCAGCGCTCGAGCCAGGCGAGATAGCGGGGCACGACGCGCTCGACCTGTGTCTGCTGCAGCATCACCTCCGAGACGAGGATCGCGTAGGGATCCCTCGTCTGGCGCCAGGGAAGCTCGCGGCGGTGCCGCTCGAACCAGGAGAGCAACGACTCGCGCACCTCGGGGACAGTAACTTTCGGCTCGGAATGAAACGCATGCGTTTTGCCCCCAGCCCGACCGGTTCCCTGCACGTCGGCAACGCCTTGAGCGCCGTCGCCAACCGCTCCTTCGGCGACTGGTTCCTGCTTCGGATCGACGACACCGATCCGAGGCGAAACCTCGAGGGGGGTGAGGAGGCGATCCTGGCCGACCTGGCCTGGCTCGGCGTCGAGTGGGACGAGGGGCCGGTTCGCCAGAGCGAGCGCTCGGCTCGCTACCTGGAGGCGGCGCGCGGGCTCGGTGATCGCTTCGAGGGGATCACGCTCCTGCGCGAGGACGGCAGCGCGACCTACCACCTGGCCAGCGTCGTGGACGACATCGATTTCGGCATCACCCACGTGCTGCGGGGCAACGACCACCGCCCGAACGAGCCCCTGCACCGCCGGCTCGCGGAGGCGCTCGGCGCCACGCCGCCCAGCTACGTCCACCACGGACTGATTCTGGGCGACGACGGCCGCAAGCTCTCGAAACGGGCCCCGGGAGCGACGGTCGCCGCCCTGCGCGAGGGCGGGATCCCGGCGCGCGCCGTACGCCGTTACCTCGAGGAGCTCGGCGTGCCGAAGCACGACGTGCACTACGACCTGCCCCGGATCGCGCGCCTCGCGGTCGAGGCGATCGCCGAGCTGCCCGACGCGGAGCTTGCGGCGGCCGCAGGCGCTCCCGTCGAGGTCGTGCCGGCCCTACGCGGAGCCCGCGACCTGAACGAAGCGCGGCTGCTCGCGCAGCAGGTGCTTCGGCCCCAGCCGGCCGTTTTGCCCCCGGAGGCGCGCCCGACGATCGAGCGCTTCAAGGAGCTGCGCGAGCGGGCGAGCAACGGTCTCGACCGCGATGCGGCGAAGGAGCTCCTGCGGGAGCTGAAGGCTGTCGGCGGGGATCTGAAGGCGCTGCGGCTGGCGCTGACCGGGCGCGAGCGCGGACCCGAGCTCGCCGCGGTGTTGGTGGCGCTCGACAAGGACGAGGCGCTGCGGAGGGCCGATGCGGCTCTATGACACCTACGCGCGCGGGCTGGTCGAGCTGCCGCC
The DNA here is from genome assembly GCA_036378475.1 of Gaiellaceae bacterium. Lineage (GTDB taxonomy): Bacteria > Actinomycetota > Thermoleophilia > Gaiellales > Gaiellaceae > 13-2-20CM-68-14. The sequence goes on from DASUWJ010000049.1 coordinate 9,585, forward strand.
GCCTCCCGGCCCCGTGCGGATGTACGTCTGCGGGCCGACCGTCTACCAGCGGGTGCACGTCGGCAATGCGAGACCGTTCGTACTCTCGATGTGGCTCAAGCGCTGGCTCGAGCACGAAGGCTACGAGGTGACGCTCGTCGAGAACATCACCGACATCAACGACAAGATCTACGCGGCGGCGCCGGGGGCCAGCGCGGAGCTCGCCGCGCGGGCCTCGCAATGGTATGTGGAGGACACCGATGCGCTTGGTCTGGGCCGGCCCGACTACGAGCCGAAGGCGACCGAGTCGATCGACGAGATCCGCTCGCTGATCGGCAAGCTAATCGAGCGCGGTCTCGCCTACGCGGCCGGCGGCGACGTCTATTTCCGGGTCGAGCGCTACCCGGAGTACGGCCGGCTCTCCGGCCGGGAGGGTGACGAGGAGGCGCTGCGCAACCCCTCGGAGGAATCCGAACGGGCAGAGCTGAAGGAAGACCCGCGCGACTTCGCCCTTTGGAAGGCGCACAAGGAGGGCGAGGACACCGTCTGGGAGTCACCGTGGGGGCCGGGCCGTCCGGGCTGGCACATCGAGTGTTCCGCGATGGCGGAGAAGTACCTCGGCCCCGTCTTCGAGCTGCACGGCGGCGGTAACGACCTGATCTTCCCCCATCACGAGAACGAGATCGCGCAGTCGCGCGGCGCCGGCAGCGAGTTCGCCCGGATCTGGATGCACAATGGCATGCTCCGGCTCGCCGACGGCGAGAAGATGTCGAAGTCGCTCGGCAACGTGCTCTCCTTGCGCGAGGCGCTCGAGGCCTGGGGACGAGAGACGCTCTTGCTCTTCTTCCTGACCGCGCACTGGCGCAAGCCGATCGACTTCGGCGACGCCCTGCTCGAGCAGGCCAAGGCCCAGGCCGAGACCTTCCGCAACTTCTTCCTCGCCGGGTGTGAGGACCATGCGCAGGGCGCCGAGCTCGAGGAGCTCGCGCGCGTGCTCGATGACGACTTCAACACCCCCGAGGCGCTGGCTCTCTTCCACGAGTGGCGCGCGCGCGGCCTCGCCGCTTCACTGCGGGCCGGGCTGGGGCTATTCGGTCTCGCTGGACTTGCGGCCGACGCGCCGGCGCCGGCGGGAATCGTCGAGCTCGCGGAGCAGCGGCAGGCCGCCCGTGCGGAGCGTGACTTCGGCGAAGCCGACCGTCTCCGGGACGAGATCGAGTCTCGGGGCTGGGAGGTGCGAGACGTCGCCGAGGGGTTCCAGCTCGTGCCGCGCTCGTGAGCACGCGGCGTGCGCACCGACCGGGCCGGCCCTCTCTCCGGCAGGCGGGGGCTGACGGCGGATGACGCGCGAGCAGCTCTACGGCCGGCGCCCCGTGCGCGAGGCGCTGCGCGGCCCGCGCGAGGTGCTCGAGCTCTGGGTGAGCGAGCGTGCTCTGCGGGGCGAAGCCTGGCTGCGAGAGCCGCGTCCGGGCGGCGCCAGGCACCAGGTCCGGCCCGAGCGCGACTTGACCGAGGCGGCCGGCACCCGCGACCATCAGGGCGTCGTCGCGTGGGCAGAGCCCTACCGCTACGCAGACGGCTACGAGCTTGCCGCCGGCGAGGCCCCCCTGCTCGTCTGCTTGGACCAGGTCACCGACCCGCACAACCTCGGCGCCGTCTGCCGCAGTGCCGAGGCCGCGGGCGCGACCGGTGTGGTCGTACCCGCACACAATGCGGCCCGGGTGACGCCGGCCGTCTGCCGGGCCTCGGCCGGCGCCGTCGAGCACCTCGCGATCGCAGTCGTCAAGAACCTCGCCCGCTACCTGGCCGAGGTGAAAGGCCCGCGCCTGTGGGCCTGGGCCGCGGCCGCCGATGCCGAGACCGAGCTCTGGGACGCCGACCTGACCGGGGGAGTGGCGCTCGTTCTCGGCGCCGAAGGCAAAGGGGTGCGGCCGCTCGTCCGGCGTGCCTGCGACCGCGACGTGGCGATCCCGCTCCACGGCCGCGTCGAATCGTTGAACGTCAGCGTCGCGGCCTCGGTTCTCCTCTACGAGGCTTGCAGGCAGCGCCGTGCCTGAGCCGACCCTCTATCTCTTCGACGGCTACAACGTCCTGCATGCCGGCCCGTTTGCCGGCCCCCGGGAGCTCGTCGACCGCCTCGCGAGCTTCGTAGCGTTGCAGGGAGCGCGGGGAATCGTCGTCTTCGACGGCGTCGGCGACGAGCGCAGCCAGGGGCCGCTCGAGGTGCGCTACGCGCCTCAGGCGGACGCCGTGCTCGAACGCCTGGCGGCCGAGTACCGATCGCGAGAGCGGGTCTGCCTCGTCTCGTCCGACAGCGCGGTCCGGGGCACGTCGGGCCAGGAAGTCGCCAAGCTCAGTTCCGCCGTCTTCGTGCGCGGCCTCGAGCGTGCAAGCAGGCAAGAGGAAAGACCGCATAGATTGGCTGAGCGCCTCGACAAAGCGACAAGGGACCGGTTGGAGCGTCTGAGGCGCAATCGGTCCGGTTAAGTCACAGTAACCGCAAGGTCTTGTGTTTTCGTTGGGACCTTGCTACCGTCACCTCAACCTCAACGTGAGATTCGGTCCCGACCGCGTTTCGCCCGCGCGAGAGAGGGGAGCTATGCCGGCCCGCACCGCCCCAGCGCACTCCGTTCAGCGACAGCAGCGCGAGCTCGCCGACCTGCAGCTTGTCGTCCGGGCGCGAAACGGTGACGGCACCGCTCTCGAGGAGCTGATCCGGCGCTACACCGGCTTCGTGCGCTTGAAGGCGAGCTCCTACTTCCTGGCCGGCGGTGACGGCGAGGACCTGATCCAGGAGGGCCTGGTCGGTCTCTACAAAGCCGTGCGCGACTTTCGCCACGACAAGGAGACGTCGTTCCGTAGCTTCGCCGAGCTCTGCGTGACCCGCCAGATCATCACCGCAATCAAGACCGCGACGCGCTTCAAGCACTCGCCGCTCAACACCTACGTCTCGTTTTCGAACACGCCGGCCGGCCAGGACTCCGACTCAGACGTCACCTTGGGCGATGCGCTGCCGGGCCCCGGGGTCGACGATCCCTCGGTCTGCGTGATCTCGACCGAGGAGCTGCAGAGCCTCGTCTTCGCGCTCGGCACCGGACTCTCGAGGCTCGAGGCCGACGCGCTCAAGCTCTACCTCGAGGGCTCCTCCTACGAAGAGATGGCCGCCGACCTCGGTTGCGACACGAAGACGATCGACAACGCGCTCCAGCGGGTCAAGCGCAAGGTGCTCCAACACCAGCAGTCCCGCCAGGTCCTCGACTAGGCGGCGCGCTACTCTCCGGCAGGCGCCGGAGTAGCTCAGCTGGTAGAGCAAGCGCCTTGTAAGCGCTAGGTCGGCGGTTCGAGTCCGCCCTCCGGCTTTCGCTCTTCTTCCTGCCGGGCTCCTGCTCCCCGCGACGACGGCGCGCGAGGAGCGAGGTCGCCCTGTCAGGCGCCGGCGAGCGCCTGCTCGAGATCGGCCCAGAGTTCGTCGGGCTCCTCGAGCCCGACGCTGAACCGGAGCAGGTTCGGCGGCACGCGCTCCCCTTCCCAGCGACGCCGGCTCTCGAGCACCGAGTCGACCCCTCCGAGACTGGTTGCATTCATGATCAGGCGCACCGCGTCCTCGACGCGGCGCGCATCGCCTCTGACGTCGAAGGAGATCAGGCCGCCGAAGCCGGGGTAGCGGACCCGCTCGACCGCGCTGTGGCCCTCCAGGCGGGCGGCGAGCTCCGTCGCGGTGTCGGTCTGTCGCTCGATCCGTACGCGCAGGGTCTTCAGGCTACGGCTGAGGAACCACGCCGAATCCGGCGCCGCGACGATCCCCGTCCGGCCGCGAAACTCGCGCAGCCGCCCGGCGGACTCACCCGCACGGCAAACGACCGCTCCGAGCAGCAGGTCGTGGTGGCCGCCCAGGTACTTGGTCGCGCTGTGGAGGACGAAGTCCGCGCCGCGCTCGAGCGGCCGCAAGTAGACCGGTGTCGCCGCCGTCGAGTCGACGACGACGCGAGCGCGGTGCGCCGCCGCCGCCTCGAAATCCGGCATGGTCAGAAAGGGATTCGAGGGTGCCTCGAGCCAGATCAGCTCGACCCCCTCCGGCGGCGCTCCGGTCTGGTCAAACTCGACGCAGCCGATTCCCCAGCGCTCGAGCGCGCGGAAGAGCAGCCCCGTCCCGTAGTAGGCCCCCTCGGCGAGCGCTATCGTCTGGCCGGGCTCGAGCTCGGCGAGAACGAGCGTCGTGATCGCGGCCGAACCGGAGGGGAAGAGGAGCGCCTCGCCGCCTTCGAGCTCCCCCAGCTCGCGCTCGGCCTGGACACCGCTCGGATGGGCGTAGCGCTGGTAGTAGAAGTCGCCCGGCTCGCCCTCGCGGTAAGGCCAGATCGTCGAGCGCTCGAGCGGCTGCACGAGCACCACTCTACGTTCCCCGTTTGACGGCGTCCGGCGGCTATGCGTAATGTCAAGTTTCCTGGTCAAGAAAGATGGAAAATAAGGAGAGGCGAATGAGACGTATTTTTCTTACTTTCATGCCGCTGGCCATCCTTGCGGCCGGGCTGGTGGCCGGGGCCCGCGCGGCCGTCGAGAGCGCGACGCTTACTCTCGTTGCCTACTCGACTACGAAGGACGCCTACGCGAAGATCATCCCGGCCTTCGAGCGGACGAGCGCAGGCAAGGGCGTCTCTTTCAACCAGTCCTACGGCGCCTCGGGAGACCAGGCGCGGGCTGTCGCGGCGGGGCTGCCTGCGGACATCGTCGCCCTCTCGCTCGCCCCCGACGTGAATACCCTGGTCGGCGACGGCCTCGTCCCGGCCAACTGGGACCGGAATCGCCACCACGGGATCGTCACCGACTCGGTCGTCGTCTTCGTCGTTCGGGACGGCAATCCCAAGCACATCCAAACCTGGGCCGACCTGACGCGGAAGGGCGTCCAGGTGATCACTCCCAATCCGTTCACCTCGGGCGGCGCCCGCTGGAACGTGCTCGCCGCCTACGGGGCCGAGCGAGCCCTGGGCAAGTCGGACAAGCAGGCGATCTCCTACCTCTACCGCCTGTTCAAGAACGTGCCCGTGCAGCCGAAGAGCGCGCGCGAGGCGACCCAGGTCTTTGCGAGCGGCAAAGGCGATGTCCTTCTGACCTACGAGAACGAGGCGATCTACGCCAACAAGAAGGGCATCCGGACGGTCTACGTGACGCCCAAGCACACCATTCTGGTCGAGGCGCCGGTGGCGCTGACGAAGTCGGGGCTCAAGCACCCCGAGGCGAAGGCTTTCCTCCGTTTCCTCTGGTCGTCCCAGGCGCAGAAGCTCTTCGCCGAGACTGGGTACCGGCCGGTCGTCAAGTCGGTCGGGGGGCCTGTGGGCGACCGCTCGACGCAGTCGCGGGGCGTCTTCACGATCGACTCGCGGCGTCTCGGGCTGCGCGGCTGGAAGTCGGTCGAGTACCGCTTCTTCGACCACGCCAACGGGATCATGGTCAAGGTCGAGCAGTCGCTTGGCCACTAGCCCGGCACTCGCGCTTCGCCGCCCCGGGACGGTCGCGGCGCGGGGCGGCGGCACGCTCGCCCGGGGCGTCGCGCTCGGCTACCCGAGCCTTGTCGTCCTCGTGCCGCTCGCGGCGCTCGCCTGGAGCTCCCGCAGCGGCGGCCTGATGGGGTTCTGGACCGAGGTGACGCTACCCGAGGCGGTCGCCGCCCTGAAGCTGACGCTCTTCCTGTCACTGCTTGTGTCGGCTCTGAATGCCTTGAGCGGCACCGCGATCGCCTGGGTGCTCGTGCGTGACTCGTTCCCGGGCAAGAGCCTCCTTGACGGGGTAATCGATCTGCCCTTCGCGCTGCCGACGATCGTCGCCGGCCTCGTCCTGCTGACCCTCTACGGCCCCAACGGGCCCTTCGGGCTGAACCTCGCCTTCACCCGCGCCGGGATCGCCCTCGCGCTCCTGTTCGTGACGCTGCCGTTCGTCGTCCGTGCGGTGCAGCCTGTCCTGCTCGAGCTCGACCGGGAGATGGAGGAGGCGGCCGAGTCGCTGGGAGCCCGGCCGGTCGCGACTTTCCGCCGGATCGTGCTGCCGAACCTGGTGCCCGCGATCCTGTCCGGCGTGGCGCTTGCCTTCGCCCGCGCCGTCGGTGAGTTCGGCGCAGTGGTGCTGATCTCGGGGAATCTGCCCTTCAAGACCGAGATCGCTTCCGTCTACATCTTCGGGCAGATCGAGTCCGGCAACGAACGGGGGGCGGCGGCCGTCTCGGTCGTCCTGCTCCTGCTCTCGCTCGGGGTGCTGCTCTTGATCGGCGCCTTTCGCCACTGGAGGACGGGGCACGATGGCTAGGCACGCCCTGCGACTCGGCGTGCTCGGCTATCTCCTGCTCCTGCTGGGCGTCCCGGTCGGCCTCGTCTTCTACCGCACCTTCCAGCACGGCCTCCAGCCCGCCTGGGCGGCCGTGACGACGCCCGAGGCTCTGCACGCCCTCCGGCTGACGCTCTTGATCGCGGCGATCGCCGTGCCCGCGAACACCCTGTTCGGGGTCGTGCTCGCGCTCGCGCTCGTCCGGCACCGGCTGCCGGGGCGCGGGCTCGTCAACGCGGTCGTTGACCTGCCGCTCGCCCTCTCACCCGTCGTCGTCGGGTTGGCGCTCTTTCTGCTCTACGGCCGCGGCGGCTGGCTCGGCGGCCTCGCCGACCGCGGGCTCAGGATCCTGTTCGCGCTCCCCGGGATGGTGCTCGCCACGATCTTCATCTCGCTGCCGTTCGTCGTCCGCGAGGTCGTGCCGGTTCTGCGCGAGATCGGAACCGAGCAGGAGCAGGCGGCGGAAACGCTCGGCGCCTCGCCTTTGCAGACCTTCCGCCGGATCACCCTGCCCGCGATCCGCTGGGCGATCGCCTACGGGGTGGTGCTGACGACCGCGCGCTCGATCGGCGAGTTCGGGGCGGTGAGCGTCGTCTCGGGGCGGATCGCAGGCAAGACGGAGACGCTGCCGCTCTATGTCCAGTCGCAGTACGAGAACTTCGACCCGACTGGGGCCTTCGCCGGCTCGGTCGTGCTCGCCCTGATCGCGGTCGCGACGGTGCTGGCGCTCCGGTTCTCTCGGCCGCGCGAGGAGGTCTGATGGGGATCACCGCGATCGAGGTCAGCAAGAGCTTCGGCGACTTCGTCGCCCTCGACGGCGTCTCGGTCGCGATTCCAGAAGGGTCCCTGAGCGCGCTCCTTGGCCCGAGCGGCAGCGGCAAGTCGACGCTCCTGCGCGTGATCGCCGGTCTCGAGCGGCCGGACTCGGGGCAGGTCCTGCTCGGCGATCGGGATGTGACCGGCAGGCCCGGGCGCGAGCGGGGCGTCGGCATGGTCTTCCAGCACTACGCGGCCTTCAAGCACATGAGCGTCGAGGACAACGTCGCCTTCGGCCTCGTGATCCGCAAGCGCCCACGCCAGGAGATCAAGCGCCGGGTGCTCGAGCTGCTCGAGCTCGTCCAGCTGGACGGCCTCGCCAAGCGCTACCCCTCGCAGCTTTCGGGCGGCCAGCGGCAGCGGATGGCGCTCGCTCGCGCGCTCGCGGTCGATCCGGAGGTGCTGCTGCTGGACGAGCCCTTCGGCGCCCTCGACGCGCGCGTCCGCAAGGAGCTTCGCGGCTGGCTCCGCCGTCTCCACGACGAGGTCCACGTGACGACGATCATCGTCACCCACGACCAGGAGGAGGCGATGGAAGTCGCCGGTCAGATCGTCGTGATCAACCGCGGGCGGGTCGAACAGGTGGGCACCCCCAGGGAGCTGTACGAGACCCCCGCCAACGAGTTCGTGATGGGCTTCGTCGGGCCCGTCAACCGGATCGGCGAGGCGTTCGTGCGGCCGCGGGACCTGAGCGTATCGCTGGAGCCGGGAGGCGACTCGGCCGAGGCGATGGTCGAGCGGGTGTTTCACCTCGGATTCGAGGTTCGCGCCGAGCTCGTTCGCCACGACGGCCAGCAGCTGCTCGTGCAGCTCACGCAGGACGAGGCCCAGGCGCTCGAGCTCGAGCCTGGCCTGATCGTGTACGTCCGGTCGAGCAGGCAGACGGTCTTTAACCCCTAACGGGCGTAGGCTCCCGAGATGCGCGTGCTCGCAGGCGTCGTCGGCGTGATCTTGATCGCCCTGATGCTCTCGGAGTTCTTCGTCAGCTTCCTGCTGCCGCGCCGCGTCCGGCGCGATCCACGCATCGCCCGGGGGCTGATCCGGCTGCTCTGGAGGCCGTGGCGCGCGCTCGCCGGGAGGCGAATTCCGGCGCGCGCCGACACCTTGCTCGGGTTCTTCGGCCCGCTCGCCCTGATCGCCGAGCTGGCGGTGTGGACGCTCGGCCTGATGATTGGCTACGGCCTGCTCCAGTGGGCCGCGGTCGGCGGCTCGCTGCAGCGCCACCTGCTCTCGAGCTCCGGCTTCTTCCTGAGTGCCCAGAGCGTTTCGGGCCCGACGCTCGGCCATATCATCTCGCTGTTCGAGGCTGCAACGGGCGTCGGTGTCCTCTTCATCGTGATCGGCTACATGCCGGCCGTCTACAGCGCCTTCTCGAAACGGGAAACCGCCGTCTCGCAGCTGGCGACCCGCGCCGGCTCGCCGCCCGCGGCCGGCGTGCTCCTGCGGCGCGCCGCCGGCCGCGAGGAATGGCGCGAGCTGAACCGGGATCTGCGGGCCTGGGAGGAGTGGGCGGCAGAGCTGATGGAGACCCATCTCTCCTATCCGCTGCTCGCCTTCTACCGCTCGCAGCACGTCAACCAGAACTGGCTCGCCGCGCTGACGGCGATGGTCGACGTCGCCGCGTTCGTGAAGGCGGTCGAATCCGACGGGGAGATCGAGTCGGCCGAGATCACCTTCGGGATCGGCCGCCATGCCCTCGCCGACCTCGCCCATCAGTTCATGCTCGAGCCGAGCCGAAGCGACCGCCTCTCCGACGCCGATTTCGACCAGCTCTACAACCTGGTCGAGCCGGCCGCGGCAAACCCGGTCAGCCGGGGGGAGGCGCGGGCCAGACTGGACACGTTGCGCTCAAGCTACGAGCCGAATGCGGCCGCGCTGGCCGGATTTCTGGCGCTCGACCTGCCCGCCTGGCTGCCCCCACCGAGCACCGAGGACGTGTCAGTGCGGCAGCCAGGCGTCGGGGTCGGCAGCGAGGGCCGCGACCTGGTCGGGTAGGCGTCCCGCCGCGAGATCGGCGAGCGTCACGCTCTCCAGCACCGAGCGCAGGTTGGCGCGTACGGCCACCCAGATCTCTCGCAGCGGCTCCGCCGGCCCGCCGTAGGCGACCTGTTCCGCGCGCATCCCGCGCACATTGGCGATCGGGCCTTCGACCGCCCGGATCACGGCCGCGAGCGAAATCTCCTCCGGCGGGCGCGAGAGCCAGTAGCCGCCCTCGGCGCCGCGCTGGCTCTGCACGAGGCCGGCGTGCTTCAGCTCGAGGAGGATGTTCTCGAGGAAGTTGAGCGGGATCTCTTGGGCCTGGGCGATCCGCTCGCCCTTGACCGGGCCCTCCTCGCGCGCGGCGAGCTCCGCACAGGCGCGCAGGGCGTAGTCGACCTTCGCCGAGACCCGCATCTCGAAAGGCATCTTCGCACGCGCGTTACGCTGCGCCCGATGGCTGCCACCGGCGACTCGACCGAGCAGAAGCTCCGCGAGCTGCAAGAACTCCGTCAGCAGGCCCTGCACGCGGGGGCCTCGCAGGCCGTCGCGCGGCAGCGCGAGCAGGGCAAGCTGCTGGCGCGCGAGCGGGCGGAGAAGCTGCTCGATCCGGGCTCCTTCGTCGAGCTCGACCGCTACGTCCGACACCGCGAGTCGAACTTCGACATGCTCGAACGGCGGCCCTACGGCGATGCCGTCGTCACGGGCTACGGAACCATCTTCGGCCGCAAGGTCTTCGTCTTCTCGCAGGACTTCACCGTCTTCGGCGGCTCGCTGAGCGAGGTCTTCGCCGAGAAGATCTGCAAGGTGATGGACCTGGCGGCCAAGGTCGGCTGTCCGCTGATCGGGATCAACGACTCGGGCGGGGCCCGGATCCAGGAGGGCGTCGTCTCGCTGGCCGGCTACGCGGAGATCTTCTGGCGGAACGTCCAGTGTTCGGGCGTGATCCCCCAGCTCAGCCTGGTCATGGGCCCGTGCGCCGGTGGTGCGGTCTATTCGCCGGCGATCACCGACTTCGTCCTGATGGTCGAGGGCACGTCGTACATGTTCATCACCGGGCCCGACGTCGTGAAGACCGTCACCGGCGAGGAGGTCACCTTCGAGGAGCTCGGCGGGGCGGCGACGCACGCGTCTAAGTCGGGCGTCGCCCATTTCATCGCCCCGGACGAGGAGGCCTGCCTCGAGGACGCCCGCTACCTGCTCTCGTTCCTGCCCCAAAACAACGTCGACCCGCCGCCCTACGCGGAGCCCGCCGATCCCGCCGGCCGCGAGGAGGCCGAGCTCGACTCCCTGATCCCCGACGATCCGGCCAAGCCCTACGACATGAAGGACGTCGTCTCCCGGGTCGTCGACGAGGGCGATTTCCTCGAGGTGCACGAGCGCTTCGCCGAGAACATCGTCTGCGGCTTCGCGCGCCTGAACGGCCACCCGGTCGGCGTCGTCGGCAACCAGCCGCGGGCGCTCGCCGGTGTGCTCGACATCGACTCCTCGAACAAGGCGGCCCGATTCGTCCGCACCTGCGATGCCTTCAACATCCCCCTGCTTACCTTCGTCGATGTCCCTGGCTTCCTGCCCGGCACGGCGCAGGAGTGGAGCGGCATCATCCGCCACGGAGCGAAGCTCCTCTACGCCTACTGCGAGGCCACGGTGCCGAAGCTAGCCCTGATCACCCGCAAGGCCTACGGGGGAGCCTACGACGTCATGAGCTCGAAGCACATCCGTGCCGATTTCAACTTCGCCTGGCCGACGGCCGAGGTCGCGGTGATGGGACCCGAGAGCGCCGTCAACATCGTCTTTCGCAAGGAGCTCGAGTCGGCGGCCGATCCCGAGGCCCGCCGGGCCGAGCTGATCGAGGAGTACCGGCACCGGTTCGCAAACCCGTATGCGGCCGCCGAGCGCGGCTACGTCGACGAGGTGATCGAGCCTCGCCGGACGCGTCCGGTGCTCGTGGACGCGCTGGAGACCGCGCTGACCAAGCGTGAGCGCCGGCCGGCCCGCAAGCACGGGAACATCCCCCTGTAGGCGCCACCCGGCGCGAGGCGCTTGGCCAGACCGAGCGAGGGCGCGGTGTCTTCTCGCTAGACGGCCGCGAGCAGCCGCTGCGGCGCGGCCGAAACGGCGTTTGCCTCGGCCGCGAGCTCGGCTTCGAGCGCCGCTACGACGTGCGGGTCAAACTGCGTGCCTGCGCACTGGAGCAGCTCGGCGAGCGCGGCCTGCGGCGAGCGGCGGGCGCGGTAGAGGCGGTCCGAGGTCATCGCGTCGTAGGCGTCGGCGACGAAGATGATCCTGGCACCGAGCGGGATCGCCTCGCCGGCGATCCCGTCGGGATAGCCGGTGCCGTCCCAGCGCTCGTGGTGGTGGAGCACCCAGTCGGCAACGGGATCGATGCCGAGGCTGTCGAGCATCCGGTGGCCGATCTGGGGATGCCGTTCGAGGACGAGGCGCTCGGGCGCCGTCAGTGGCCCAGGCTTTCGCAGGAGCTCCTCGGGCAGGGCCAGCTTGCCGAGGTCGTGCAGGCTCGCCGCCAGGCGCGTCAGCTCCACGTGCTCACGGTCGAGACCCAGGCGGCAGGCGAGCGAAACGGCGAGCTGCGAGACCCGCTGGGAATGGTTGCCGGTGTAGACGTCGCGGGCGTCGACCGCGCGAGCGAGGCTGCCGGCGGCGCGCAGGCGCGCGGCCCGGTCGCCGTCCGAGGCCAGCCGCTTCAGCTCCGCCAGCTCGACGACGTCGGGCCGGTACCCCCGGACCTGGTTCTTGCCGTACTCCTTGGCCCAGTAGAGGGCGCTGTCGACGAGCCGGAGGAGCTCGCTCCGCTCCCTCGCATGCTGGGGGGCGACCGCGATTCCGGCGCTGACCGTCAAGCGGCCCATCTGCTCGAGGTCCAGCGCCGCGATCCGGTCGATGATCGACTCCGCGGCGGCCAGCGCCTCGGACTCCTCGTAGCCGGGAAGCAGGACCGCGAATTCGTCCCCGCCGAGCCGGAAGGCCTCGCCCGTCTGGCGCAGGCGGGTGGCGACGAGCGACAGCACCCGGTCGCCGGCCGGATGCCCGAAGCGGTCGTTGATCCGCTTGAAGTCGTCGACGTCGACCAGGCAGAGCGCGAGCGGGCGGCGGTAGCGAAGGGCGTGCTCGAGCTCGCGCGCCAGGCGCTCGTGGAAGTGGCGGTGGTTGCCGAGGCCGGTGAGCGGATCGGTCAGCGCCAGGCGGACGGCCCGCAGCGCCCGCAAGAGCGCCCGCTGGTAGAGCTGGATCGCGAGCAGGGGCCCGACGAGAGCGACGGACAGGAGCGGCGAGCGCTGCCAGAGGACGACGAGCGTCAGCACCGCCGAGCCCATCAGCGTGAAGGGGAGCGCGGTCTTGCGGATGCTCGAGGCGACCAGCCTGCTCCAGGAGCGCCGGTTCACGCGGGCGACGACGGCGGTGATCAGAAGGACGTTGACGAGGTAGCAGACATAGGTGGCGACGACGACCCGGGCGGCGGTGTCCGCTGGCCGACCGCCGTGGATCGGCGCGATCACGAGGCCGGCACTGGCGGCGGTCAGGGCGAACGCGAACGAGTTGTAGGCGATCCGGATCGGGGGACGCCGGTCGAGGAGGTGCATGATCGCCGGCGTCGCGAAGACGACGAGGACGCCGGCGGCCCAGCCGAAGAGGACGATTGCCGAGAGGCCGAAGACGAAGGCGAGGGAGACGCCGTTCGCATCGAGGTCATCGACCGGGACGGGGAAGCGGTCGGCGAGGAGCGAGGCGCCGAGGAAGGCCGCGAGCCCCGCGAGCTCGGTCGCACTGTGGCCGTGGGTGGCGAAGCTGACGGCCGCGGCGCCGATCGCCGCGAGCCCGGCCGCACAGACCGGTGCGATCACCGGGTAGAGGTGCACTCTGGCGGCGGCGGACGCGCTCATCGCTCGAGCGCTACCACTCCATGAAGGTGGCGCCGTCGAACCAGCCGAACACGAACGCGATTGCGGCGAGGGCCAGTACGAGCGCCAGCAGACGGAAAGGCGGCTTCCACTGCAGCAATTTCGACCTCACTCTCCTACGGGGACGCGGCGATTCTCTCCCGCCGAGCCGCCCGGGCCATCACCCGGACGGGGGATCCCGCAAAGAGCGTTTTTTAGCCGAGCCCTGCTTCGGCCAGCGGGCGGCGTGCCCAGGCGAAGCGCTGCTTGTACCAGTCGGACAGCTGGGCCAGCGCTACCCCGTAGCCCGAGGAGTGGATGAACCAGCCACCGCCGAGGTAGATGCCGGTGTGATTGACCTCGGCGGGCGACGAGTGGGGGCCGCGCGCGCCCCAAAAGAGGACGTCGCCGGGCTGCAGGTGCGCGAAGGAGATCCGCTTCGAGAGCGGCACCTCGCCGCTCATCGCGAAGGTCGTCCGTCCGCGGAGGGTTCCCGCCAACGGCCCCTCGTTGGCATAGGCCTGCAGCTTGTACACGCGCCAGACGAAGCCCGAACAGTCAAAGCCGCCAGGGGCCTTGACGCCGAAGGGGGCCTCGGGCCCCTCGCTCGTGCCGCCCCAGACGTAGGGAAAGCCGATGAATTGGACGGCCGTCGTCAGGATCCGCTGCTGCCAGGGCGTCAGGCTCGGGAGCTGGAAGGCCTGCGCCAGCTGCTCGATGTTCTGGGTCTCCCAGCCGCCGAAGCCGAGGATCTGCGCGGCTGAGTACGCCGCCTCGGCCCTTGTTGCGGGCTGGTTGGGCAGGAGCTCGAGGTAGTCGAGCTTGGCGGGGTGATCCGTACGCAGGCCGAGCAGCCGGGCGACCACCTCGGTGCCGAAGCGGCTCGGCGGCGCCAGGCCAGCCTGGCGCGCGGCACCGGCGAAGGCGACGGCGGCATCGGTGAGATTCAAGGCGCGGACGAGGCTCGCATCAAGCTGGGCGATCGTGACCGGAGCGCTCGACTGCACCGTCGGCAGGGGGGCACTCGCGGTGAGCCCCGCGACCAGGCTGGCCAGGGCAGCGCGCGTCAGCTGGTCGTTCGGTCGAAAGGACTGGACCGTTTTCGCCATCAGCCCGTGCGCGACGACCACCTCGATCTGCCGCTCCGCCCAGGAGACCGGCTGGCTCGCGTGGGCGGCATGCCTGCCTCCGAAGCTCGGGGGCGGCAGCGTGCGCGCGCCGGCGGGCGTGGCCAGCGCGGCGAAGGCTGCGGTGATCGCGAGGATGCGGCTCATCCCGCAGGTTCGTATCGTCAGCCTCCCGGCAGGCCTTTAGGCTCGGATCGTGGAATTCGAGCTCGAGCCGGAGCCGCCGCCTGCGGAGCGCCGGGCGATCATCGCGGCGCTCGAGCGCTTGCTCCCTGTCGCCGCGGAGCCGCCCGCCTACCGGAGCCGCTGGCGCCAGGCGGGGATCGCCGAGAGCCTCGCCCCGGCCGAGGGGCTAGGCGACCGCGCGTCCGCGGATCAGTCCCGGCGCGACGCGGGCGTAGTCGAGCCCTGAGATCCAGGTCAGCGCCAGCGCGACGAGGAGCGACCACCAGGCGAGCGAGTGGCTCCAGGCGCCTGCGGCCGCGAGACCTCCGATCGCGGCCGCCACCGCCTGGGCCCAGGTCTTGAGCTTGCCGAGCTCGCGCGCCCGGATCACGACCCCGCGCTCCAGCGCGGCGAGGCGAAGGCCCGAGACGAGCAGCTCGCGCGCGACGATCGCCGCGACCATCCAGGCCGCGAAGACGTCCTCGACGAGGACGATCAGGACCGTCAGGACGAGCAGCTTGTCCGCGACCGGATCGAGCAGCGAGCCGAGCTCCGACGCCCGGCCGCGCGAGCGGGCGATCCGACCGTCGAACCAGTCGGTGCTCATGGCGAGGCAGAAGAGGGCGGTCGCCCAGTAGTCGTGGTGGGGGAACTCCCAGACGTACAGGGCCGCGACGACCGGAACCGAAGCCGCACGCGCGACCGTCAGCTGGTCGGCGAGGCCCATCGATCGGGAGAATACGCGCGTATGGCCCTGTTCTCGAAAGTCCTCGTCGCGAACCGCGGCGAGATCGCGGTCCGCATCTTCCGCACGTTGCGCGAGCTCGGGATCGCCACGGTTGCCGTCTACTCGGAGGCAGACCGCGGCTCGCTGCACGCTCGCCTGGCCGACGAGGCCTTCCTGATCGGCCCGGGCGCCCCCAGTGCGAGCTACCTCGACCAGGGACGGCTGCTCGAGACCGCCGCCCGCGCCGGTGCGGAGGCGATTCATCCCGGCTACGGCTTCCTGGCCGAGAACGCCTCCTTCGCGCGGGCCTGCCTGCAGACGGGCGTCGTTTGGATCGGCCCCCCGCCCGAGGCGATCGAGATCATGGGCTCGAAGACGGCCGCCCGGCAGGCGATGCAGGCCGCGGGCGTGCCGATCGTGCCGGGGACGACCGCCCCGGTCGAGTCGGCCGAGGACGTGATCCGCCTCGGCGAGGAGCTCGGCTGGCCGATCGCGATCAAGGCCTCGGCGGGCGGCGGCGGCAAGGGCCTCAAGGTCGTCGGCGGGCCCGGCGAGGCCGGGCGTGCCTTCGAAGCGGCCCGCCGGGAGGGCGAGGCCTACTTCTCGAGCGCCGCCGTCTATGTCGAGCGCTATCTCGAGGATCCGCGCCACGTGGAGGTGCAGGTCCTGGCCGATGCCCACGGGAACGTGATCCACGTCGGCGAGCGCGACTGCACGATCCAGCGCCGCCATCAGAAGCTCGTGGAGGAGACCCCCTCCCCCGCGGTCGGCGAGGAGCTGCGGGTCCGGATCGGCTCGATCGGGGTCGAGGCCGCCCGGGCGGTCGGCTACCGAAGCGCCGGGACGATCGAGGGCCTGCTCGACCGTGAGGGCAACTACTTCTTCCTCGAGATGAACACGCGCATCCAGGTGGAACACACCGTCACCGAGATGGTCACCGGGCTCGACCTCGTACGCGAGCAGGTGCTGATCGCGGCCGGGGAGCCGCTCTCGCTTCGCCAGCAGGACGTCCGCCTGACGGGGCACGCGCTCGAGTGCAGGATCAATGCCGAGGATCCCTCCGACGGCTTCCTGCCGAGCCCGGGCCTGATCACGAGCTACCGCGAACCGGGCGGGCCGGGCGTCAGGGTCGATGCCGGCGTCACCGAGGGGAGCGAGGTCGTCGGCTTGTACGACCCCCTGATCGCCAAGCTGATCGTCCACGGTGTCGACCGGGAGCACGCCCGCCGCCGGATGCTGCGGGCCCTCGCCGAGTACGAGATCGGTGGCGTCACGACGCTGCTGGGCTTCCACCAGGCCCTGCTCGAGCAAGCGTGCTTTGTCGCCGGCGAGACCTGCTTCGGCATCGTCGAGTCGAGCGAACTTGCCGAAGAAGCGGCGCGATTCCCCTCCGGCAAAAGGAGGGCGCCGGCCTCGCCGGACGGGAGACTGCGCGAGCGGGTCTCGATCGTCGAGCTCGACGGGCGGCGCTACGAGGTCAAGGCTCTCGTCGCCGAG
>DASUWJ010000050.1:0-18533 GCA_036378475.1 Gaiellaceae bacterium
TCGTCCTCCTCGACGAGCGGGACGAGCGCGGCTCCGAGCGAGAGGAGGTGCGCGCCCTCCAACCCGCGTGAGCGTCGACGATCCGACGAGCGAGAGCGCTACACCACTTCAGACGACTTGACTGGGCCGCCCGGCGCCTGACGGCCGCATTCGTGGCTTCCTGTGGCCATTGCGAAGCGGTAGTTTGGCCCGTTCGGGAGCGCCTGGAATCACCTCTTTGGGGGGCATCCGGCCGATCCGGCCGCCTTACGCTCAGGTAACCACTGTGGCTTGAAGGAGAGCGATGCGGCGCTCGTACATCGATATGCCCACACGGCTGCCCGCTGCGCGCGGCGTCCTCAAACCGCGCTCGCGGCTCGTTCCGCTTGCAATAGCGCTGCCGCTCGTCGTTGTTCTCTGGCTGACGATCGGATTGCCGGCCCTGGCGATTATCAACGGTGCCAATACCGGAACCCGCAATGCGCGCGAGGTGCTCTTCGGGGCCGCGGCGACAGGAGGAGCGGCAAAGCCGGGAGCTCCGAGCCCGGCGAGGACCGTCTCTGCCGCCGAGCTTTCCACCATCGCCCGCTCCGTCGGCCCCGTTCAGCCGACTCCCCTGAGACCGGGCCCGAAAGCCAAGTCGCCCCTCCCGACTGTGGCGGTACCGCCGCTACTGAGCCTGGCTGCCAGCTCGCCCGTATTCGACCGAACGCCCGTGATCACCGCGGCCACAGGGCCGCTCGCCGGCGGCCCGTCGCCCACGCCCTCACCGCCACCCCCCTCACCGCCACCCCCCTCACCGCCACCCCCCTCACCGCCACCGGCCTCGCCGCCGGCGCCCTCGTCTCCGCCCGCGCCGGCCCCCCCGCCACCTCCGTCGCCGCCGGCTCCACCGCATCCACCGGCCTCGTCTCCGCCTCCGTCCCTGCCCGCCCCGCCACCTCCGCCCGCGCCTCCCGCGCCTCCTCCGCCACCGCCTCCTCCTCCGGCACCCCCTCCACCTCCTCCGGCGCCACCTCCGCCACCCCCTCCGGCGCCACCTCCGCCTCCTCCACCGGCGCCACCTCCGCCACCCCCTCCGCCTCCTCCGGCGCCACCTCCGCCACCTCCTCCGGCGCCACCTCCGCCTCCTCCGGTGATGCCTGCGCCTGCAGACGTCCAGACCGCGAACGGCGGCAGCACGGTCGGTCGCACGGAGGCCGGGGACAAGCTCTTCTTGACGTTCGGAGGCACGGTCGATCCCACCCTGATCAGCCCCGGCTGGGACGGCTCCGCGAAAACGGTCTCAGTGAAGTTCACCAATCGCGGGGCCTCCGATACGGTCACGATCGAAGCGGGAGGAGTGCCGATTGCCGCGCTCGGCTCGGTTGACCTCGGTGCCGACTACGCCAGCAATGTCACGTTCAGTAACTCAACGATGACCGCGAGCGGAGCCGTCGTGACGATCGTTCTCGGCGCCGGGTCCGGAGGAATCCACCCGATCACGACGCCGACCACGATGGTTTGGACGACGCCACAGGGCTCGAAACCCGAGTCCGGACCCGCCAAAGTTCAGTTCTAAGCCAAAGTTCAGTTCTAAGCCCGCGACGCGCCCCGTTCGAGGGCATCCCAGACTCAAGGGGACGCGGCGGCGGGTCGATAACGAGGGCGATGCATGCGGCGGCATCCATCCCCACGCCTGCCGATGGAGTAGTTCAGGCTCCCCGGCGCCGCCGACCCCATTTTGGAGTCACGCGAAGGTCGGGCCTGTATTTCCTGGGCGGCCTGTTGCTGCTCGCGGCGATTCCGATCATCGCGACCGTGCGGATCCTCGATCAAAGCGCACTCCGGAACGCGGGCGCCCGGGCTGACGGAGTCCTCCGCCTCGAGCTCGAGGCCGGCTTAAACCGCCTCACCCAGCTCGGTGATGCTTCCTCGGCGCGTGCGGACGATTTAATCCGGTCCCCCAACGTCGCCCGTTCCTTGATCGTCGGCGACCGGGCCGCGATCGCCCGTCTGGCGCGCCGCTACCCCGGTTTCGTCTTCAACCTGCACGGACACACGGTCGCTGGCAAGCTGCCGCCGCTGGCGTTGACACAGACCGTGTGGCTGACGGTCAACGGCAGGCGAATCGGGAGTCTCGTCGGCACGGTTGCACTCAACGAGCGGCTGGCAGCGACGCTCCTGCGGGCTTCCTCCCACGGGCCAAACGACCGGCTCCTCATCGTCCGCGGAAATGCCGTTGTTGGCACGAATGAGCGCTTTACCCTCGACCGGCAGACGGCCGAGGTCGGCGGGACGAACTACCGCGCGCTCTTCACTCCGATCGCGAACGGCCACGGCGCGCGGTTTGTCGCGCTCCGGCCCAACTCGGCGATCCAGGCCAGCGTTCGCCCATACGAGCAGCGAATCATGTACGCCGCCCTTGGCTCGTTCGCGATGCTGCTGCTGATCAGCCTGCTGTTCGCGCGGCCCATCTTGAGTGCCCTTAGCGACTTCCGCAGGCTCGCCTCCCAGGCGACGACGGACTCGCTGACCGGAATTGCGAACCGCCGTTCCTTCGACGAGGAGCTCACGCTCGAGTGGCGGCGGGCCGAACGTGTGGGCGAATCGCTCGCGCTGATCCTCGCCGACATCGACGATTTCAAGACGATCAACGACCGCTTCGGCCACCAGGTCGGCGACACCGTGCTCGCAAAGGTCGCCCAGGTACTCGCGGCTCGCGTCCGCCAGATCGACTTCGCAGCGCGCTACGGCGGAGAGGAATTCGCCGTGCTCGTCCCCGAAAGCGAGATCGCGGGTGCCCGTTCGCTCGCGCAGCGTCTCCGCAGCGACCTCGCGAAGACGACCATCGAGCTTCCGAACGGAGAGAAAATCCACGTCACCGCAAGCTTCGGGGTCGCCGCCAAGGGCGACCTGAAGCGAGCCGAGGACTTGATCGCCGCCGCCGACCACGCGCTCTACGAGGCCAAGAGGCGCGGCAAGAACCGAGTTGCGAGCCGGCGAACGGCCGTGATCGCCGCGGCCTGACCACCGCTCCACGGCACCCTGTCAGAGAGCGCGGAACCCCGGGGGGCGCGCGCGAACTCCGTCGGAGTCGCCTAGCGCGGGCTAGCGGCTGCCGCTGAAACGAGCCCGCGGGTCAAGCGCGGCCTGGACGAGGTCGGCGGCCAGGTTGAGCACGACGATGAAGGCGGCAACAAAGCAGAAGATCGCTGCAACCACCGGGAGGTCGTAGTCGGTTCGATCGGGGCTGAGCACCCCGAGCAAGAGGCTGCCGAGCCCGAAGAGAGCGCAAGCCGGTCGCGCTTCAAGCGGCGCCAGGGGAGGACGTGTCCGCTCGTCGGAAGCGAGAGTTCAGATGACGCCGATGTCGCGACCGTGCTCAAAGCTGTCCGTCCTGGCAAATGTAGGCGATGGCGTCGCGCAGATCACCGCCACCGGTTTCGAGCCTCGCGGTCATGGAAACGTCCCTACATCGCGGCCGAACCCAGAGAGGCCAAGCTCCAGGTCCTGATCCGGCTTGAGGTCGCCTGCCAGCTTGCCCTCGACGCGCTGCCGGAGTTGCCGGACGAGACGGGGGAAGCGCTACGGGAACCGATTCAAACGCTCTGCGACGTCACGAGAGCGGAGCTCCGGCGAATCGAGCCCGGGTACCAGAGCGACCCCC
Source organism: Gaiellaceae bacterium (assembly GCA_036378475.1). GTDB lineage: Bacteria > Actinomycetota > Thermoleophilia > Gaiellales > Gaiellaceae > 13-2-20CM-68-14. Next base: position 3,629 of record DASUWJ010000050.1, read on the forward strand.
GGGCTTGAGGCGGCGGGGCGGCGGGTCTTTCGAGCAAGCCCCGGGTGCTCAGAACCAGCCGCGGCGCCTGAAGAAGACGAGCAGGAGGACGACCGCCGCAACCTCGGTCCCGATTCCGAGCCCGAGAAAGACGGGCCAGCCGGAGATGTGCCGGACGAGCCACGAGAAGTTCTGGCCGAAGAAGCCGGTGATGAACGTGAGCGGCAGGAATACCGTCGCGATCACGGTCAGCTGCTTCATCACGGCGTTCAGGCGGTTGGAGACGGTCGAGAGGTAGACGTCCATCGCCCCGGTCAGCAGATCGCGGTAGCTGTCGATCAGGTCGCTGATCCGGATCAAGTGGTCGTAGATGTCGCGGAAGTAGCGCTCGTCCTCCTCGGCGAGCCCGGGCAGCTCGGCGACTCCTCCCATCAGCGCCGCGAACATGTCTCGCTCTGGGGTGATCGACTTCCGCATCCCCACGAGCAGGCGCTTCATCTGGAAGATCTCCTGGAGCTGCCGATCGTCCGCGCGCAGGAAGATTGCGTCCTCGAGCTGGTCGATCCGATCGTCGAAATCGGCGAGGATCGGGAAGAAGCTGTCGACGAGCCCGCCGATGATCCGGTACAGAAGCAGCGAGGGCTGTTCGATCGGCTGGGCGCGCTTGTCGTAGCGTCGGCGTATCTCGCCGAACGCCGGAGCGTCGTCGCGGTGAACGGTGATCAGGAAGCGCTCGGAGTAGAAGCAGTGCACCTCGACCAGCCGGTCGTCGTCGGGAACTGCCCCGTAGACGACGATGAAGACGAAGTCGTCGTACTCGTCGAGCTTGGCCCGCTGGTCGAAGTGCTGGGAATCCTCTAGCGCCAGCGGGTGGAACTTGAAGACGTCGCGCAGGATCTCGAAATCCTCGCCGCCGGGCTGCCAGAGGTCGAGCCAGAAGAACTCGCGCCCGGCGAGCAGGCCTTCGGCCGTCTCGCGCGTGAAGGGCACCTGATCGCTGCCGTGATGGTGAAATACGTGGCAGATCGACCGCCCGACCGCAGCGGAGGCGCCCGGCCGCTGCTGCGAAGCCGCTTCCACCGCAAGATCGTACTCAGGCTAGAAGCCCAGGAAGCCGGCGAACGTGACCCCGAGCAGGAGCACCGAGAGCGCCGAGGTGGCAAGCACGGTGGCCCCCGCCAGGATGCTGAAGGCGGGCCCGTTGGCGTGCTCGCCCATCAGCTCGCGGTTCGAGGCTAGGCGCCAGATGAAGACGAGCGTGATCGGAAGCAGCACGCCGTTGACGACCTGAACCGCGACGAGCAGGCCGATCACCGGCACGCCCGGGAGGAGCGCCACGATCGTGCCGATCGCAATCAGCGCCGTGATCACGGCGACGAAGACGGGGGCCTCGCGTGGCCGGTGTGAGATTCCCTTTTCGAAGCCAAAGGTCTCCGCGATCACGTAGGCGGCCGTGACCGGGAGGATCGCCGCCGCGAGCAGGCTCGCACCGAGCAGCCCGATCGCGAACAGCACCTCCGCGTAGTGGCCGGCGAAGGGAACCAGCGCCTTCGCGGCGTCGGCGGCGCTTCCGACCGTGCGCTCGCCGTGCACGAACAGGGTGGCGCCGGTGGCGATGATGATGAAGCCCGCGACCACGTTGGCGAAGACCGAGCCTGTCACGACCTCCGCCCGCTCGGCGTTCAGCTCCTCCGTTCCGATTCCTCGCTCCACGACGGCCGACTGGAGGTAGAGCTGCATGAAGGGCGTGATCGTGGTGCCGGCGGTGGCGATGAAGAGAAAGAGGTAGTTGGAGGTCGTGTAGATGTGCGGGGCGACGACCGCGTGGCCGACGGCTCCCCAGTTGGGGTGGGCGAGGATGGCGGCGACGGGGTAGGCGAAGAAGGGGATCGTCATCAGCACGAACACCCGCTCCGCCGTCCGGTAGGAGCCGCGGACGACGAGCAGCCAGACGACGGCCGCGGCGATCGGAATCGAGAGGTACTTGGGCACGTGCGCGAGACCGAGCGCGGCGCCGATCCCGACGAACTCGCTGATGCAGATACCGAGATTCGCGGCCAGGACCGAGGTGGTCGAAAAGACGGACCAGCGGACGCCGTACTGCTCCCGGATCAGCTCGGAGAGGCCCTTGCCGGTGACCGCCCCCATCCGCGCCGCCATCTCCTGGACGACGATCAGCGAGACCGTGATCACCACCATCATCCAGAGCAGGTCGTAGCCGTACTTGGCGCCCACGGAGGCGTAGGTCGCGATCCCGCCGGCGTCGTTCCCCGCGTTGGCGGCGATCAGCCCCGGACCGAGGATCGCGAAGAGGGCGAGAAGTCGGGCGGCGAGCCGGCTACGCGGGCGTAGCCGCGGGCGTCGGGCCAGTACCCGGTCGCGGACAAGCGTCGTGGCTGCGCGTACTCGCAGCGCCATCGAGCTCCCCGATCCGGATCGCGGCCGCCATCGCCGGGCGGAGTTTACGGCGCAGGCGCGGAACGCCGTGCGGAAGCTCGGTCGCTAATCCTCCCCGAAGATGCCGAACTGGCGTCGCCAACCCTTCGGCAGGACGAGCTCGAGCACGTCGTCGACCGTGATCACCCCGAGCATGCGCTCCTCATCGTCGGTCACCGCGACGACGGTCAGGTCGTAGTCGGTCATCAGCCGGGCTACCTCCTCCAGGTCTGCGTCTGGTCGCAGGTGCTGGGCGGGCCTGGCGACCTCGCCGATCCGAAGCTTCGGGTCGGCGCGCAGGAGGTCGCCGAGAGGAATTGCAGCGCTCAGACGCTGGCGAGCGTCGATCACGAAGATCCAGGCCAGCTCATCGGCTGAGCACCGCGACCGGCGGACGCGTTCGAGCACCTCGGGATGCGTCGCCTGCGAGTGCACGGACACGTAGTCGGGACTCATCAGACCGCCGGCGGTTGCCGGGTCGTAGCCGAGGAGCGTCCGCACGCGCCGGCGCTGAACCGGCGGGAGCTTCTCGACGATCTGCTCGCGCCGTTCCTCCGGGAGCTGACCGAGCAGATCGGCCGCATCGTCCGACCCCATGCGCGAGAGAACCGCGGCGACCTCCTCGTCCGAGCGGTCCTCGAGAAACTCGATCTGGTGGTTCGGCTCGAGCTCCTCGAAGACGTCGGCCTCGAGCTCCGGATCGCCGCCGACCGCCTCGATGATCTCTTCGCCCTCCTGGTGTGAGGCGGCCTCGACGAGATCGGCGAGCTGGGCGGGATGCAGGCGGGCAAGCTTCGGATGTGGGACGCGCAGCCGCAACGTCGGCACGTGACCGGTGAAGGGTTCGACCGTCGCCCAGTCGAGGACCGTGCCCGCTCCGAGACTCTCGGCGAGCGGGCGGGGCAGGAGGCGGCGCGCGAGCCCGCGCAGGCCGACGTCGACCCCGACCACGCGGTACCAGCCGTCGACCCGGGCAAGCTCGATCTCGTTCGCGCGGACGAGCCTGGCGCCGTCGATGTTGATCAGCTGGCGGTCGAGCACGTCCTTCTTCAGCAGCACCTCCCGCGGCCGGCGCTCGAACGGCTGCAGGTCGAGCCTGACGGCGCGAACGCTGACCCGCCCGTGGTCGATCTCGGCGACCGCATCGGCGGGAACGAAGACCTGGCGGCCGGCGACGCTGGCGAGGATGCCGCTGACCGGGGGATACTCGTCCCCGCCTAGCCGCACCATCAGGTCATCCACTCGACCGAGCTTGCCGCCCGAGCGGTCGATCAGATCGGAGCCGACGACGAGCGAGAGGTGCAGGACGCGCGGCTGGGTGAGCGTCGCGGCCTCCACCGGACGAACGATACGGCCGGAGCGTCGGCCGGCGCCAGAGCTGTTTCCCGCCGAGCGGCCGCTCGGGTCACGATTGTGCGAGCAGGCGGTGGTAGAGGAGGCGCGTCTCCCGGGCCGGCTCGAGCCCGAGCCGCTCGGCGAGCAGGGAACGCAACGTCTCGTAGCGCGCGGCCACTGCTAGCCGGAGGCCCATGTCCTGCTCCGCCTGCATCGCAAGCCGCGTCAGGCGTTCGTTCAGCTCGTCGAGCGACAGGCCACGCTCGGCGGCGAGCAGGGCGCGGGCCGGCTCGAGGCGGTCGAGGTAGAGCCGGCTCGCGCGCTCGCAGAGGGCCGCGAGCAAAGCGGTGAGGCGCCGTAGGTGGCCGGCGGCCCAAGCGCCGTCGATCCCCTCCAGGGGTTGGCCCTGGAAGAGGGCGAGCGCCTGCTCGACGCGTTCTGGCCGCGCCTCGGGCGGAAGCCGCAGGGCGGCCTCGACCGAGTCGACATCCACCGCTGTCTGGGTCCAGTCGAGCCGGTAGAGGCCGCCCTGACGGCGAAGGGCCGGGCCGAGTAGCCGCCGCGCCTCACTCACGCCCTGCCAGAGCCGCGCTCGCGTCCGCCGGGGATCCTGCGCCGGCCAGAGCATCTCGAGCAGCCGGTCTTGCGTCGCTCCCTCGCGCTGCAGCGCCAGGTAGGCGATCAGTTCCGCGGTCGCCGTGCGCCGGGGCCGGCCCACCGACCGGCCCGCCTGCACGCGCACGGGCCCGAGCACGCGGACGAGGAGGGGCTCTCCCTCACCCGGGCGGGCGAGCCAGGGATCACTCGGCGGGTTCGAGTCGGCGCACGCTGTCCTCACGGGCCAGGCTGGACCGGGTCGCCGACGAGCGCGAGCCAGCTTCCGCGCGCGAGCGCCCGGCCGCCGACGCAGCTCGCCCGCGAGAGATCGCACTCGAGCAGGCTTCGCCGGCCGGCGCGGCCTCTTGACGGAGGAACCGAAAGCGCCACCGCCACCCGCCCCGTCCCGCCGTCGACGAAGAGCGGAGCTGAGAAGAAGGGGCCGTAGCCAGTCGACGCCCCCGGCGCTCCGCCGAGCCTGATCACCTGCTCGAGCGAGAGACGGCCGCCCGAGAAGGTCAGCACGACGAGGGCACCGCCGTTGCCGAGGGCCGTTGTGGCCACGATTCTCGCTCCGAGCCAGCTGCCCGGACCGATTCCCCCGGCCAGCCAGCGTGCCTCGATACCTCCGCTTCCGGCCTGCCGGAGGTCGAGCGTCTGCACGATGCGCCCGGTCGAGACCTCGACCAGCCGAACGAGCGGCGAGGGGCCGTCCTCCTCGGGCACGGGGTTGAAACCGCCGAGCACGTAGCGGCCGTCGGGGCTGATCGCGCTCACGTCGGTCAAGGGCAGCCGGTGCACCGCCCCCGGCGGGCCAAGAGCCAGCACGCCGGGCGAGGCCGCGCGCGGGCAGCCGGGACAGCGCTCGACGATCACGAGCAAGCGGCTACGGGCCCAACCGGCGAGTAGGTAGGGCCCGGGCCGGCCGAGCCACGTGGTCGGCCGCCCAGTCGGTCGGGAGCGAACGAGGACGACGCCGAGGTAGGGCCGTCGTTTCGAGCGTGGCCCGGCAGCCTGCCAGTAGGCGAGCGCACCGTCCTGGCGCCAGACCGCCGACTGGGTTCCGCCCGCCAGCGGGGTATCCCGGTCCGCGAAGAGGTCGTACAGGCGCACCCGGGGGGCGCCTCCCTGCCAGCTCTCGTAGGCGATCCATCTGCGGTCCGGCGAGGAAACGGCGAGCGGTCCGTCCTGCCCGAGGAGGGGCGCCCTGAGTGGAGCGGCGAGCCGCCTGCGACCACGCCCCGGCTCGACGAGCGTGCGATCGACGATGTAGGGAACCGCCACGGTCTGGCCGGGAAGCGCGGGCACCAGCTGAGCGCGCGTCCGAACGGAGAACAGACCGAGCAGCTGTTGCCCAAGCCCGAATGCCGGAACGGCGAGGAGCAGCACGAGGAGCAGCGCCGCGAGCGCCAGGACGAGCCGGCGCGAGCGAACGCTCGCGTGGCCACTCGCACGGCGGCGAACCTCGGACCAGTCGCCGGGTTCCTCGGCGACGAGTGCGCGGATCCGCGGCTGGAGCCGCCCGTCGAGCAGCTCGCTCACCGGCTCACCTCCAGGGCCCCCAGCGCCAGCCGGAGCGACGCGAGCGCCTGCGCGAGCGTGGCGGAGACCGTCCCGACACTCAGGCCGCAGGCTACGGCGATCTCTTCGTAGGAGAGATCGGCGAAATAGCGCAGGAACACGATCAGCCGCCGGCGCGGCGGTAGCCCAAGCAGGGCAGCGACGAGCTCAGGGTCGCGATCCGAGCCGAGGAAGTCGAGCTCGATCTCGTCCTCGAGCGCGCCGGGCCGGCGCCGCCGGCGCGCGTCCAGTGCCCGCCGCATGACGATCTGCCAGACCCAGCCCGGGAGCGAACCGCTCCGGAACTGGCGCCGTTCGGCAAACGCTCGCGCGAAGCCATCCTGGACGACGTCGTGGGCCTCGTCGTAGTCGCCGACGATCCCCGCAACGGCATGGCGAAAGCCGCTGTAGCGAGCACGGTACAACCGCTCGATCTCCTCACCGACGGCATCCATCACCTGAGAAACGCGCGAGCGCTACCTGCTTGTTTAGCGCGTCTGGTGCGCGCGCGCGAGCCAGGACTTCCCGAGCGGGCTCCGCGCGTCCGTGTCGGTGCCGGGTCGGCCGCCCGTCGGCGCCCTGGCAGCGGCCCAGGCGACCCTTTCGCTCCCGACCGGGAGGCAGATTTGCACCGCACCGAGCTCGCCGCGCCCATACGTGAACCGCACCCGCTCACGCTTCAAGCCGGCTCACGGCCCCCGCGCCGGCGGGAGCCGCGAAGGCAGCGGGCTCGCGCGATCCGGCTCGGGGGCCGAGACCTCGAGCTCCTCGGCTGGCTGGCCCGCCAGCGCTTCGCCAGCGCAGCCCAGGTCGGCGAGCGCTTCGGGATCGGCCCGGGCCGAGCGGGCCGGCGGCTCGGCGAGCTCGCCGCTGCAGGCTACGTCGAGCGCGTGCGGCCGTTCGTCGGTCCGAGCGTCTATCTCGCCACCCCGGCCGCACTCGCGCTCGCCGGCAGCAGCCTGCCGAGACCCCGGGTCGATGTGAGGACGTACCGGCACGACCTCGGGATCACGCAGCTCACGGTCGAGTTCGAGCTCGCAGGCCTGCACACCATCACCGAGCGAGAGATGCGCTCCCGCGAGGCCCGCAGGGAGGCCGTGTACTCCGCCTCGCTCGGCCTGGATCGAAGCGGTGAGCCCCCGCGCCGCCACTTCTGCGATCTCGCCGTCGAAGCCGCGGCGGGAGCGCTGCTCGCGTTCGAGCTCGAGCTGACGCCGAAGCGAACGGGCCGGCTGCGCGCGATCCTCAAGGCCTACCGCCGCTCGCCGCAGATCGCTCGCGTCGTCTACTACGTCGAGCACGCCTCGCTCGCGCGGCGGCTGGAGGAGCTCGCCCGCTCGCTCTACCTGGAGGAGCGCCTCGAGGTGCGCTGGTGGTAGGCGCCGGGAAGCAGTCGGGGGCGCGACCGTGGTACGAGGGCCTGCCGGAAGGCTCCTTCCTGCTGCTGCCGGTCGCACTCATCGCCTTCCTGCCGCTCGTGCTGGCAGCCGCGCTCACGCTCATCACCCGGAGCGTTGCCGCGCGCGCCGCGGTGATCCTCGCTGCCGCGATCAGCGGCGGAGTGCTCCTTTTCTCCGCGGATCCCAGCCACGCTCTCGCGGCTTACCGAGCGCAGGGACTGCTCTACGAGCTCGCCCGCACCCGCTTTGCCCCCGCCTCCCTTGTCGCCTCCTTGCCGGTCGGGCTTGCGGGCGCGGCGCTGCTCGCCGCCGCCGCTGCGCTGCTGGAGCACGTGCAGCATCCCTTCTGGATCCCGCGCGAGCGCGAGCGAGCATTCCCCGCGCTCAGCCGGCGCAGGGAGCTGCGGCGGCTGGCGGCTGGCAAGCCGAGAGCGGATGGCAGGATCGGACTCGGACTGACGCCCGACGGCCGTTCGGTCTCGCTGGCCGAGACCGAGCTCGCCCAGCACGCGTTGATCGTCGGCGCGACCGGCAGCGGCAAGACGACCAGCCTCCTGCAGATGATCCGTGCACTCGTCGCGCGCGGGGCCGGAACGGTTGTCGCCGACCTCAAGGCCGATCCCGAGCTGGCCGAGTCGCTCGCAGGCGCCGCGGCCCAAGACGGCCGGCCCTTCGAGCACTGGACGCTCGACGGTCCCTCGAGCTGGAACCCGCTCTCGCACGGGAGCGCGACCGAGCTGACCGACAAGCTCGTCGCGCTCGAGGAATGGACCGAGCCCCATTACAAGCGTGCCGCCCAACGCTACCTGCACACCGTCCTTTCCGTCCTGATCGCCGCTGGCGAGACCGTCGCCTTGCCCCGGGTGGTCGGCCTGCTCGATCCCGAGGCGCTCGCCGCCTACGCCCTCTCGGCCCGCGCCGGCCTGGCCGAGCCCGAGCGGCTGCGCATCGAGCGCTTCTGCGAAGGCCTCGACCGCAGCTCCGCGAGCGCGGTGCAGGGGCTCGCGAACCGGCTCGCCCTGCTCGCCGAGACGAATGCGGGCTCCTTCCTGTCCGGGGAGGGGATCGATCTGGCCAGGACCCTGGCGGAGGGACGGGTGACGCTCTTTTCGCTCGATGCCCAGACCTACGGAGAGACGGCGGCCCAGGTCGCCGCGCTCGTCGTGCTCGACCTGAAGACGCTGATCTCCGGCAGGCTGGCCGCCCACGGCGGCGAGCCGCGACTTGCCTTCGCCGCGCTGGACGAGTTCTCGGCCATCCGCTCCGACCATCTGGTCCACCTCTTCGCGCGTGGCCGCTCGGCCGGGCTGGGGGTCGTACTCGCCACGCAGGAGCTGGCCGACCTGAGCCGGGTCGACCGCGGGTTTGCCGACCAGGTGCTCGCGAACACGAACGTGAAGCTGATCCATCGGCAGGATGTGCCGGAATCCGCTGAGCGGCTCGCTGCCCTCGCGGGCACGCGCACGGTCTACGAAGAGGCGCTCCAGACCGAGCGGGCGCCCTTCGTTGAGCTCGGCGCCAGCCTGCGGCCAGGCGGCGGATACGGCCGAGATACGGGCCGGGGTACGATCCGCCCGGTCGAGGAGTACCTCGTTCATCCGAACGAGCTGATGCGGCTCGGCCAGGGCCGGGCGATCCTGATCCGCAAGCATCCCGAGGTCTCGGTCGAGCGCGTCGAGATCACGCCTCCTCGCCAGCCGCGAGCCGCCACATGAGGCTCCTCCGCTCCCCCCTGACCCGAGCCGCCGGGCGGGCACTCCTTTGGGCGGGGCTCCTGTTCCTGATCGGAAGGGGAGCACTCGCCGTGATCGCACCTGCGCGGGAGCGCCCGCCCGCGCCTCGGCTCGAGGCACCGAGGGCGGCTTTTCCCGGCCAGGGAGCGGAGGCCTTCGCGGCCGGCTTCGCGCGCGCGTACTTCGCGCACGGCCCCGGAGCGGGTGAGCGTCCCCGCCTCGGGCCCTACCTAACGGCGGGCCTCGCGCCCTGGACCGGTTCGCTGCTCCAGCGGGGGAGCCCGCTCACGGTGCTGCAGGCGACGCCCGCTGGAGCGGTCCGCCTTGATGCCCGGCACGCGCTGATCACGGTCCGCGTCGATCTCGGCGGGCGGGCGGGATCGCGCTATCTGGCCGTTCCCCTGGCGAGTAGCGCCCCCGGTGCCTACGGCGTCTTCGACTACCCCTCGCTGGTACCCGCACCGGCGCTCGCCGCCGACCCGGCCGCTCCGGAGGCTCCCCTCGATGCCGGGCTGGAGAACGAGGTCAGGCCGTTACTGATGCGCTTCTTCCCGGCCTATCTGGGTGGGTCGGGGTCAGCACTCTCGTACTTCGCGCCACCGGGAGCCGAGCTCCGGGGCGTGGCGGGCCGGTTCGACCGGGTCGAGCTACTGACGCTCGCCCGGGTCGGCACTCAAGCGCCCGGTCGGCTCGTGGTGCGAGCGCTCGTCAGCGCGCGTGACCGGTTGGCGGGCCAGACCTCGCTCTTCGCCTACCGCGTCTCCCTGACGCATGCGGGCCGCTGGTACGTGGCCTCCGTCGACTCAGAAGGGACCGGTCAATGAAGGCTCGGCTCGCAACCGTGTTCGCGTTCACCCTCGCCGCCTTCCTCGTTCCGGCGAGCGCCCTCGCAGCGGGCGGCGGCGAGGCGGTCGGCCACAACCTCGGCGAGCTCCTGAAGAGCTGGGCGACCGCCGCGTTCACCGGCGTCGCCGCACTCGTCAGCCTCGTCTTCCTGCTGAACCGGCGCTACAACGAGCTGGGCCTCTTCGTCCTGGCGGCGCTCATCGTCGGCGGCTTCGTCTTCGCCCCCGCGGCGGTCGCGCACACGATCGAGAACGTCTGGACGACGCTCACCCGGTGAGCGCCGACGACGAGCTCGTCGTTCGCTCGTACCGCCGCGTCTTTCGGCTCGAGCGCCGCATCTACCGGATCGACCGCTTCGTCCTCCCCGTGCCGGGCGGCATCCCACTGCGCGGACTCTGCTACTTCGTCGCCGGCTTCCTCGCCATCCTCGTCGCCGGCAGCCTCCCCGGCTTGGGCTCGCTGCTCGCGCTCGCCCCGCTCCCGCTGCGGGCGCTGCTCCTGCCCGCCGGCCTCGCCGTCCTTTTCACCCAGGCGACGCCGGATGGCCTGCCGGCGCACCGCTTCGCCCGCACGTGGCTGTCGCTTCGGCTGCGCCCGCGTAGGACCTGGGCCGGGCGGCCGGCGGCCAGGGGCGAACCGGACTCGTTGGGGGCGGACTGCGGCTACTCCTCCGACCTCTCGGCGTCCGAACTGCGGCGCTCGCGCGTGCGCGGTCCGGCCCGGGTCGAGTTCGCCGTCCCCGTCTCGCTCGAACGCCGGCGCCGCTATTGGCTGGCGCGTCCGGGCGGTGCCGGCGCCACGCCCGGCGGCCGGATCGACGTCGCCGCCGGGGAGCGACTGGAGATCCGGCCGTGACGGGCTTTCCACTTCGCTACGTGGAGGGCAATCTGCTCGTCGGGCCTCGCGAGGAGCGGGCGGCGCTCTACCGGCTCGAGACCGTCTCCTACCGCTACCTGCCGCGGCGAGACAAGGAACTCTGGTTCAGCCGACTCGCCCAGTTCGCCTTCGCCGTGGAGGCCGATTTCAGCCTCTGGCGTGTTGGCCGCGCGTACCCGGTCGAGCGCTACCTCGAGCGCGCACCCGCGTTGGCGGACGAGCGCCACGCCCGCCTGCCGGCCTGGGGCGCCTACCTCGACACGCACGAGCCCGCGCTCCGCAGCCTGCAGGCGCAGGTGCCGGAGGTCTACATCGCGATCTCGCTCGCCCGGCCGGAGCTCGGCTTCGGCAGCGGGCTGGTACGAGCGGCCGACCGGGCCCGGCGTTCGCTCGAGGAACGCTTCGGGCTCGCCGGCCCGAAGCCGCTTCACGACTCCGAGCTCGGCGCCCTGGCGGCGGCCGAGGAGCGCCTCTTCGCCCGGCTCGGCGCGATTCTGCCGCTTCGCCGCGCGACGCTCCGTGAGCTCGAGTGGCTCCTCCGCCGCGCTCCCCTTCGAGGCTGCGCCGAACCTTCGCCCGAGCGCTGGTGGCAGCCGAACGCCCTGGTCGTCACGTCCGAGCGAGGTGCCCGCTCCTACGACCCGCTGGAGACAGACGTCTTTCGGCTCGACGCCGCGGTCGTTCTCGAGGAGGAGCGAGCGCTCGTCCTCGACTCGGAGCACTCCCGCTCCTACCAGGCGTTCCTCGCCCTCGGAGCGCTGCCGGAGGAGGCGTCCTTTCCGGGTCCGCGGGCGGAGCTGCTCTCGGCACCGCTCGAGGCGCTCGAGTTCCCCGTCGACGCCGCCCTGCACGCGCGCTGGATCGGCAACCGCGAGGCTGTCGGCCGCGTCCGCCGGCGGATCCTCGACGCCGACGACGTCTACGCGCAGGAGGCAGAGGCCCGCCAGGGTGCATCCTGGTCTGCGGACGAGAACCGCGGGCTCGCGCGCGAGCTCCACGCCTACCTCGACTCCGAAGCCCGGCCGCCGCTCCTGCACGCGGCGATCTCGCTCGCGCTCGGTGCGCCGAGCGAGCAGGCCCTGGAGGAGCGAATCGAGCGGCTACGGGCGCGCTTCGGGACGGTCGAGCTCTACCGCCCGCTCGGACTGCAGCGCTCGCTCTACCTCGAGCACCTCCCGCGCGCCGACGCCGGCTCGATCTGGGATTACGGCGATTACCTCACGGTCGATCAGTTCGGTGCCCTGATGCCGCTCGCGAGCCAGCACGTCGGCCAGGAGAACGGGGCCTACATCGGCACCACCTCCGCCGGCTCCGCGCGGCCAGTGCTCTTTGACACCGCGGCGGCCGCGAGAGAGAGCCGTCCGCCCTCGATCCTGCTCGCCGGGACGCTCGGCTCCGGCAAGACGATCGCGGCGGAGCTGCTGGCTCTCCAGACGGCGCTCCGAGGTGGTCTCGTCGTCGACATCGACCCAAAACCCGATCACAATCTGGAACGCGTTCCGGCTCTCGCCGGACAAGTCAGCGTGATCGAGTTGTCCGGCGAGGAGCGCTTCCGGGGGCTGCTCGACCCGCTCCGAATCGCCCCGCCGCTCCTGCGCGAGGAGCTTGCGAACTCCTTCCTGATCGAGCTCTTGCCCAAGGGGCCGGCCTCCTGGGAGACGCACATCCGGCGCGCGGTTCGCGACGCGCTCCGGCGCGAGCGCCCCCGCTCACTCGACGTGTTGGAGCTCCTCGGCAAGGCAGAGCATCCGGATGCGCGCGACGCGGGCGACGCGCTCGCCGTCTGGGCGGACGCCGGACTCGGCCGGCTCGCCTTCGGCTCGGACACCGAGGCGGAGCCGGTCGCCGGGCGCCCGGTCACGACGATCAAGGCCGGAGCACTCAGCCTGCCCGCGCCCGGGACGCCTCGCTCCGACTATGCGCCCAACGAGCGCCTCGGCGTTGCCGTCTTGAAGCTCGTCGCCGCCTACGCGCTCCGGCTCGTCAGCGGTGATCGAACCCGCACGAAGCTGCTGCTCTTCGACGAGGCCTGGCTCCTGCTCGCCTCCTCGGAAGGGCGTCGCCTGCTCGATCGGCTGAACCGGCTCGGCCGGGCCGAGAACGCCACGCTCCTGCTCGCGACCCAGCAGCTCGCGGACGTCGGCGAGCTGGAGAACCTGATCGGAGCCCGGTTCATCTTCGGGCAGGAGACGGTTGCGGAGGCGAGTCGAGCCCTGACGCTCCTCGGGCTCGACCCGAACGACCGCGAGCTCATCCAGCGGCTTCGCTCCTATCGCCGGGGCCGCTGCCTGCTCCGCGACATCGACGACCGGATCGCCGAGGTCCAGATCGATCTGGCCGACCCGAAGCTCCTGGCACTGCTGGAGACGACCCCAGGCCGCTCGCCGGAACGGAGCCCGGTCACGGCGTGAGCAGCGGCTCGCTTCGGCGCGCGAGCGCCGGTCTGGCGGTGGTGCTGCTCTCGCTCCTCCTCTCGACCCCGGCGCTGGCGAGATACACCGGCACAGACGTCTTCCAGAACGTGTCGCCTCCCTCGCAGTCGGGCGGCGCGCTCGGGCCGCACCCGAGCAGCTACTTCGCACTCGACATGCACGTCGACGCCGGGCTCACCAACCCGGGCGGCTATGCCGAGCTGATCCCGCACGTCCTCGCGAGCCAGCTCTGGGACGTCACTCGCTTCCTCGTTCTGACCACGATCTCGCTCTTCGGCTGGGCCTTCTCGCTCGACCTCCTGAGCGGAGGAGGTTCGGGCCAGGCGCCCTCGCTGCGGTCGAGCGGGCGATTCACTCGGTCTACGAGCACACCTTCGGGCAGTCGTGGCTGATCGTGGGCATCCTCGCCGCCGGGCTCTGGGGAATCTGGAAGGGGCTCGTGCAACGACGGATCGCCGAGGCCGCGGGCCAGCTCGCGCTCTCACTCGTCTTCGTCGTCCTGGCGCTCTTCCTCGTCTACTCGCCCCGGCAGTCGATCGGGCGCGCCAGTGAGTGGACGAACGAGCTGTCGCTCGCCTTCCTCGGCAGCGCGACCGCAGGCGATCTGCGAACCGGGGCGGACGCCAGGGCCGCCGTTTCCGAGCGGCTCTTTCGCTCGCTCGTCTACGAGCCCTGGGTCGTGCTCGACTTCGGCGGCCTCCGCCACTGCGTCGATTCCGAACACAACCCGGTCTCGCCGTTCACGGCCGCCCGGCGCGTCTGCATCGACCACCTGAGCGAGCGGGGCGGCCGCGGCGGCTACGCCGAGCGCTTCCTCCGCTACGCGCCCGGCTCGGGTCCGCGCAATGCCGAATACGAGGCCTTGCGTGACGGGGCCCTGCCCGCCGCTACAGCTTCTCCCGGCGGCGCGCCGACTCTGCCCGGCCTACCGCCGCTGCCCGATCCTTTTGGGGGTGGCGGCGCGACCCCGGCGCCCGGACAGTTCGACGGCTTTCACGTCAACGTAGACGACCGGCCGGCCGTCGATATCCAGCAGGCCGGCGGCGGCTTTCAGCGCCTGACGATGGCGGCACTCGTCTTCGCCGGAGATCTCGGCGCCGTCTTCCTGCTCGGCTCGCTCTCGCTGGCCGTGATCCTCGCGCAGATCTTCGCCCTGCTCTTTCTCTCCTTCGCGCCGGTCGCGCTCGTCGCCGGCGTCTTCCCCGGCCGCGGCCATGCGGTCTTTCGGGGTTGGATCTTGCGCCTCGCGGGCGCTCTCATCCGCAAGGCTGCCTACTCGCTCGTACTCGCGGTCGTCGTCTCGGTGGCTGGCGCCCTCTCCGCCGTCACCGACTTGCTCGGCTGGCTCTATGCCTTCGGCCTGCAGGCGGCCTTCTACTGGGGCGTCTTCCTGAAGCGGCACACGATCGCCACGTGGCTGTCCGGGGAGAGCGCCGAGCACGGCCGCACGGTCTTGCCGCGCCCGATCCGTCTGCTGCAAACGATCCGCCGCGCCGCCGCGCCCGTCCGCTCCCGCCCTGCAGGATCGCGTGCGCCTACCGCGGGACCGCCAGAGCCGCCCGAGCCGGGAACACCTCTGACCGCAGGCGTGCCCGACCACGACCGGCCGGGCGGCGCGCCGGCCCCGGAGGCTCGTGCCGAGCGCGCAGCGGAACCGCTTCCGGCGCCCGACGGCACTCGCTCGTCCGCGGGCCGCCACGGGCCGCCGCCA
>DASUWJ010000051.1:0-11473 GCA_036378475.1 Gaiellaceae bacterium
CGGCAACTCCTACGACAACAGCGGCGAGCTCGGCGCGAACAGCTGGCGCCACGTCGCCTTCATCGAGCAGCAGGTAGGAGACCAAACCAAGGAGGGGCGGCAGGACTTCCGCTGGTTGATGGAGTCCGATGTCTGCAAGCACTGCACGCACGCGGGCTGCCTCGACGTGTGTCCGACCGGGGCGATCTTCCGCACCGAGTTCGGCACCGTGGTGATCCAGGACGATGTCTGCAACGGCTGCGGCTACTGCGTCACCGCCTGTCCGTTCGGCGTGATCTCGAAGCGCGAGCTCGGCGGCGACGGCGGCATGCACAAGTGCACGCTCTGCTACGACCGCCTCCAGGACGGCATGGAGCCGGCCTGCGCGAAGGCCTGCCCGACCGACTCGATCCAGTTCGGTCCCCTGGACGAGCTCGTCGAGCGCGCGCGCGAGCGCTGCGGCGACCTGGTCGAATCCGGGGTCAGCGAGGCCCGTCTCTACCTCGCCGACGAGAACGACGGGATCGGCGGCGCGGGGGCGTTCTTCCTCCTGCTCGACGAGCCAGAGGTGTACGGGCTGCCGCCCGATCCGGTCGTGCCGACGAGGCACCTGCGCACGATCTGGGGCGCGGCGGCGCTGGCGGCGGGAGCGCTGGCGCTCGGCGCGGCAACCGCATTCGCCGGCGGTCGGGAATGAGCGCGACCTCCCCGAGCGACGCCCTCTCCTACTACGGCCGCCCGATCATCAAGGAGCCGGTCTGGTCCACCGAGATCCCGCTCTACTTCTGGAGCGGCGGTCTCACGGGAGCGTCGAACGTGCTCGCCCTCGGCGCCGTCCTGACCGGAAACAACCGCCTACGGGTCTCGGCGCTCGCGGCGGCTGGCGCCGGCACCGCTGTCAGTCCCTACTTCCTGATCAAGGATCTCGGCCGGCCCGCGCGCTTCCTGAACATGCTGCGCGTCTGCAAGCTCACCTCGCCGATGAGCGTCGGCACCTGGATCTTTTCGGCCGAGGGCGCGGCGACCTCGCTCGCCCTGGCCTGCCAGGTGTTCGGCGTCCTGCCGCGACTTCGCACGGCGGCACAGCTTGGCGCCGGGCTGCTCGGCCCCTTGCAGGCGACCTACACCGGCGCGCTCGTCGCCCAGTCGGTCGTACCGGCCTGGCACGAGGCGAGGCGCGAGCTGCCGCTCGTGTTCGCCTCGAGCGCGGCGGCGAGCGCGGGGGGAGCCTCGGCGATCCTGACGCCGGTCGGATTCGCGGCCCCCGCCCGTCGGTTTGCCTTGATCGGGGGCGCCTGCGAGCTCGTGAGCGCGAAGCTGATGCACCACCGGCTGGGAGAGCTCGTCGGCTCGGTCTACCACGAGGGCAGCGCCGGGAAGTACTCGCGCCTGGCGAGCGCGGCGACCGTGGCGGGCAGCACCCTGATGGCGCTCGCAGGACGCCGCCGTGCCGGGGCGGTGGCGGCCGGCTCGCTCCTGCTCGCGGGCTCGCTCTGCGAGCGCTTCGCGGTCTACCACGCCGGCAAGCAGTCGGCCGCGAACCCACACCACACCTCGATTCCCCAGAAGCGGCGCGAGGGGCTCGCCGTGACGAAGCCCAGCCGCTAGAAAAGCCCGTTCGGCCCGGCAACCTCTCCGCCCGAGCGGGAGCAGGAAGCGCGGCCGGGCCGCTGCCCGCGCCGGCGCTCGAGCGATCGGCCCGTGCGGCGGGCGTTTATGGAGTCGGCAACACTGGAAGGCCGACGGGATGCCGGAACTCGGCTACTCGCTCTCCTCGGAGGAACAAGGGCCGGCGGCCCTCGTCCGCTTCGCGAAGGCAGCCGAGGCCGCCGGCTTCACCTACGCGCTCGTCTCCGACCACTTCCATCCCTGGGTCGACCGGCAGGGAAACAGCCCCTTCGTCTGGAGCGTGCTCGGAGGGATGGCGCAGGCGACCGAGCGGATCCGGATCGGCACGGGCGTCACCTGTCCACTGATCAGGATCCACCCGGCGATCATCGCCCAGGCGGCGGCGACGACCGCGGCGATGATGCCCGGTCGCTTCTTCCTCGGCGTCGGCTCGGGGGAGAATCTGAACGAGCACATCCTCGGCGACAAGTGGCCGGCCCCCGACGAGCGGCTCGAGATGCTCGAGGAGGCCGTCCAGCTGATCCGCCTGCTCTGGCAGGGCGGCTACCGGACGCACCGGGGCAGGCACTACACCGTCGAGCAGGCCCGCCTCTACACGCTGCCCGATCAGCCGCCCGAGCTCTGCGTCGCGGCGGCCCAGCCGCGGGCGGCGGAGCTCGCCGGACGGATCGGCGACGGCTTGATCGCCGTCGCCCCCGAGTCCGGCCTGGTCGAGCGCTTCGAGCAGGCCGGAGGCGAGGGAAAGCCCCGCTACGGCCACCTGACGGTCTGCTGGGCGAGCAGCGAGGAGGAAGCGAGGAGAACCGCCCACGAGCGCTGGCCGAACGCCGGGATCGAGGGGCCGCTCTCGCAGGAGCTCGCGCTGCCCGCCCACTTCGAGGCGGCCGCGGCGCTCGTCTCGGAGGACGACCTCGCCGAGGCGCTGCCGCTGGGGCCCGATCCCGACCCCTACCTGGAGCAGATCGAGGCCTTCGAGCAGGCGGGTTTCGACCACGTCTACATCCATCAGATCGGCGACGACCAGGACGGCTTCATCGAGTTCGCGAGGCGCGAGCTCATGCCGAGACTCTGAGCCTCTTACTCGAGCTGCAGCCGGCCGCGCGCTTCTGCCTCGGCAGCCCTGCGGATCCGGTCGAGGCGCTCCAACTCCTGCAGGGCGAGACACCAGCGCCGCGTGACGAGAAGCGCCACGACCGGCAGCACCCAAACGAGCGCCCGGTAGGCCCAGATCTGCGCCTGGTAGGAAACGCCGAAGGAGACGAAGACACGGTCGGCGGAGCCGGCGAAGAAGATGATGAAGACCCAGGTGAAGAGCGCCGCCCCGAGCGCGGTCCGCCAGGGAGCGTCCCGCGGGCGGTCGAGCAGGTGGTGGAATCCGTACTCGCCGGTCAGACGGCGCTCGAGCGAGGGAGACGCGTACAGGATCAGGAAGACGAGCAGCGGAAAGAGCGCCCCGCCCCAGAAGGCGTTCGGGATCAGGGTGTAGTGGCCGATCGTCAGGTCGAAGCTCGGCACGAGCCGCAGCGCCCCGATCAGCCAGCCGAGATACCAGTCGGGCTGGGCCCCGTTCGTCCCCTGGTAGACGTGGTAGGGACCCCAGAGCCAGATCGGATTGATCTGGACGAGTCCGCCGAGGAGAAGAAGCACGGCGGCGACGGCGAACATCAGCCCGAGCGAGCGCGGGGCCTGGGCCGGGAAGGTGGGCAGGCCGACGACCTTCTTCTCCGTCATGCGGCGCCGCTCGCCAAATTGGGTGTGGTGGCGCGCCGCGACGAGGAGCAGGTGGCCCGCGAGCAGGCTGCCGATCAGGACCGGTAGCAGGAAGACGTGGGCGACGTACAGGCGCGACCAGAACTCGGGCCGACCGGGAAAGGGTCCGCCCCAGACGAGCAGGGCCAGACGGGGCCCGAGCACCGGGATCGAGAGCAGGACGGAGTAGCCGATCGCCAGGCCCATCCCCGAGAGCAGGTCGTCGACGAGCGAGTAGCCGAGATAGCCCTCGAGGAGAGCGAGGATCAGCATCGTCAGGCCGAGGTAGTAGGTGAGGTCGCGCGGCTTGCGGAAGGCGCCGGTGAAAAAGATCCGCAGCATGTGCAGGACGATCGAGGCGACGAAGACGTCGGCCGCCCAGTGGTGCGTCTGGCGCATCAGCAGGCCCGCCCGCACCTTGAACGAGAGGTCGACGGCGGAGCGGTAGGCGATGCTCATCTCGTGGCCGCGCAGGGGGAGGTACGTGCCCGTGTAGTAGGTCGTCGCCGTGCTCGGCTCGAAGAAGAGCGTCAGGTAGATCCCCGTCCCGACGAGGACGATGAAGCTGTACAGGGCGACCTCTCCGAGCAGGAATGACCAGTGGTCGGGAAAGACGTAGCGCAGGCTCTTCTGCAGGAGCGGCGCCGCGCCGCTCCGCTCGTCCAGGAAGCGAACGGCCCGCCTGATCACGCCGGGTTCCGGGGCGGTCTCGAGCGCACGCCCGACCAAGAAGGCCCGACCGGGCCGGAGAAGTTGCCCGCCGCCCGAAGCCCGCCGCCGGGATCGACGTAGAGCGGGAGCTGCGGCAGCGGGCGCCCGGCCGGCCCGAAGAGCACGCGGCCACCCGAGGTCGGGTCGAAGGTCGAGTAGTGGCAGGGACAGATCAGGGCGGGACCGGGCTCGATCGCCGGGAACGTCGGCTTGCGAAAGAGCGCGATCGCGCAGCCGGCGTGGGTGCAGATCTTCGAGTACGCGACGACGCCGCCGGGCGCCCAGCCGCGCCGTGGCGCCGGCAGATGGAGCTGCGAGGGCGCGAAGCGGACGACAACGAGCGGCGCCCCGAACTGCTCATGACCGGCGCCCTGGGGAAAGGCGGTGTAGAAGGTGTGCGCGGCGATCTCGTCCAGAAGGAGCGGCCGGCCGCTCTCGTCGACCAGGCGGACGCCCCGCCGCCAGGGCGTCTCGTAGAGCCCCCCGGTGTCGAGGAAGGGACCGAGCGCAAGCGCCGGCACGACGAGCGCCGCGCCGATCGCGGTCCCCGCGGCGCCCGCACCGCTGAGCAGGAGGCGCTTGCGCGTGAACCGGGAGCCGCTCTCCTGCACGAGCTGCTCGAGCTCCTCCTGTGTCTGCGGGTGACCCGGCAAGGGGTAGTCCTCCTCCAGCTCCTCGGACACGACCAGGCGCCTGCCGACAACGACGCAGGCGGCCGCGACGAACGCGAAGGAAAGCCCGAGCGCGAGTCCGAGGTACTGCGTCTGATGCGCGAGCTCGTGGAAGGCGTAGACGACGATGAAGCCGGCCGCGCAGAGCGCCGCCCCGAGGAGCAGTGCCAAGACGAGCCACTCGGCCCCCGGGTCGGGCGCCCCGGCGGGCACGATCCGGGGCCGCTCGTCCAGTCGCGGGCGCCGCCTGCCGCGGCCGAGCAGCAGCACAAAGAGCGAGACCGCGGCTCGTCGGAGCCCGCTCAGCGCGCGTACCTCCTCCCGATCACCAGGCAGCAGCCGAGGAGCGAAGCGGTCCCGATCAACCACGACACGAGCCCCTCGGGGACCGGGCCGATCCGGCCGATGCTCCAGCCGCCGCGGTCATCGGGATGCTTCATCGTCTCGACGTAGGCGATGATCGAGTCGAGCTGCGCGTTGCTGATCTGGCTCTCCGGAAACGACGGCATCAGGTAGGGCCCGACTCGGACCGCTTCGGCGATCTGCACGGGCGAGGCCTTGTGGAGCGGCGGTGCGACGGCGTTCGTGACGTAGCCGCCCTCGGCAGCCACCTGGTGGCAGCCTGCGCAGTGGTCGGTGAAAAGCGCGAGCCCGAGCGAGACCGAGCCTCGCTCCGGGTGCGGCTTCGGAATCGCGGGGCCGTGGCCGAAGGAGGCCACGTAGGCGACGAGGGCCGCGATCTGCGCCCGGTCGAAGGACGAGGCCGTGTGCAGCGGCTCGTCGTAGGGGCTCTGAAGCGGCATGTAGCCCGTGCTCAGGTAGAAGTCGGCAGCGAGGGCGCCGACGCCCCTGAGCGGCGGCCCGAGCCCCCGCAGGCCGAGCGCCCCGCTCGGATGGGAGCGCGAGCTGATTCCGCTCCCGGCGATCCCGTGGCAGCTCAGGCAGTAGGCGGCGTACAGAGCCGGCCCGGTCTTCGCCTGGACGCCGACGCCCGGCTGTGCAGCCGCGGCTCCCGGCAGCACGAGCGCGACGGCGGCGAGTGTCGCGAGCCTGATCACGCCTGCTGACAACTCATGTGGAGAAGCGCACCGATCCCGCTCAGAAGGATGATCATTAGGAAGAGCAGGTTGCCGAGCGTTGCGGCGACGGCGAAGAAATGGTGGCGGCCGGCGGGCGGCGGCGCGCTCTCGTCCACTTCGCGCGTGCGGAGGAAGAGCGTCACCGCGGCCGTCTCCGCGAGCAGCGCGAGCGCGAGCGCGCCCGCCATCAGCCCGATCTCCCAGACCTTGACGTCGACGCCAAGGACGCCGTTCGCGGCGCCGCAGCGGGCGACGGTGACGCCGAAACCGACGACGAGCTGCACCGTCCAGGTCAACGCCGCCCCGAGCAGGCCGAACCACTGCAGGAACTCCGGGCTGGGTCGGCGGAGCGAGGCGATCACACGGAGGCCGAGAGCTGGGTGCCGACGACGACGAGCGCGAGCACGTTGATGAAGTGCCAGTAGAAGGCGGTCACGCGCAGTCCGGTCATCCGGTAGGGCGTCAGCCCGGTGGCCGTCCGCAGCAACACCCAGCCGCTCAGAAGCAGCCCGATCAGAACGTGCAGGTGGTGGGCGCCGAGCAGCGTGAAGTAGATCGACGCGTACGAGCTGCCGCTGGGCGGGAACTCGTGCGCGTCGTGGCTGAAGAGGTGTAGCTGCATAGCCAGGTAGCCGGCCTGGACGACGAGCGCCACGAGGAGCGAGACGCGGGCGGCGGAGAGCCGCCCCCTGCCTGCGGCGGAGACGGCGAATTGCACCGGCGCGCTCGTCGCGACGAGCAGTCCGGTCAGGACGAGGGGCAGGGTCGGCTTCGGCGCCGAAATCCCCGGCGGCGGCCAGTGGAGGCTGTTGAAGCGGAGGAAGTAGTAGGTGCCGATGAGCGTCCCGAACAGGGTCGCCTCGGTCGCAATGAAGACCGCCGTCCCCCACCAGCCGTTCGGCAAGGCGGCGCGGGGTTGTCCGGCCCGTGGCAGCCTCGCCGCCGCACTCGTCCGGGCGCTGCGGGGCAGGGCGCTCATTCCGCCTGAGGCTCCTGGGCGTGCCAGGCGCCGAGCGTCGCCAGCGCCAGGGCGGCGAAGATGCCGGCCACGGCATAGTGGTGGGCCAGGAGCATGACAAAGAGCATCGCCGTCATGAGTGCGAGCACGGGGGGCCAGAACGACTCGCCCGGCATCTCCAGGATCTCGTCCGGGAACGCGTCTCGGACCGTCGTCGCCGGGGTCTCGTGTCCCTCGTCGAGCACGAGCTCGCCGCGCGCGAGCCGCTCCGCGTCGCGCCTGCGCTCGTCGCGATCCCAGTTCGGATAGGCGCTCCTCACCGTCGGGATGACCGGGAAGTTGTAGGGCGGCGGCGGTGAGCTCGTCGCCCACTCGAGCGTGCCGCCGAAGAAGGGATCCGGTCCCGATGCAGGGCCGCGGAAGCGGCTGTAGAGGAGGTTGGCAAAGATCAGGAGCAGCCCGGCGGTGAGGATGAAGGCGCCGATCGTCTCGGAGAGGTTGTACGAGCCCCAGCCGAGCGAGGCCGGATAGGTGTAGACCCGGCGCGTCATCCCGAGCAGGCCGAGGATGTGCATCGGGAAGAACGTCAGCGCGGTGCCCACGAAGGCCAGCCAGAAGGACAGCTTGGCCAGGCCCTCGTGGTAGAGGCGGCCGGTGACCTTTGGGAACCAGTAGTACATACCGCCGAGGATCGGGAAGACGGCCGCGCCGAAGATGATGAAGTGGAAGTGCGCGACCACGAAGTACGTGTCCGTCGTCGCCTGGTCGAAGGGGATCGCGGCGAACATGATCCCGGACAATCCGCCGAGCACGAAGAAGACGATGAAACCGCCGATGAAGAGCAGCGGCGCCCTGAACTCGGGCCGCCCGAGCGCGACCGTCACGGTCCAGGCGAATACCTGGATCGTGCTCGGGATCACCACCATCATGCTGGCCGCGGCGAAGAAGACGAGCGTGATCGTCGGCAGCCCGGTGGCGAACATGTGGTGCGCCCAGACACCGAAGCCGATGAACGCGACCAGCAACTCCGCGAGCGCCACGAGCGGGAAGGCGATCATGTGCCGCCGGGAGAAGGTGGGGATGATCGAGGTTGCGATCCCGAAGGCGGGCAGGATGATGATGTAGACCTCGGGGTGGCCGAAGAGCCAGAACAGGTGCTGCCAGAGGAACGGACTGCCCCCGTGCGCGACATCGAAGAAATGGAAGCCGACGTTTCGCTGCAGCTCCAGGTAGACGAGGTCGATCGTCAGCGAGGGCAGGGCGAAGATGAGCGAGAGCGACACCGCGAGCATCGCGAAGCAGAAGAGCGGCATCCGGTTGAGCGACATCCCGGGCGCCCGCAGCTTGAAGATCGTGACGATGAAGTTGAGCGCGGCCGCGGTCGAGGCGACCCCGTTGAAGATCAGCCCGAGCGCGTAGTAGTCGATGTTCCGGCCCGGGTCGTACTGCTTGAGCGCCAGCGGCACGTAGTCGAACCAGCCCGCGTTCGGTGCCGTGTGCATGAACACGCTCGCGTACATGAAGAGGCCCGAGGCGAGGAAGAGCCAGTAGCTGAGCGCGTTCAGGCGGGGGAAGGCCATGTCCCGCGCCCCGATCATCAGCGGCAGCAGGTAGTTGCCGAACGCGCCCGTCGTCATCGGGATCACGAACAGGAAGATCATCGTCACCCCGTGCATGGTCATCAGCTGGTCGTAGGTCTCCGGCGAGAGCAGCTTCTCGTTCGGCTGCGCGAGCTGGGTCCGCATCAGGAGTGCCTCGATCCCACCGGCGCCGAAGAAGGCGAGCGTCGTGAAGAAGTAGAGGAGCCCGATTCGCTTGTGGTCGGTCGTGATCAGCCAGCCCAGAGCGCCGCGCGGCTCGCTCCAGATCCGCTCGAGTCGCCCGACGCGCTCGAGCCCCGGCTCGGTGACCGTCGTCGCCACCGCTACTTGAGGCTTTCGAGGTAGGCAACCAGGGCGGCCGTGTCGCCGCTCGTCAGGCTGAACCCGGGCATCTTGTTACCCGGCTTGTCGTGCTGGGGGTCCCGGATCCAGCCGGCGAGGGCGGCGCTGTCGTTTGGAATCGTCAGGGCGGCGAGCGTCGTCCGGCTGGCGAGATGCGTCAGATCCGGGCCCGCGGTGCCGGTCGCGCCCGTCCCCCGGATCATGTGGCAGCCGGCGCAGGGCAGGCTCTGAAACAGGCGGGCGCCCCGCCGGGTGAGCGCCGTTCTCGGCTTGCGGGCGGGCCTGGCCATGTTGGCGAGCCAGGCGCGGAAGACGGGCTGCGGGTCCGCGAACACGTACATCGCCATGTGGGCGTGCTGCAGGCCGCAGAACTCGGCGCACTGGCCCCGGTATCGACCCGGCCGCTCGGGCTCCAGGAGCAGGCGGTTCACCTGACCGGGGATCAGATCGACCTTCCGGTTCAGCTCCGGCACCCAGAAGCTGTGGATCACGTCGGCGGTCGTGCCGAGCATGTCCACGGGCGTCTTGATCGGGATGTGGATCTCGTTCGCGGTCACGGCCGCGGTGCCCGGGTAGCGGACCTCCCAGAACCAGTCGTGGCCGATCACCTGCACGGACAACTTCGTTGCGGCGCCCGCCGGGGGCTCGGTCGTCGGCAGCACGTAGATGTCGGACCAGACGAAGAGGAGCGACAGGATCACGATCGGGACGAGGACGCCGAGGCCGACGACGATCACCATCCCGGCCCGGTCGCCGCCGCCGAAGGGAAGGCTCTCGCGGTTTCGCCGCAGCCAGCCGAGGAAGAGCAGGATCACGATCACGCCGAAGCCGACCGCGCAGGCGGCCAGCATCACCCACCAAAGCGTGCTGATCGCGTGCTCGGCCTTGCTCTCCGGGTGGAGGACGTTCTGGTTCGCGCCGGCGCGGGCGGCCACGGGCGCGACGAGCGCAAGCGCGGCCGCAGCTGCAACGATTCCCCCTGCCGACCGGCCCACGGCTCGGCGCAATCCCTTTGCTCTCCCGGTCCGAGATTACGGTTACCTGACGGAGGTCTCTCCGAATCCGGCGCCGGTAAAACGGGCCCTCGCCAGCCCCTCCCGGGCAAACGCCGAAGTTGCTAGCGTCTAGGCAATGCCTAGGCAACGTGAGTTCGGCCCTGCCGAGGCCGCAGCCGCGCTCGGGATCAGCATCGACACCCTGCGCCGCTGGGACCGGGCCGGCCGGATTCGCACCAGACGCGACGCGGCCAACCGCCGGCTGATCAGCGGTGCGGAGATCGCCCGGCTGCGGGGGAGCGAGCGGCGCGAGCTCTCGGCCCGAAACCGCTTCCAGGGCACCGTGCGGCGGGTCGAGGTCGACGGTCTCCTGGCCCAGGTCGAGCTCGAGGCGGGCCCCTTTCGCGTCGTCTCGGTCGTCACCCGCGAGGCGGTCGAGGAGCTCGGCCTCAAACCGGGCTCGCAGGCGACGGCAATCGTCAAAGCGACCTCCGTGCTGCTCGAGCGATGAAGTCGCTCGCCGGCGCACTCGCCCTCTTCTTCGCGCTCGCGCTGCCGGCGGGTAGCTCGCCCGCGACGCGGATCACCGTCTACGCGGCGGCCTCGCTGACCGAGGTCTTCCCGCGGATCTCCAGCGCCCCGCGCTACAGCTTCGCGGGCTCCGACCAGCTGGCCGCGCAGCTCGAACAGGGCGCTCCGGCCGACGTCTTTGCCTCTGCGAGCCCCAAGCAGGCGGAGCTCCTCTACCACGACGGCTTCCTCCGCCGGCCGCTCGTCTTCGCGACCAATCGGCTGATCGTGATCGTCCCGCGCTCGAATCCGGGACACGTGCGCTCGGTCTACGACCTGCGGCGGAGCGGGATCAAGGTGATCATCGGCTCGCCCTCGGTGCCGGTGGGGGCCTACACCCGGCAGGTGCTGGACGCACTCGGGATCACCTCGGCCGTGATGCGGAACGTCGTCGACCAGGAGCCGGACGTGAAGGGAATCGTCGCCAAGATCGCGCTCGGCGAGGGCGACGCCGGCTTCGTCTACAAGACCGACGCCAGGCCCGTCGCCGGCCAGGTGCGGGCGATCGCGCTGCCGGCCTGGGCCCAGCCGCCGATCCGCTACGAGCTCGGGATCGTGCGCTCGAGCGTTCATCAGCAGGCAGCGGCCGCGTTCATCAAGCGCGTCACCTCCCTGCGCGGCCGGCGACTGCTCACGAGCGCCGGCTTCGGACTGCCCAAGCGGCCGCGATGAAGCACGTCTTCGCGGCGGCCGCGGTCGGGGCAGCCGCCCTCGCGATTCTCTTTCTCGTCCTGCCCGTGGTGGCGCTCTTCCTGCGGGTGCCGCCCGGCAGCCTCCTGGACGCGCTCGGCACGCAGGCCGCGCGCGATGCGCTCGTCGTCAGTCTCAAGACGAGCGTGATCGCCCACGCCCTCGTCCTTCTGGTCGGGACGCCCGCGGCCTACGCGATCGGCCGCGCTCGTTTCCGGGGACGGCCGCTCCTCTTGTCGCTGATCGAGCTGCCGCTCGTCCTGCCGCCGGCCGTCGCAGGCATCGCTCTGCTCGTCACCTTCGGGCGACTCGGCCTGCTCGGCGGAGCGCTCCAGGCCCTCGGGCTGCGGCTCGGCTTCACGCAGGCGGCGGTCGTGCTCGCGGTCTGCTTCGTCGAGACCCCCTTCTACCTGCGCGGGGCAATCGCGAGCTTCGAGAGCATCGAGCCGTCCCTGCTCGAGGCGGCGCGGACGCTCGGTGCCGGCCCTGCTCGCGTCTT
>DASUWJ010000052.1:0-17204 GCA_036378475.1 Gaiellaceae bacterium
GCGGCGCTTCCGCGATGAGCACCCCCGTCCGGGCCGCAGACCGTCCCGCGGAGGCGGTCGCGGGATTGCTGGCCTCGCTCGCGATCTTCGGGAGTCTGGTCGCCCTGGCCTACAGGCCGATTCGGATCATCCCCTTCACGATCCTGCTCTCCTTGATCGCCGCCGGCATCGGCGGACGCCATCAGCGACTGTCGGGCTGGGCGCTCGGCATTTCTGGTGTCTGCTTCATCGCGGGCACCCTGATCGCCGTCGTCACCAATCACCCGATCTTCTGAGCAGCCCCGGCCGCGCTCCGGCAGGAGCGGGCACTGCTACAACAAAAGGTGCGCCCATGGCTGATGTCGACGCCGTCAACTCCGGTTATGCACGAGGGCTGCTCGAGCAGTACCTCGAGAATCCCGAGGCGGTCCCCTCCGAGTGGCGAGCGCTGTTCGAGAGTGGCGACGAGGATCTCGTCGGAGCCCTCCCCGGGCTGGCCCGCCTGGTCGAAAGGCTTCAGGCCGACGGCAACGGACAGCCCGCGCCCGCACCCTCGAGTGCCCCCGCTCCGGCGCCCCCGGACGAGCTGCTCGGGGGCGTTGCGGCGGCGATGTCCCTGGTCAAAGCGCTGCGGATGCACGGCCACCTGGCGGCGCAGCTCGATCCGCTCGGCTCCGAGCCCGTCGGAGACCCCGCGCTCGAGCCGCAGCGGCTGCAGCCGAAGCTGACCCCCGAGCTGCAGGCTCGCATTCCGGCCCGCGTGCTGCGCGTCCATGCGTCGGGC
This sequence comes from Gaiellaceae bacterium, assembly GCA_036378475.1. Taxonomy (GTDB): domain Bacteria; phylum Actinomycetota; class Thermoleophilia; order Gaiellales; family Gaiellaceae; genus 13-2-20CM-68-14. Next base: position 764 of record DASUWJ010000052.1, read on the forward strand.
GAGACCCTCGCCGATGTCCTGCCCAAGCTGAAGGAGACCTATTCAGGGACGAGCGCCTACGAGATCGAGCACATCTCCGACCACGAACAGCGGATCTGGCTGCGCGAGGCGATCGAATCCGGCCGCTACCGGCGGATGCTGACCGACGAGGACCGCAGGCTTCTGCTCGAACGCCTGAGCGAGGTCGAGGGCCTCGAGCACTACCTCCGCCGTGTGTTTCTCGGCCAGAAGCAGTTTTCGGTCGAAGGTCTCGACGCGATGATCCCGATGCTCGACGAGGCGATCGATCTGGCCGCCGAGGCCGGTGCGCATGAGGTCGTGATCGGGATGGCGCACCGCGGGCGGCTGAACGTGCTGGCACATGTGCTCGGGCTGCCCTACGAGACGATCCTGCGCGAGTTCGAGGGGGAGCGAACGCTCGAGGCGGTCTCCGCCGACCCCGAGGGGGGGACCGGGGACGTCAAGTACCACCTCGGCGCGGAGGGGCAGCGCGCGACGCGCGCGGGCGAGGTCACCGTCACGCTCGCCGCCAACCCCAGTCACCTCGAGGCCGTCGATCCCGTGGTCGAGGGCCGGACGCGGGCCGAGCAAACAGACCGCTCGACGCGCGAGGGAAGACATGACCCGAGTGTGGCCGTGCCGGTTTTGATCCACGGGGATGCCGCTTTCCCTGCGCAGGGGATCGTGGCCGAGACGCTCAACCTGGCCAAGCTCGAGGGCTACTCGACCGGCGGCACGCTCCATCTGATCGCGAACAACCAGATCGGCTTCACGACCGACCCGGTCGACGGGCGCTCGACTCGCTATTCGAGCGACCTGGCGAAGGGCTTCGACTTCCCGATCATCCACGTCAACGCGGACGATCCCGAGGCGTGCATCGCCGCCGTTCGGCTCTCGATGGCCTACCGGCGACGGTTCCAAAACGACGTCGTGATTGACCTCGTCGGCTACCGCCGCCACGGTCACAACGAGCAGGACGAGGCGGCCTACACCCAGCCTTTGATGGCCGCGCGAATCGCCCAGCAGCCGACGGCGCGGGCGCAGTACGCCGAGCGGCTTATCGAGGAAGGAATCGTCACGCAGGCCGAGGCCGATGCGTTTACCCGTCAGGTCGAGACGAAGCTGAAGGAGGCACACGAGCGGCTCAAGAACTCGTTCGCCCAGTCCGCCGTCACCCGTGAGGGAAAGATCCCGTTTGGGACCGGCGCCACCGTCGCCACCGCCGTCCCGGAGCAGCTTTTGCGGGGGCTCGACAGGGAGCTCGTCCGCGTCCCCGAGGGATTCACAGTGCACCCGAAGCTGAAGAAGCAGCTCGATCGTCGCGAGCAGGCGCTCGAACAGGGCGGAATCGACTGGGGCCAGTCGGAATCGCTCGCCTTCGCGAGCCTCCTCGTCGATGGAATCCCAATCCGCCTGACCGGTCAGGACACCGAGCGCGGCACGTTCTCACACCGCCACGACGTCCTCCACGACGCCAGGACGGGCGAGATCTACACGCCGATCCAGCACCTCGAGCGAGCGCAAGCCTCGTTCGAGCTCTCTAACTCGCCACTGTCCGAGGCGGCGGCGCTTGGGTTCGAGTACGGGTATTCCGTGGCCGCGCCGGAGACGCTCGTGGTCTGGGAGGCTCAGTTCGGTGACTTCGTCAACAACGCGCAGGGAATCATCGACCAGTTCATGGTCGCGGGCCTCTCGAAATGGGGCCAGACCTCCCGCCTCACGCTCCTGCTCCCGCACGGCTACGAGGGGAACGGCCCTGAGCACTCGAGCGCGCGCCTGGAGCGCTTCCTCCAGCTCGCCGCGCAGGAAAACATCCGCATCGCCAACTGCACGACGGCGGCCCAGCACTTCCACCTGATGCGTCGCCAGGCGCTCGACCCGGCCGCCCGGGCCCTGGTCGTGATGACGCCGAAGGGCTTGCTGCGCTTGAAGCAGGCCTCCTCGACGCTGGCGGACGTGGCGGAAGGCTCCTTCCGGCCGGTGCTCGACGACCCTCGGGGGCACAAGGACCACGTCCGCCGCCTCGTCCTTTGCTCCGGCAAGATCTACTACGACCTCGCCGGCCACGAGCTGCGTGAGCGGGCCAGGCACGTTGCGATCGCCAGGATCGAGCAGCTGTACCCGTTCCCGGTCGAGGCCAAGGCGGAGCTCGTCGCCTCCTACCCGAAGCTGGCCGAGATCGTCTGGGCGCAGGAGGAACCGCAGAACATGGGTCCCTGGCGGGCGATCCGCCACCGCCTAGAGGAGAATCTCCCCGAGGGCGTCCGTCTGCGCTACGTCGGCCGTCCCTGGCGGGCGAGCCCGAGCGAGGGCTATCCCACCGCCCACCTCCACGAGCAGGACCGGATCGCCCGAGAAGCGCTCGCCTAGGGCCTTTTGCTCAGCTGATCCAGGCGCAACCGTCCCAGTAGGCGCGGATGTTCCGGCGGAGCAGACCCCGGACATCAAGCTCGAGCTCCGCCGGGAGCGTGGGGAGGTCGACGTACAGCTCCAGCTCCTGCGCGGGCACGCGTCGGAAGTGGTGCTTGCCGTCGTCTCTCGTTGCTGCGGCGAGGAACCTCAGCCGCCCACCGCAGCAGCGCGAGGACCGCGACCAGACGTAGAGCTTGCCGCCGCGTTCGCGGACGAACTCGAGCGCCGCCGCCGATGCGTTCACGTTCACGCCGACAGAGCGTAGCTCCGGCGCCTCTCCCAACGCCCTCGAGCTCCAGGTCGGCCGAAGGCCTCAGCTCCCTCGGGGGGCAAGACGACCGCCTGGCGCTCGGGCTACCTCGAGGCCGATCGCCCCCGAGCGCCTGAGCGGGACGCGGGCCCTAGCGCCGCCGGTTGCGGCGGTAATCGAGCGCGTGCTTGGCGATCCGAGGCCCGTGTTTTCGAGCCTGCTTCATGATCATCTTTCGGTGCCGCGGAGGAATCCGGCGCCAGATGTCCCACGCCGTCAGTGCGAGCCCAAGTGGGCCGGCACGGCGCGTCAGCAGGCGGCTGAACCGAGGCATCGCGGCATCGTAGCGACTGGAGGCTGCGCGGCTCGGCGCGGGGGGCCGGAAGAGAAAACGCCGCTCCAGGAGCCCGCGGAAGCGAGCGACGACTCGGTCGCGCGCGGGCCTGCTTGGCCCGCTCCGGGTGGGCGCGGCGAACCGCACCCAGTTGATTCGTCAGTTGATCTCGTTACAATCCGGCCCCGCTAGACGGCCCCAATCGCTGGGAGGAGGACTATGGCTGTAGACACGACGTCGCTCTTTTCACAGGTGATCAAGGACCACCTCGATCTGAAGGAGCGAAACTCGGAGCTCGACGACGAGCTGCCGCTGGATCGCTACAAGAACGAGGATCCTTTCGACAACCATCCGCTGTTCAAGACCGAGGAGCAGGCCCGCGTCGAGGACACGATGGACGGCACCGAGCCGGCCATTCCTGCGGAGCCGACGATTGCCCTCAAGTGGCCCGGCGAGGACGCCGACGGCGAGCCCTCAATCGAGGCGCATGAAGCGCCCGACAGCCTCTGGACTCGCTCCCGCGACTTCGACTGGGGCGACTAGACCTCAGCCAACCCCCAGGGGGCGTCTCGTTTCTATCGCCGCTAAGCGGGTAGTCTCGGTGGCGGACCCGTCCTCGAAGCCAAGGAGACTGATCGATGCCGCTATTCGTCCTCGCAGGAGCGATTGGTGCTGCGCTCGCCTACCTCTTCGACCCCGAGAATGGACGCCGCCGCCGCAAGCTCGCGCTCGACAAGGCGGGCAAGTACGCGCGCCGGGCCGGCAAGCACGCACAGGACCTCGGCGCCCAGGCTGAAGGTGCGAAGGCCAAGGCGACGCATCTCCGCGAGCAGGACAAGCCGCAGCCGGACGACGTGACGCTGACGCGCAAGGTCGAGACCGAGATTTTCCGCGACGCGGATGTGCCCAAGGGCCAGATCAACGTCAACGTCGAGGATGGCGTCGTCTTTCTCCGTGGCGAGCTCGAGCAGCGCGACCTAATCGAGGATCTCGAGAAGCAGGCGCGCAAGGTGCAGGGCGTGCTCGGCGTGGAGAACCTGCTGCACGTCCCGGGCGAGCAGGCACCCGCAAAACCCGAGTAGGCGTCAGCGGCCGCTCGTAGTATCTGCAGGCATGGAGCGCGAGCGGCTCGAGCCGGCGGTCGAGCTCTGTCTGCGTTGCGGTGCCGCGCTTGAGTGGCGGCACCAGACCTGGCAGTGCCCGAGCTGTGCGTTCAAGCTCGGCTGCTGCGAGGGCGAGGACTGCGCTCGGCCGAACTAAGCCCCGGGTCGGGGCGGAGGCGGAGGCGGAGGCGCCTTCAGAACGACGAGCTTCGTGGCCGCGGTCCGGCAGTTGTTCGTCTCGATCGATTCCTTGACGGCGTTGTCGGCATCGGCGCAAGCGACGAGCGAATAGGTGCCGAGCAGCGCCTGCCTGGGGACTGAGGGGCTCGCTTGGCCTTTGTTCGCGCGTCCTGCCCTCAGTGCCGGGACCGGCCGCGAGCCCGCGGCGAGCCTCGTCTGCCCGCGCACGAGGTAGTAGCGCGTGGTCGAGGCCCCCGCCTTGCCGCGGCCCCGGTTTCGGACGACGTCCGTCGCGGTGAACGAGTCACCGGGCGAGGCGCTCGCCGGGGGATCCGTCACGCTGGCTTCGATCAAGTCCGGGCGGGCCCGGTGATGCGCGCGGCGGGCCGCGGTCGCCTGCAGGCTGAGCGCCAAGGCCAAAACCGCGCTTGCAGCGAGCGCCCGCCCCAGGGGCCTGGCGGGCATCAGAGGACCGGCTTCGGCTTCGTGACCTTGAGCTTGTGCGCGGCCGTCAGGCAGTTGTTACGCGTGTTCGACTCCTTGATCGTGCCGGCCGAGTTGGCGCAGGCGAGCAGCGGATACGCGCCGGCCGGGATCCCTGAGGGGACGATCGCCTCTCCGGTTCCCGCGCTGCTTTTGCCCGGCGCGAGCCGCGGAACCTTGCGAAGTCCGATCGGCACCCGTGTCCCGCCGCGCTTGATGAAGTAGCGCGTCAACGATGGCTTCGCCGCGGCCAGGCCGCGGTTGACGACCCGGTCGTGAACCCGGAACGGCTTGTTCTCCATTGTTGACGGGACGCTGCTTGAGACTGCCGTCTCGACCAGGTCCGGGCGGCCGAGCGTTCGCGTTGCGAGTGCGACCGGCGCGCCGACCACGAGCAGCGCGAGGCCGAGCGACAGCACGAACGTCGGGCGATTCCGAGACCTCCGCATACCCACCTCCTCGTGCTCTCGAGGATAGACGCAAATGCGTACCTCGTTGTGCAGCTACGACCCGGACCCCATAATCGTCCGCAGTAGTGGCTCTCCAGGAACATGCTGCGGCCGAGGCCGTCGCGGCACCGGATGCCGGCCCGCCGGACGTGCGGCTCGTCGGCGTCCGCAAGACCTACGGCGACGTCGTCGCCGTCGATGGCGTCGATCTCGAGATCGCGAGCGGCGAGTTCTTCACGCTGCTTGGCCCCTCTGGCTCCGGCAAGACGACGACGCTGAGGCTGATCGCGGGCTTCGAGCGGCCGGACGAAGGCCGGGTCGAGCTGGAAGGCCGAGACGTCACCCGGCTGCCGCCCTACGCCCGCGACGTCAACACCGTCTTCCAGGACTACGCGCTTTTTCCGCACATGAACGTGGCCGAGAACGTCGCCTACGGGCTGCGCGTCAAGGGCTACTCGCGGCGAGACCGCCGGCGCCGGGTCGAGGAGATCCTCAAGATCGTCCGCCTGCCGGGGCTCGGCGACCGCAAGCCGGTCCAGCTGTCGGGCGGCCAGCGGCAGCGGGTGGCGCTCGCGCGCGCGCTCGTCAATCACCCGCAGGTGCTGCTCTTGGACGAGCCGCTCGGCGCGCTCGACCTGAAGCTGCGCCAGGAGATGCAGATCGAGCTGAAGCGCATCCAGCGGGCCGTCCGCGAGGTCGGGATCACCTTCGTCTACGTCACGCACGATCAGGAGGAGGCGTTGACGATGAGCGACCGCCTGGCCGTCTTCAACGAGGGCCGGATCGAGCAAGCCGGCACGCCCGCCGAGGTCTACGAGCGTCCCACGAACCCGTTCGTCGCGGGCTTCGTGGGCGCCTCGAACGTGCTACGGCGATTCGGCCACACCTTCACGGTGCGGCCGGAGAAGATCCGCATGACCGAGGACGGCGGCGCCCGGCGCGATGAGGCAAACGCCGTCAGCGGCCGCATTCGGGACGTCGTCTACGCGGGCATGTTCACGCGCTACATCGTCGACCTCGACGACGGCGGCGAGCTCGTAGTCGTCCGCCAGAACCTCGAGACTTCCTCCGCGGAGGCCCTCAATGCACGCGGGCGCCGGGTCTTGCTCGAGTGGCGGCCCGAGCATCAGTTGGAAATCAGCGAGCGAGAAAGGGAGGACAGGTGAAGGCAAGAGTGAGGAAGGCGCACGTCGCGCTCGTCATCCTGGCGGCTGCGCTCAGTGTTCCGGCCGCGACCGCGAGCCCGGGCGCAAACGCCGGGTTGCCGACCAAGATCGGGAAGGGGGAGGGATCCCTGTACCTGATCGAGTGGCCCGCCTATTCGGATCCTTCGTTCGCGAACAAGTTCCAGAAGCAGACCGGCTGCAAGATCCACCGCAAGGACGCCGGCTCCTCGAACGAGATGGTGGCGCTGATGCGGACGGGCGGCGGCGGCGGCGGGGGCCAGTACGACCTGGTTTCGGCCTCGGGTGATGCGAGCCTCCGCTTGATCGTCGGCGGCGATGTCCAGCCCGTGAACGTCAAGCTGATTCCGAGCTGGAAGGACTTCCTGCCGATCTTCAAGTCGCCTGCGCACAACACCGTGAAGGGCGTCCACTACGGCGTCTCCGTGCAGTGGGGGCCGAACACGCTCCTCTACAACACGAAGAAGGTGAAGCCCGCCCCGACGAGCTGGAGCGTCCTCTACAGCAACAAGTTCAGGGGCAAGGTCACCGTCCCCAACAATCCGATCCAGATCGCCGACGCGGCGCTCTACCTGAGCAAATCGAAGCCGAGCCTCGGGATCAAGGACACCTACGAGCTGACGAGCTCGCAGCTGAACGCGGCGGTGTCGCTGCTGAAGAAGCAGAAGAGGCTCGTCAAGAAGTACTGGGCGACGGAGGCGGACGAGATCAACCTGTTCAAAAACGGCGACACGACGGTCGGCGCCTCCTGGCCCTACCAGACTCTCCAGCTGCAGGCGGCCAAGGTCCCGGTCCGGGAGACGATCCCGCGCGAGGGTGCGACCGGCTGGGCGGACACGTGGATGCTGGCGAAGAAGGCCAAGCATCCGAACTGCGCCTACAAGTGGATGCAGTACGTGACGACGTCGGCCGTCGAGGCGAAGCAGGCGATCGTCTTCGGCGAGACGCCGGTCAATCCGAAGGCGTGCCGGTTCATGAACCGGATCCAGGGGGGCTCCTGCGCGAAGTACCACCTGAACGCTCCCCTCTCCTACTACCGGACGATCCACTTCTGGAAGACGCCGGTGGCCGCGTGCGGGAACGGGAAGAACAACTGCATGGACTACAACGCCTGGCAGCGGGCCTGGACGCAGGTGACCGGCTAGCCGAATGGCGGCTGACGCCGCGGAGCGGGGCGCCCCTCCTCTGAGGGGTGCCCGGCTCCGCCTCTCGACCACGTTCTGGCGGCACCCGTGGATCAAGGCGCTGGCCCTGCTCTCGCCGCCCGTCTTGGCGTTCGTACTCGTCTACCTCGCCGCGCTGACGGTGCTCTTTATCAGCGCGTTTTGGGGCGTCGACTCATTCACGGGCAAGCTCGTACACGTCTGGGGGCTCAGCAACTTCAGGCAGATCTTCAGCACGGCCGATCCGACCTACTTGCGCATTGCCGGCCGCACGATCGGGATCGCGGCGGCCGTGACGGTGACCGACGCGCTGCTGGCCTTTCCACTCGCCTACTTCATGGCCCGGCTCGCCGGCCCGCGCCTGCGCGCGCTCCTCTTCGTGCTCGTTCTGCTCCCGCTCTGGTCGAGCTACCTCGTGCGGATCTACTCCTGGCGGCTGATCTTGAGCAGCGACGGTGCTCTCAACTGGGCGCTGGGCGGCGTCGGGCTGCCCCGCGCGAACCTCGCCTTCACGAACTGGGCGATGTGGATCGTCTTCTCCTACGTGTGGCTGCCCTTCATGGTCTTTCCGGTCTACGCGGCGCTCGAGCGGATTCCGGACAGCTACATCGAGGCCTCCGGCGACCTCGGCGCCAAGGGCGGCCGGACGCTGCGCAGCGTGATACTGCCCCTCGTCCTGCCGGGACTCGTCGCCGGCTCGATCTTCACGTTCTCACTGACGCTCGGCGACTACGTAACGCCTCTGCTCGTCGGGGGTGCCAGCTCGAGCTTCATCGGCAACGTCGTCTACGACAACATCGGCCTGAACGGGAACGTGCCCTTCGCGGCCGCCCTGGCGACGGTGCCGATGGCGATCATGGCCGTCTACCTGCTCGTGGCGCGCCGGCTCGGCGCCTTCGAGGCGCTCTAGATGGAGACGCGCACGACCAAGATCGGGCTGGCTGTCTGCACCCTGCTCGTGATCGCCTTCCTCTGGATCCCGCTCGTGATCATCGGGATCTACGCCTTCAACAGCTCGAACGTCCAGAGCTGGCCGATTGCCGGCTACACGCTCCATTGGTTCAGCGTCGCCTGGCACAACCCCGACGCGCGCGCGTCGCTTTGGCTGTCGGTCAAGGTCGGCCTGCTGGCGACGACGGCCGCGCTGATCCTCGGCACGATGTCGGCCTTCGCGATCCACCGCTTCCGCTTCTTCGGGCGCGAAGCGGTCTCGTTCCTGCTCCTGCTGCCGATCGCGCTGCCGGGGATCATCACCGGCATGGCGCTCAACTCCTTCTACGTCTTCTCCGGCCTCAGCTTCTCGATCTGGACGATCGTGATTGGCCACGCGACCTTCTGCGTCGTGATCGTCTACAACAACGTACTGGCGCGGCTGCGCCGAACCTCGCCCTCGCTGCTCGAGGCCTCGGCGGATCTCGGCGCGGACGGCTGGCAGACCTTCCGCTTCGTCGTCTGGCCGGTCCTGTCCGTCGCCCTCGTCGCGGGCGGCTTGCTCGCCTTCGCGCTCTCCTTCGACGAGGTGATCGTGACCACCTTCACGGCCGGGGCGCAGTCGACGCTGCCGATCTTCATCCTCGACAACCTCAAGCAGGGCCAGCAGTTCCCGATCATCAACGTGATCGCCCTGGTCGTGATCCTGCTGACGGTCATTCCCGTCACGGTCGCGCAGCGACTGACGCGCGACGCCGGCGTGCTGCGCCGTTCGACCCCGGTCGCCCGGCCCGCCACGGCGAGCGCGACTCAGTCGAGCGGGGTGTAGGTTTTCTGGCGGACATCCAAGGAGGGAAGAGATGAGCGTGACGGTCTCGAGCTACAAGAACCTCATCGGCGGCGAGTGGGTCGACTCGGCCTCCGGCGAGACGATGGCGGTCCTGAACCCCGCGACCGGCGAGACGATCGCCGAGGTGCCGCGGGGAACGAAGGAGGATGCAGACCGGGCCGTCGCGGCCGCCAAGAAGGCGCTGCCGGAATGGCTCGAGACGACCCCTGCCGAGCGGGCGGAGGCGCTCCTGAAACTCGCCGACCTGCTCGACGAGCACGCGGAGGAGCTGGCCGAGCTCGAGTCCCAGAACGTCGGCAAGCCGCTGCCCGCCGCGCGCGATGAGCTGCCGGTCAGCACCGACAACATCCGCTTCTTCGCCGGCGTAGCCCGGGTGCTCGAGGGCAAGTCGGCAGGGGAGTACATGCGCGGCTACACCTCGATGCTCCGGCGCGAGCCGATCGGGATCGTCGCCGGGATCACGCCCTGGAACTACCCGCTGATGATGGCCGTCTGGAAGTTCTCGCCCGCGCTTGCGGCCGGGAACGTCCAGGTCCTGAAGCCGGCCGAGCAGACCCCCCTGACGACGCTTCGCTTCTTCCAGCTGGTCGCGGAAGCCGAGATCCTGCCGCCTGGGGTGATCAACGTGATCACGGGGGACGGCGTGCCGGTCGGCGAGGCGATCGTCAAGCACCCCGATGTCCGGCTCGTGTCGCTGACCGGTGATGTCAAAACCGGGAAGATCATCGCCCGCACCGCCTCCGAGACGCTCAAGCGCGTCCACCTCGAGCTCGGTGGCAAGGCTCCTGTGCTCGTCTTCGACGACGCCGACCCGGCCGCGGTCGCCGAGGGGATCAAGATCGCCGGTTACTGGAACTCTGGCCAGGACTGCACGGCGGCCTCGCGCGTCATCGCCGGCCCCAAGATCTACGACAGGCTGCTGGAGGAGCTCGTCCCCGCCGTCGAGTCGATCGCCGTCGGCGACCCCGCCGAGCGGGAGGAGCTGGACATGGGCCCGGTGATCTCGAAGGAACAGCAGGAGCGCGTGTTCGGCTTCCTCGAGCGGGCCAAGGGCGCAAAGGTACTGACCGGCGGCGGCTCCAACGGCTCGCGCGGCTTCTTCGTCAAGCCGACGGTCGTCGCCGAGGTCGGCCAGCAGGATGAAATCGTCCAGCGCGAGGTCTTCGGGCCGGTCGTGACCGTGCAGCGCTTCGCCGACGACAACCAGGCGATCGAGTGGGCGAACGACGTCAACTACGGGCTCGCCGCCTCGGTCTGGACGCGGGACATCGGCCGGGCGCTGAACGCGGCCCGCAAGCTGCAGTTCGGGACGGTCTGGATCAACGACCACATCCCGCTCGTCAGCGAGATGCCGCACGGCGGCTACAAGCAGTCCGGCTACGGCAAGGATCTGAGCGCCTACTCGCTCGAGGACTACACGAACATCAAGCACGTGATGGCGAAAATCGACTGACGCCCCCCTCGCACCTTGATCCGCGAGCGGCGCGGTGCGAGACGACGCCGGCGATCGCTGAGGATTGTCTGGCGCGCGCTCGAAGTTAGAGGGCTCGGCTCGCTTCCGCGCCAAGGATCGGGCACGGGGGTCCGAAACACAAGGGCTTGACCGGTCTCGATTGAATAAATGCGTCGATCGTGGTAGGAACCTCCTCGCATTGCGAGGCGACGAGCAGCAACGCGGCGCCGTCGGCCCGGCCAGGGGGCTCGACGCCGTCGACCGCAACATCATCGAGGCCCTGCAGAAGAACGGTCGCGAGTCCTTCCGCCGGATCGCCTCGGCGGTCGGCGTCTCCGAGGCGACGGTGCGCGCCCGCTACTCGCGGCTGTGCGGCGACAACATCCTCCAGGTCACCGGCGTGACGAACCCGCTCGGGCTGGGCTTCGAGGCGATGGCGATGGTCGGGATCCGAACGGCCGGCGCGCCCGAGCCGGTCGCCAACGAGATCGCCAAGTGGGAGGAAGCCGGCTACGTCGTCGTCACCGCGGGCCAGTACGACATCCTGGTCGAGCTCGTCTGCGCCGACCGGCTTCAGCTGCTCGATCTGACCAATCGCATTCGCTCGCTCGAGGGGGTCGTCTCGACCGAGAGCTTCCTCTACCTGGCCCTCTGGAAACAGCTCTACGACTGGGGCGCCAGGGTCGAGGACGGCAAGCAGGCGGTCGCAAGGGCGGCGGGGTAGTGGCGGTCGAGGAACGAACGCAGACGTCCGAGGCGGAGCCAGTCGCCGGGCCGGCGAGCGCCGATGTCCGCCTCGAGCGGGTGACCAAGCGCTTCGACGAGGTCACGGCGGTCGACGACCTCTCGCTCGAGATCGAGCGGGGCAGCTTCTTCGCTCTCCTCGGACCCTCGGGGTGCGGCAAGACGACGACGCTGCGGATGATCGGCGGCTTCGAGGAGCCGACCGCGGGCGCGATCTACCTCGCCGAGCGCTAGGTCAGCGGGCTGCCGCCCTACAAGCGAGACGTCAACACGGTCTTCCAAAGCTACGCGCTCTTTCCGCACCTGTCGATCTTCGAGAACGTCGCCTTCGGCCTGCGTCGCCGAGGTGAGCGCGGCCGCGAGCTCAGGGGCCACGTCGAGCGCATTCTCGATCTCGTCCAGCTCGGCGGCTACGGCAAGCGCAAGCCCCGGCAGCTCTCGGGCGGCCAGCAGCAGCGTGTCGCGCTCGCGCGGGCGCTCGTGAACAGCCCTCGCGTGCTGCTCCTCGACGAGCCGCTCGGGGCGCTCGATCTGAAGCTCCGCAAGGAGATGCAGCTCTTCATCAAGGCGCTCCAGCACGACGTGGGGATCACCTTCATCCACGTCACGCACGACCAGGAAGAGGCGATGACGATGGCGGACCGGATCGCCGTCATGAATCAGGGCCGGATCGAGCAGCTCGGCAGCCCGGACGAGCTCTACGAGCGCCCGCAGACAGCCTTTGTCGCCGGCTTCCTCGGCATTTCGAATCTCCTGGCAGGCTCCGTCGCCGGGCCGGACCTCGTCCGGCTTAAAGACGGGACCGAGGTCCGCGTCCGTTCGGGCTCGCTGAACGGGCGCACGGGAAGCGTCTCCGTCGGGATCCGGCCCGAGAAGATCCGGCCGGACGACCAGGATCCGAACACGTTGTCGGGCATCGTCAAGGAACGCGCCTACATCGGAGTCTCGACCCAGTACATCGTCGAGACCCAAAACGGCGACATCACCGTCGTCGTCCTGAACGACCGCCCGGGCACGGTCGCCCTCGATCCGGGCAACCGTCTGACGCTCAGTTGGGACCCCGAAGCCACGTTCGTCGTCGATTCCAGGGAGGGATCCGCATGACCGACCAGCTCACCCGCCGCGAACTGATTCAGCGTGCCGCCGCCGGCGGCACCGTACTCACGCTCCCCGGGCTGCTCGCCGCCTGCGGCGGAACGAGCAGCGGTTCGTCGGCAGGGAGTTCGAGTCACAAGCTCGCGAAGACGCTCAACTTCTCCAACTGGACTCTGTACATCGACGTCAAAGGCCAGCGGCACCCGTCGCTCGACCAGTTCCAGAAGAAGTACGGCGTCCACGTCAACTACACCGAGGACATCAACGACAACGCGTCCTACTTCGGGAAGATCCAGGGACCGCTCTCGCGCGGGCAGTCGATCGACCGCGACATCATCGTGATGACCGACAACTCGCGCTACCCGTCGCTCCTGATCAAGAAGGGCTGGGTCGAGAAGCTCGACAAGAGCGCGATCCCGAACATGAAGAACCTGCAGCCGGCGCTGCAGCACCCGAGCTGGGACCCCCATCGCGACTACAGCCTGCCCTGGCAGTCGGGCATGACGGGAATCGCCTACAACGACAAGCTGACCGACCCCGTGCTCTCGATCCCGCGCCTGCTCGAGGACAAGAAGCTGAAGGGCAAGGTCACGGTCCTGAACGAGATGGCCGACGCGCTCAGCCTCGTGATGCTCGCCAACGGCGACGATCCGGCCAAGGTCACCGACGCGACCTTCAACCGCGCGATCGCGCGCATCAAGAAGGCCGTCGACTCGGGCCAGATCCGCCAGTTCACCGGCAACGACTACTCGGGGCCGCTCGCGAAGGGCGACCTGAAGGCCGCGATGTCCTGGTCTGGCGACATCGTCCAGCTGCAGTCCTCGAACAAGCACCTGCACTGGAACCTGCCCACCGACGGCGGCGACATCTGGACGGACAACATGCTGATCCCGAAGGGCGGCAACGTCTACACCGCCTCGGTGTACATGAACTACGTCTACGAGCCGAAGGTCGCGGCCGAGATCGAGGCCTACGTCAACTACATCTGCCCGGTCGTCGGGGCGAAGCAGGTGCTGCTGAGTCAGAACCCGGCCGTGGCCAAGAACGTCCTCATCTTCCCGACCAAGAAGATGCTCGCCAACGTCCACACGTTCGATCCGACCGCCCTCAACAACGTCAAGTACCTGACCGCCTGGCAGAACCTGATCTCCGCCTAGGAACCGACGGAACGAGTGGACCAGCCGACGCCGAGCGACCTGGGCTAGGAGCCGCCGGTTGGATTTCCTGCATCGAAACCGCTGGCTGACGCCCTACCTGCTGCTCGCGCCGGGCGTCCTCTTCCTGCTCGTTTTCTTCGTCGTGCCGCTCGGCTTCCTCGTCTACCAGTCGCTCCAGTCCGGCAACTTCGACGTCGGCTACTCCTTCACGTGGGCCTGGGGGAACTACTGGAACGCGATCAAGGGCTACCGCCCGGAGTTCGTGCGCTCCTTCCAGTACGCGGGGATCGCGACGCTGCTCGCGCTCGTCCTCAGCTACCCGCTCTCCTACTGGATCGCCTTTCGCGGCGGGCGCTGGAAGAACCTGCTCCTGCTCTCGATCGTGGCGCCGTTCTTCGTCACCTACCTGATCCGGACGCTCGCCTGGGAGACGATCCTCGCCGACAACGGCGTCGTCGTCCGGGTCCTGCGGCACATCGGCCTGATCGGCGCGAACGGCCACCTGCTCGCAACCTCGGTCGCCGTCGTCGCCGGTATCACCTACAACTTCCTCCCCTTCATGGCGCTGCCGCTCTACGTTTCGCTGGAGCAGATCGACCACAGCCTTATCGAGGCGGCCCAGGATCTCTACGCGAGCCGCTGGAAGGCCTTCCTGCGGGTGACACTGCCGCTCTCGCTGCCGGGGGTCGTCGCCGGGACGCTCCTGACCTTCATCCCGGCGGCCGGCGACTTCATCAACGCGCAGCTCCTCGGCTCGCCCAACCAGCACATGATCGGCAACGTGATCCAGTCGAAGTTCCTCGAGCTGACCGACTACCCGGCGGCGGCGTCGATGTCGTTCGTCCTGATGCTGACGATCATGGCCGCAGTCCTCATCTACGCCCGGATCGTGGGGACGGAGAAGCTGACCGGATGACCGCGGTCGCCGAGCGGCTGCCCGAGCGGGCCCGGATCGACGTGCTGGGCTTCCTCCGCCACCACGTCCTCACCCTCTACTCGCTGCTGATGTTCGCCTACCTGTTGCTACCGATCGCGGTCGTGATCCTCTTTTCCTTCAACAATCCCTCCGGGCGCTTCAATTACACCTGGCAGGGCTTCACGCTCAAGTACTGGCAGAACTGGAACGGCGTGCCGGGTCTCGAGTCGGCGATCGGGCTCTCGCTCGAGATCGCGCTGATCGCGAGCCTGGTCGCGACGGCGCTCGGCACCCTGATCGCACTCGCGCTCGTCCGCTACGGCTTCCGTGGCCGCGGGGCGACGAACCTGCTGATCTTCCTGCCGCTCTCGACGCCAGAGATCGTGCTCGGCGCCTCGCTTCTGACCCTGTTCCTGACCACGAACGTGGTGCTCGGCTTCACCACGATCCTGATCGCGCACATCATGTTCTGCATCAGCTTCGCCGTCGTGACCGTGAAGGCCCGTCTCGTCGGCTTCGACCGGCATCTCGAGGAGGCGGCGATGGATCTCGGCGCGAACGAGTGGACGACCTTCCAGAAGGTGACGCTCCCCCTGATCGCGCCGGCCATCCTCGCCGCGCTCTTGCTCTGCTTCGCGATCTCGATCGACGACTTCGTCGTCACCTACTTCAACGCCGGCCCCGAGACGACGTTCCCGCTCTTCGTCTGGGGCGCGGCGCGGGTCGGCGCGCCGCCGCAGGTGAACGTGATCGGCACGGCGATCTTCGTCGTCGCCGTCAGCGCGATGCTCCTGAACGTGCTCTACCAGCGCCGCCGGGAGGTTCGCGCGTGACCGAGCTCGCCACCTCGCTCAGCCTCCCGGAGCTGCAGCGGGCGGCGCGCGAGCACCTCTGGCTGCACTTCACGCGGATGGGCGGCTACGCCAAAACCGAGGTGCCGGTGATCGTGCGCGGCGAGGGCTGCTACCTCGAGGACGCGAACGGGAAGCGGTATCTCGACGCGCTCGCCGGGCTCTTCGCCGTCAACATCGGCTACTCCCACGGCGAGGAGATCGGACAGGCGGCGCTCGAGCAGATGCGCGAGCTGCCCTTCTACACGAACTGGTCGTACGCCCACCCGCGCGCGATCGAGCTGGCCGCCCAGGTCGCGGAGCTCGCGCCCGGCGACCTGACCCGTGTCTTCTTCGTCTCCGGGGGCTCGGAGGCGGTCGAGTCGGCCTGGAAGCTCGCGCGCCAGTACCACTCGGCGCGCGGCGAGCGCCGCTGGAAGGCGGTCTCCAGGAACGTCGCCTATCACGGCACCACGATGGGCGCGCTCTCGATCAACGGGGTCGCCGCCCTGCGCAACCCGTTCGAGCCACTCGTGCCATCGGTGGCCCACGTGTCCAACACGGCCCGCTACCACCGGCCGGCGGACGAGACAGAGGAGGAGTTCACCGCCTGGCTGCTCGACGACCTGAAGCGGACCCTCGAGGCCGAGGGGCCGGACACGGTCGCCATGATGATCATGGAGCCGGTCCAGAACTCCGGCGGCTCGTTCACTCCGCCCAAGGGCTACTTCCAGGGCGTGCGCGAGATCTGCGACCGCTACGGCGTGCTGCTCTGCGCCGACGAGGTGATCACCGGCTTCGGGAGGATCGGCCACTTCTTCGCCTCCGAGCGCTACGACGTCCTCCCGGACATCGTCACCTGCGCCAAGGGCCTGTCGTCGGCGTACGCCTCGATCGGAGCCGTCGTG
>DASUWJ010000053.1:0-2168 GCA_036378475.1 Gaiellaceae bacterium
TCGGCGCCTCGCCGTTCCTCGAGTCGTTCACGCTCTCGGGTGAGCTCCTGGCCTCCCTGCCCGCGCTGCTCTCGCTCCTCTGCTTCTGCGCGTACCTCCCCAGGCGGCGCCTGCGCTGGCTGCTACTCGCGGGTCTTGCCACCGGGCTCGCCGTGCTCGTGAAGCAATCCGCCTTCGACGCGGGGCTGGCGGCGGTCGCCTTCCTGCTCTGGCGGGAGGGCCGGCGCGGGATCAGGCCCGCAGCGCTCCTCGTTCTCGCCGCGCTCGTCCCGGTCGCGCTCGCGGCCGCGAGCGCCGCGCGCTTCGGCGACTGGCTCTACGCCGTCGTCGGCTACCGCTTTCACGGCGACTCGATCCTGACCGGCTCGCTCCTGACCCGCCTGCACCAGTTCTGGACCTCGGTACCGCCCGCCGCGCAGGGACTCGGCCTGCTCGCGCTGCTGACGGCGGTCGGCTGGCGACGCTCACCGCTTTTGGCCCGGCTTTGGCTCGGGGCGGCCGCGCTGGGCGTCCTCGGTGGCGGCAACTTCCACACCCACTACTACCTGCAGCTCGTCCCGCCGCTCTCGGTGCTCGGCGCGATCGGTGCCCGTACGCTCTGGCGGGCCGGTCGCCGCCCCGCGCTCGGCCTGGCGCTCGCCGGGGCCGCGGCGAGCCTGGCGCTCGCGCTTCCCGTCGCCCTCGCCTCGCCGGCCCGTCAGGCGCGAGCGATCTGGCCGCAGGACCCCCACCTTGTCCACGACGCGGTCCTGGCGCGCTACGTGCGCGCGCACACGCGCGCGCGACAACGTGTGCTCGCGGTCTGGGCCGACGCGGATCTCTACTACCTCGCCGACCGCCGCCCCGCGATCCGCTACCTCTGGGCACGCAACGTGGCCGCGGTTCCCGGCGCACTGGCCGCGCTCCACCGCGCGCTGGCGAGGCGACGGGCGACCCTCGTCGTGCTCGTGCAGCCGCTTGCCAGCCTCGACCACACGGGGCGGACGGCGCGGCTTTTGCTGCGGGAGTACCGCCGGGTCGCCAGGATCGCCGGTATCTCGATCTACCGCAGCAGGAGCCAGAGGAAGATCAGAGCGACCGCGAGACCGAGCACCGCCACGTAGCGAATGAACCTGTGCTCGGGTGGGGCGGCGAGCACCCGCACGACGACGACCTCCCGCGCGCTCTGTTCGGAAACGGGTAGGCGCTCGCCGTCGGCGACCCCTGCGGGCACTGTGATCTCGGCCGACTCCTCGAACATAGTCACCCCGCCGCCGCCGCAGGCCGGGCAGGGATCGCTGACCAGGCGCCCCCGGCCGCCGCAGGTGTCGCAGTCGTCGAGCTGGATCAGGCGCTCCCCGTCGGCGAGCGAGCTCTCGAGCCGCCGGCGGCCGCTGCCCTCGCAGGCGGGGCAGGCCATCGACATCGCCCCCGGGGCGGCGCCCTCGCCCTCGCAGGCCTCGCAGGGCTCCTTGCGCAGCCAGCGAAGCTGGCGCCGGGCGCCGCGCTCGGCCTCGAACTCGCTCACCAACACCTCCCCGACCGGGGTGGCGCGGCGGCGCAGGAAGTCCGCGGCCGCCCTTGCTCCCTCCGGCGAGAACCAGCCGTTGCCGCGGCCGCGGTAGCCGAAGCGGTCGTACAGGAGCCTCGTCGAGGGCTTCGAGAGGACGGCGTAGGCCTCCGACAGCTGGTGGAACTTATCGGCCGCGGCGGCGTCTGCCGAGACATCCGGATGAAGCGCGCGTGCGTGAGCTCGGAACGACCTCTTGATCGCCTCGCCGTCGGCGTCGCGAGGGACGCCGAGCACCTCGTAGTAGTCGGGCGTCCTGGTCAGTGCGGCATCCGGCATCGCTCGCGCATCTTCTTCCTCGCCGGGGGCCGCACGCAAACCGAAACCAAATCGACCCCAAAACTGTTGTACAGATATGCGGCTGGCGAGAGGGCTCCGACGGCTCGCGCTCTTCGTGGCGCTTGGGGTCTGCGGGGTCGCGGCCGCCGTCGCAGCCGGGCCGGGCCTCGGCGCAGTCGGCCTGCCGACGCTTCCCACGCTCACGACCCCCACGGTCCACGTGACTGTGCCGACGGTCCCGAGTGTGCCGCGGGCACCGGCGCCGCCGCCGCCGCCCCCGCCTCCGCTGCCGCGGGTGACGGTGCCGCGGGTGACGGTGCCGCGGGTGAGTCCGCCGCCG
>DASUWJ010000054.1:0-44023 GCA_036378475.1 Gaiellaceae bacterium
CGCTCGGGCTCTGGGGTGCGGTCGGCGCGAGCGGCGCGACGTTCGGCGTGCTCGCCGGTGGGCTCCTGACCCGCTACGTCGGCTGGGAGTACATCTTCTTCCTCAACGTGCCGATCGGCGTCGTCGCGCTCGCGCTCATGCGCCGTGTCGTGCCCGAGAGCCGGCTCGAGGCGATGCGCCGCCGCTTCGACCCGTTCGGCGCCGTCTCGGTGACCGCGGGCCTTCTGCTCCTGGTCTATGCGATCTCGAAGGCGCCCGACGTCGGCTGGGGCTCGGCGCGGACGATACTGCTCCTGATCGCCGCCGCGCTCATGCTGGCCCTCTTCGTCGTGATCGAGCTGCGAGGCCGCGCCCCCTTGATGCCCTTCTCGATCTTCCGGATCCGCTCGCTGAGCGCCGCGAACGTCGTCGGCTTCCTGATGGGGATGGTGATCTTCGCGACCTTCTTCCTGCTGACGCTGTACGTCCAGCAGGTGCTCGGCTGGTCGGCCCTGCAGACGGGCATCACCTTCCTGGCCACGGCCGGCACGACCGTGATCTTCGCCGGGTTCTCCCAGGCGCTCACGACCCGCTTCGGGACGCGGCCGATCATGACCGCCGGCCTGATCATCCTCGCCATGGCGCTCTACTGGTACACGCGGATCCCCGTCCATGGCCACTACTGGCCCGACCTGCTGCCGGCGTACCTCGTCTTCGCGCTCGGAATGGCCCTGACGTTCATCCCGGTCTCGATCGCCGCGTTCGCGGGAGTCGACCCGAGGCAGGCAGGCCTCGCCTCCGGTCTGCTCAACACGAGCCAGCAGATCGGCGGCGCGATCGGGGTCGCGGTCGCGACGACGATCTTCACCACCCAGGGGAAGTCGCTGCTGAAAACGGGCAACACACCGGCGCAGGCGTTCACGTCGGGCTACCAGCAGGCGTTCTGGGCTCTGGTCGCCTTGGCGCTCGCAGGCGCCACCGCGGCCTTCCTCCTGCTCAGGGGAGTCCGCCCGGCGCAGGAGCAAGCGGAGGGTCAGCCCGCGGGAGCCGCAATCTAAGCTTCGGGCTGTGGCCCGCGAGTTTCCGACCATCCTCGAGCTCGTCGGCGCGACGCCGATCGTCCGGCTGGACCGGCTCGGACGCGGGCTCGAGGCGACGCTGCTCGCCAAGCTCGAGTACCTGAATCCGGGCGGCTCCGTCAAGGACCGGATCGGCCTGCCGATGATCGAGCGGGCCGAGCGCGAGGGGAAGCTCGGGCCGGGCGGGACGATCGTCGAGCCGACCTCCGGCAACACGGGTGTCGGGCTCGCGATCGCGGCCGCGATCAAGGGCTACCGCTGCATCTTCGTGATGCCCGACAAGATGAGCCAGGAGAAGGTCGCGCTCCTGCGGGCGTATGGCGCCGAGGTCGTGATCTGCCCGACCGCCGTCCCTGCCGACTCCCCGGAGAGCTACTACTCGGTCTCCGATCGGCTCGCCGAGGAGATCCCCGGCGGCTTCAAGCCCGACCAGTATTCGAACCTGGCGAATCCCGAGGCCCACTACGAGACGACCGGCCCCGAGATCTGGGAGCAGACCGGCGGCGAGCTCGACGCCCTCGTGATCTCGGTCGGAACGGGCGGGACGATCTCCGGGGTCGGCCGCTTCTTCAAAGAGCTAAGGCGGGAGGTCCTGATCGTCGGCGCCGACCCCGAGGGCTCGGTCTACACGGCCCACGATGAGCGCGACGTGCATCCCTACCTCGTCGAGGGGATCGGCAAGGACACCTGGCCGAAAACGATGGACCCCGAGGTCGTGGACGAGTGGATTCGCGTCTCCGACCGCGACTCGTTCCTGACCGCGCGCCGGCTCGCGCGCGAGGAGGGCATCCTGGCGGGGGGATCTGGGGGCACGTCCGTCTGGGCAATGCTGCAGGTAGCCGCCCGGCTCGGCCCGGGCGCCCGTGTGCTGACGCTGATCCCCGACTCGGGGCGAAACTACTTGTCGCGGTTCTACGACGACAACTGGCTGCTCGATCACGGCTTCCTCGACCGGCGGGCTCCGGTTCCGACCGTCGAGCAGGTCCTGCGCGGGAAGCGGACGGAGGAGCCCGGAGTGCCCGAGTTCGTCGTGATCGGCTCGCACCAGAAGGTCGGCGAGGCGATCGAGCTGATGCAGCGCTACTCGATCTCCCAGTTGCCGGTCGTCCGGGACGGCGACTCCGCCTCGCTCGCCGATGTCGTCGGCTCGCTGCAGGACCGCGACCTGCTCGACCGCGTTTTCAAGAATCCGGACGCCCTGCACGAGGACGTGGCGACCGCGATGCAGCCGCCGCTGGCGACGATCGACATTGGCGACTCGCTCGACGACGTCTTCCCCACGCTGACGGGCAGGACGAACGCGGTCGTGGTCGCCCGGCAGGGACGGCCGGTCGGGGTGCTGACGCGTTCGGACCTGCTCGAGTACCTCGCCCACCAGCGCGGTAACTCGCGGAGCTGACGTGGGAGTGGAGCGAATCCGCGGGCTGCTCGAGCAGGCGTTCCCAGCCTCGCAGATCGAGGTCGACGACCGCACGGGCGGCGGCGACCATTTCCAGGTCATGGTCGTCAGCCCTCGCTTCGACGGCCTGCCGCTGATCGAACAGCACCGTCTCGTCAACGAGGCGCTCGCAGACCCCCTCGCGAATGGCACGATTCACGAGTTGCGGATCCGGACGAAGGCAAGCCAGTGAGCGAGTTGCGAGCTCAGATCCAGCGAGTGATCGAGTCGGAGGGTGTCGCCCTGTTCATGAAGGGCACGCCCCAATTCGTGATGTGCGGCAACTCGCTGCGCGCGCTCGAGGCCTTGCGCCGGGCCGGCGCTCCCCTGGCGGCGGTCGACGTCCTCCCGGACCCGCGCATCCGCCAGGAGCTCTCGGCGCTCTCGAACTGGCCGACGATCCCGCAGGTCTTCGTCGGCGGCGAGCTGATCGGCGGCGCCGACATCGTCGAGGAACTCGAGGCAAGCGGCGAGCTCACGCGAACGCTCGAGGAAAGGCTCGGCAGCGGCTACCGCGCCGAGGCCCGGGAGAGCACGGTCGCCCTGATTCCGGGCTGAAGATCCGCCGCCGCGCCTAGCCCGAGCCGCGCGCTGGGACCGGTGCGCACACCCGCGCCGAGCGGCACCGGACGAGCACGGTCTCGCCCGGGTGGGCGACGATCGCGGCCGAGTAGGCGATCGGCCCCCTGCGGCCGGCGATGTAGACGGAGCCGCTCTTCACGTGGACCCGGGTGAGGCGCCCGGGGAGCGAGACGACCGAGAACCGTGCCAGGGTGCTCGCTGCGGTGCGCAGGCCGCGGGGAAGCGCGATCGCGTCCATCGTCTGGACTCCCCCCGAATGCTGGTCGCCCTGGAAGTCCGCACTGCCGCCGGGGCCGAGGGTGGTCGGGGTGCCGTAGGAGGAGCGGGCGTAGTCGCCGGGGACGAAGCTCTGCGGTCCAAAGAGCGTGATCCGCAAGGCGCGACACTGAGGCGCCCCGAGCACGATCCCGCTGCCCGCGGCGAGCCAGACCCGGTAGCCGGTCCACAGGTAATGGCCGCTTCGAACCGGCACGCGGAGCGTCGAGAGCAGGTCCTCCCGCCGAACCTGTCCGCGCAGGAAGAGCACCCGTAGCGGGCCCTCGTCGCAGGATTGCGCGGGGACGGCGACATTCGCAGCCACGGGGGTGGACGCACCGAGCACGGTACCGTCCGTTTGCTCGCAGGTTCCGCGGGCCCTGAAAACGACCAGGTCGGCCGCGCTCGCATCCGCGTGCACCGCGAAGGAGGCAGAGCTCGCAGGAGCGCCGGTGTCGTAGCTCTCCGAGACCGGCCCATTCAGGCTCCGGCGCCCATCGAACAGCGTCCGGTAGGTGTAGGCGACGCTGAGGTTCTCGCATTCACGGTCGGCGATCACGTTGACCCGGAACGAGACGGCCCAGTCGCGCCGTCCGAGCGCGCTGCGGCCGCCGCTCGGCGCGGGTGTCGAGGGCAGCACCGAGACGGAGACGCGGGGCTGGTTCTGGGACGCGCTCGAGCTCGCCGCTGCAAGCGCCGTCAGAACGACGAGGAGCCCCAGGGCCGGCCGCATGCGTCGAGACTCTAGATGCCTGTGCCGCCGCGAACCTTCGCCGCCCCTGCGGGCCGCTGTACCGATCTCGTCCGAGCGCGCGAGGGCGGCGGGTCCGCGTCTGGGAGGGCTGCTCATCGGAGCAGCCACCGCGCGGGCCGCACTACTCGCACGCCGTCCATTCAGCTACCTGACTGCGGCTGCCGCCCTGATCTTCCCGCGCGGGGTCGCGTGGAGGCGGCCATCCTTACAATCCACGCGTGGACTTCGAGACCCGCGCGATTCACGAGGGGCAGGAGCCCGATCCCTCGACCGGTGCGATCACCGTGCCGATCTACCAGACCTCGACCTACGTCCAGGAGGCGGTCGGCGAGCACAAGGGGTATGACTATGCGCGCGTCGCGAACCCGACGCGGACCGCGTTGCAGCGCTGCCTGGCCTCGCTCGAGAGCGCCGAGCACGGCGTCGCCTTCGCCTCCGGGCTCGCTGCCGTCACGACGCTGATGCACCTGGTCAACCCGGGTGACCGGATCGTCGCCGTCAACGACGTCTACGGCGGCGTCTACCGGTTGTTCTCGCAGGTGTACGAACCGAAGGGCTACGTGTTCGACTGGCTGCCCGCGGCCGAGTTCGGCGAGCTCGCGGTCCACCTTGACGAGCGCACCAGGCTCGTCTGGCTCGAGACGCCAACAAACCCGCTCCTGAACGTGATCGACATCCGGAGTGCGACCGAGGCCGCCCACGCCGCCGGCGCGATCGTCGTCGTCGACAACACCTTCGCGACCCCGTACCTGCAGCAGCCCTTGACGCTCGGCGCGGACGTCATCGTCCACTCGACGACCAAGTACCTCGGCGGTCACTCGGACCTGATCGGTGGCTTCGCCGCGACGAACGACCCGACCGTGGCAGAGCGCCTCTACTTCCTCCAGAAGTCGCTGGGCGCGATTCCGGGACCCTTCGATTCCTGGCTCGTCCTGCGCGGGATCAAGACGCTGGCCGTGCGGATGCGCCAGCACTGCGCCAGCGCGAGCGTGATTGCCGCTTTTCTGGAGCGACACCCGCGGGTCGAGCGCGTCATCTACCCGGGACTCCCCTCGCATCCGGCTCACGCCCTCGCGTCCCGGCAGATGCGGGACTTCGGCGGCATGATCTCCTTCCTCGCCGAGTCCGAGGAGGAGGCCGTGGGGCTGGTCGCGCGGACCCAGATCTGGAAGCTCGCCGAGAGCCTGGGCGGGGTCGAGAGCCTGATCGAGCACCCGGCTCGGATGACCCACGCCTCAACCGCCGAGGCGCCGTTCGCGGCGCCCCGCAATCTCGTCCGCCTCTCGGTCGGGCTCGAGTCCCCCGAGGATCTCATCGTCGACCTCGAGGCGGCGCTCGTTCGCTCCGCCGCGGCGGTCGGCGCCTGAAATTGCCGCGGGTCCCGCTCCCGCCCGACCTCGACGAGTTCCTGCGCAGGCCCAACCCGGCCGTCGTCGCCTCGCTCCGCCGCGACGGTTCGCCCCACACGGCTCCGACCTGGTACGACTGGGACGGGGAGCGCGCCCTTCTGAACATGGACGAGAGCCGGGTGCGCCTCGGGTTCATGAGGCGTGACCCCCGCGTCGCCCTGACCGTGCTCGGAGGCGAGGAGGGGTGGTATGCCCACGTCAGCCTGCTCGGCCGGATCGTCGCGATCGCCGACGACGAGGAGCTCGTGGACATCGACCGCCTGGCCGTTCGCTACACCGGTCAGCCCTTCCGCACACGCGAGCGCAGGCGGGTCAGTGCCTGGCTTCAGCCGGAGCGCTGGCACCAATGGCGCTGAGCCTCGAGCCGCTCGATCTGCTCCATCTCGGCCGGGAACACGTGATCGGCATCTACCTGCTCGAGACCCCCGACGGGCCGGCTCTGCTCGATTGCGGGCCAGCGAGCTGCGTCGCTTCGCTGCGGCGGCGTCTCGCCGAGCGCGGGCTCGAGCTCCCCGATGTCCGGCATCTGCTGCTGTCGCACATCCACCTCGACCATGCCGGCGCCGCCGGGGTACTCGTGCGCGAGCATCCTGGCCTGCAGGTCCACGTATCTCCGCTCGGTGCTCCGCATCTCGTCGACCCGGCCCGGCTCGAACGAAGCGCGCGCCGGCTCTACGGCGACGAGTTCGACCGCCTCTGGGGGGAGCTCGCTCCGGTGCCGGCCGGCAACGTTCACGAAGTCGGAACCGACGTCCTCGGACTCGAGTGCTTCCCGACCCCGGGGCACGCCTCTCATCACGTCTGCTACCTGGACGGAGAGCGAACGCTTTATGCCGGAGACGCCTGCGGCGTGCGGATCCAGCCGAGTCAGCTCGTCCTGCCCCCGACACCGCCGCCCGAGTTCGACCTCGAGGCCTGGGAGCTGGCGCTCGATCAGATCGAGCGGCGCGAGCCCGAGCGGCTGGCGCTGATCCACTTCGGGGTCGCCCAGGATCCCGGCGTGCATCTGGCGGAGCTGCGCGAGCGCCTGCGGGCCTGGACGACGCTCGTCCTGGGCGGAGCGGAGGAGCCCGAGTTCGTTGCCGCGGCAGCGGCCGAGCTCGGCGAGGAGGGGCCAAGCTACGAGCAGGCGATGCCCCTGTGGCAGTCCTACGCCGGCCTGCGCCGCTACCGAGACCAGCGCCGCGCCTGATCGGCCTTGCCGCCCGCGCGCGCCCGAACGAGGGCGGGCCGAGGAGCGGGATTCAGGCGAACTCGGCCCCACGCTCGGCGAGCAACTGCCTGAGCACGCTGCGATGACAGCGATCCTCATGCTCGCAGTAGCACCCGACCGAGAAGGACGTCTGGTGGGAAAGGGCGGCCAGCAGGTCGAGGATCCGCGCAGCCTCCGGCTTCTTCATCTCGGCCCGGAATCTCCGCTCGAACGTCTTCCACGAGCGCTCGTCCAGCGACCGTCGCCCGAGGGCCATCAGCTGCGCGCTCGGAGCGAGATTCGGCAGCCAGACGTCGTAGAAGTCTCGCTCTACGAACTGCGATTTCGGCACACCCCGCGGCGGCCTGCGAACCGTGCCGAGCCGTAGGCCCTCGCTCGGTTGCCGGGGCGAGCCGAGTCGTACCACGCTAACCGCCACCTCGCTACCGCCCCTTCTCGATCTGGCCGCCCTCCACCGGAGGCTAGGTTAGTGACGAGCCGCCCGAACGCGCCCGGCTCCACGTCAGCGGCCCCGCTCGCTTTTCCCGCCCCCGCGAGCCGGGGCGCGACCGGCGGGCCCCGAAACCAGTTGCGAAGCGGGGGAAACGGAGGACAGCGACTCGGCTTGTTGAACGTGCGCGCCATGCAACGCCTCCTCGCAGCCTGCGGGCGAGCACGGCGGCATCCGGGCGCTTGGGCGGCGGCGGCGCTCGGTGCTTGAGGACGACGCCACGACGCTCCACACCGAGCTGGGAGAGCTCCTCAATGCGATCCGGGTTGCGCTGCCGGGCGTCCAGGTGTTGTTCGCATTCCTGCTCGTCGTACCCTTCTCCCAGCGCTTCCACCGAGTCTCCTCGGCGCAGGAAGGCGCCTATTTCGGCGCCCTACTCTGTGCGGCCACCGCCTCCGTGCTCCTGATCGCTCCCTCCGCCCACCACCGTCTGCGCTGGCGCCGGCCGGTCGAGGAGCGGAGCATCCGCTGGGGGAACCGGCTGCTCATCCTCGGGACGCTCTTCCTGGCCTTCGCGACGGTCGGCGCCGTGTTCTTCATCACCGACGTGCTCTTCGGCCCGCGCGCATCGATCCCCGTCGCGACGGCGCTCGGCGCCGCCTGCTTGGGGCTCTGGTACGCGCTGCCGCTGGCCTGGAGCAGACGCGGCGAGCACGCCAGGCGCGGGTGAGTCGGGTCGCCTCACGGAACGAGCACCGCGCCTGATCCCGCCGCGGGCGGCGCTCTCCGGGGCCGCCTCCGGAAGCGCCTAGCGGCAGGGCGTGAGTCGCGAGAGCCGGCTGCCGTCGCTGCGGATCGTGAAGATGCTCGAGTTGGGACAGAAGCGACGGGCCGCGAAGGCGATGTGGGCACCGTCGGGGGCCCAGGCGGGGTCGTTCCCGGGGCCGAGAATCGTCACCTCGAGCCCGCTCCTATCGGCCACGTCGATCCGGCAGTTGCCGAATTCGGAGCAGGGGGAGAAGACGAGCATGCTGCCGTCAGGAGACCAGCGGGCAGGCCCGCTGTAGGCCGGCAGCGAGCGCGTGATCGCGACGACGCCGGCCTGGTCGAGCCGAGCGACGGCGAGGGCGACGCCGTCGCTTGTCCTGCGCCAGAAGGCGATCCGGTCACCGCCTGGCGACCACGAGGCGTCCGCTCCCTGAATCCCGAGCGGCCGCAACCCTTCTCCGTCGGCGCCGACGACGTAGAGCGACTCGGCTCCGCCCGCGCTCGCCGAGCGCGTGAAGACGAGCTCCTTGCCGTCGGGCGACCACGAGGGCGCGCGGTCGTAGCTGCCTGTGGTCACTGCCTCGACCGAGCCCGAGCCGAGGGCCGCGACCTGGATGGGACCGATCCAGCCGCCGTCGAAGGCGAGGCGCGTCGAGTCGGGCGACCAGGCGACCGAGGCGCCCGTCCCCAGGAGCCTCCGGCCCCGACCCGAGCGCCCGACGACGAACACGCGGCCGGAAGTCACGAAGGCGATCCTCTCTCCGTCCGGGGACCAGGCGACCTGGGAGAGGATGCTCGCGCGAACCAACCGCCGCAGGTGTTTGCCGTTCGCAGCGGCCAGCAGCACAGCACCCCTCGGTCCGGACGCGCTCAGGAAGACGAGCTGTCGGCCGTCGGGAGACCAGGACGGCGAGGCGTAGCTGAAGCCGACCGGCCGGGAGGAGCCGGCCGCTGCGAGCAAGGCCGCCGCCACAAGGGCGGCCGGGAGAGCGAGGAGTTTCAGCGACGTCGCACGGGCAAGCGTGCCACCAGCGGGGGATACGCGCACGCCGAGCTGCCGGTTTTTCAGACGGAAGCCGTGGCGCGCTCGGCGGCGGCCGCATAGACGGCGAGGTAGTCCTCGACCATCCGGCCCGGCGCGAATCGCTCCTCGACGTAGCGGCGGCACTCGAGCGGCTCGAGCGCGTCGGAGCGTTCGAGGGCCGCCGGCATCTCCCGGTAGTCGTCGACGATGATCCCGCTCAGTCCGTCCTCGATCACCTCGGGCACGGCGCCGCGGCGAGTCGCGATCACCGGCGTTCCGCAGGCCATCGACTCGATCATCACCAGCCCGAACGGCTCCTCCCACTCGATCGGGAAGAGCGTTGCGCGGGCGTTTTGCAACAGCTCGACCTTCTCGCCGTGAGAAACCTCGCCGAGGTATTCGATCTCCTCGCTCAGGTGGGGCTCGACGAGCTCATCGAAGTAGCGCCGCTCCTTCGGATCCTGCTTCTTGCCCGCGAGCTTCAGCGGCAGGCCGCTTTCCATCGCAACAGCGATCGCGCGGTGGGCGCCCTTGTCCGGGCTCATCCGTCCCAGGAAGAGCAGGTAGTCACCGCGGTGGGGCTTGCAGGGATAGAGCTGCAAGTCGAGCGCGTTGAAGCAGTTGCCGGCCCAGTTCAGGTCCGGCTTGAGGCGCCGCTGGTTGAGCGAGATCGAGATCAGGCCGACGCCCGGGGCAAGGCGCGCCAGCTCCTCATAGATCTGCCCCTGCCCGCCGTCGAGCGGCCCGTGCACCGTGTGCAGAACCGGTGTCGAGACCAGGCCACCGAGCGCGATCGACAGCGGCCCCGCGTGGTCGTTGATCACCTCGAACTGATCGGCCCGCTCGAAGCAGGCAAGCGCATGGCGCAGGTCGGGCATCGTCTTGCCGATCAGCTCGGAGGGAGCCGTCTCGAATACGGCGGCGAGCTTCGCCTTCGTGCGCGAGTCGCCGGAGGCAAAGAGCGTGACCTCGTGCCCGGCGTCCGTGAGGCCGTCGGCGAGGAGCGAGACAACCCACTCGATCCCGCCGTAGCCGCTGGGCGGGACGGCAAACCAGGGCGGACTCAAGATCGCGATCCGCATCCGACCTCCTTTCAGACCTCCTCAACTGTGACGTGTCCGTCGTCGACGCGCACGTCCCACTGGCGGTCGAAGGCGCGCACGCCCGTGAGGCGAAGGCCGCGTCCGACCCAGGAGGGCAGCTCGCCCGGCGCCAGCGTCTCGAGGGCGTGGCGCGCCCGATCGGGCCGCAGACCGAGCAGGACCTGCAGCAACAAGACGGGCGTCCCCGCCGCCCAGGCCTGCGGCCGGGCAGCGGTCGGATAGGCGATCGGAAACGGGGTCTCCTGGCGCGCCAGGCCCGCGAACACCTCGGGCAGCTGGTAGCCGAAGTACCCGGCAGCGGTCAGCATCCGGCGCACGATCCGCTGTGCTTCGGCCCAGCGACCGTAGCGCGCCAGCCCGACCGCGATCAGGGAATTGTCGTGTGGCCAGACGGTGCCGTTGTGGTAGGAGAGCGGGTTGTAGCCGGCGTCGCCGGTCGACATCGTGCGCACGCCCCAGCCGGACCAGAGCTCCTCTCCCATCAGCGCATCGACGATCGAGTCGACGCGCTCGCGCGGAACGATGCCGCTCCAGAGCAGGTGCCCGATGTTGGAGCAGAGGGAGTCCACTTGGCGCTTCTCGCCATCGAGGGCGAGGGCGTAGTAGCCGCCGCGCCGGTCGCTCCAGAAGCGCTCGTTGAAGAGCGTCCGGAGCTCCTCCGCCTCGCGCTCGAGCCGGTCTGCGAGCGCCCGGTCGCGCCAGACCTCTCGCGCGAGCTCCGCGGTGCGGCGCTTGGCGTCGTAGACGTAGCCCTGCACCTCGCAGGGGGCGATCGGCCCCGCGGCGAGCGAGCCGTCGGAGAAGCGCTGCGAGTCGCCCGAGTCCTTCCAGGATTGGTTCTCGAGACCGCGGGGAGTCCGACGTTCGTACTCCACGAAGCCGTCGCCGTCCCGATCGCCGGAGGCATCGATCCAGTGCAGGGCCCGCAGCGCCGGCTCCTTCAGCTCGCGCACCATCGCCGCATCGTCCGTCCAGCGCCAGACCTCCGAGAGCAGGATTAGGTAGAGCGGCGTCGCATCGACGGTGCCGTAGTAGGTGTGGAACCAAGTCTTGGCGGCCTTTCCGTCCCGGACCTCATGGACGATCTTGCCGGGCTCGGCGTCGATCGTCGGGTCGTCTTGGCTCGCCTGGAGGTCAGCGAGCACCTGCAGCCCGTTGTGCGCGAGCTCGGGCCCGAAGAGGAGCGTCTGGTAGCAGGTGATCAGGGTGTCGCGGCCGAAGACGGTCATGAACCAAGGCATCCCGGCGGCCGGCAGGCGGCCCATCCGGCCGCGGCGCCGCATCCGCAGCGAGGCGAGGTCGGAGACGGACTGGAAGAACGAGCGGTCGAGATCGTCCCACTCGGCCCGGATCTGCGGCACCCGCAGCCGCCAGGCGGCGAGCGACTCGCTGACGCGGGTCAGCTCGTCGCCGAAGCGCCGCTCGGCCTGGCGTGGTACGACGTGGTCGCCCTCGAGCGAGGGGATCACGTCGACGCGCAGGTGCCAGCGCTCGCGCGGCTCGAGCTCGAGCTTCCAGCGCATGAAGTCGCCGTCGATCTGACCGCGCTCCGAGAAGAGCACCTGCGTCTGAGCGCCGTCGCCCGGGTCCTCGAGCAGGAACTCGTTGTGCTCGTCGTGGAAGCGGATCGGCACGGGCTCCGGCAAGGGATCGGCGCTGCGCGGATTGCCGAGCGCGAAGTCGTGCGCCTTGACCGAGATGATGTCGGCGAAGTCGGTGGCGATCTCGAGCGAGAGCTCGAACGACTGGTGCTCCATGCTCTGGTTTTGGACGACGATCACGTCCTGCATGCCCTCGCCGATGAAGCGCTCGCGCAGCACCGAGATCACGTCTTGCCCCAGCCCGCCGGCGAGCGGGTTGCGGAGGAAGAAGGCGGCCGAGAAGTACTCGACCCGGCCGGAGGAGAGGAGCAGCGGCCTGGTGTCGTTCAGCCGCAGGCGGAGCACCGAGAGGAAGCGCGTGTCCTCGCTGTAGAACCCGTGCGAGCGGCGGTCGATGTCGCCGACGTCATCGCAGATGCAGAAGGTCGAGCCTTCGAGGATCGTCAGTTCCGGCATTTCAGTCTCGGATCGTGCGCGTCGCCGTCGATTGCGCCAGCGCCTTGACGACGAGCTCGTCCACGTTCACATGCGGGGGCCGCGTCAGTGCAAAGACGATGCACTCGGCGACGTCCTCGGTCCGCAGCGGCTCGAGACCCTCGTAGACGGCGGCGGCTTTCTGCTCGTCGCCGCGGAAGCGGACACGCGAGAAGTTGCTCTCGACCAGCCCCGGATCGACCGTCGTCAGGTGGATCGGCCGGCCGAGCAGGTCCTGACGGAGCGCGTAGGTGAAGCCGCGCACCGCGAACTTCGAGGCGATGTAGACGGCCGCGTTCTCATAGGGCTCGCGCCCGGCGACCGAGCCGAGGTTGACGATGTGACCACCGTCGCGGATGTGTGGGATGCAAAGCCGTGTCATCCGCAGCAGCCCGTGCACGTTCGTCTCGAGCACCGTTTCCTCACCATCGTCAGTTCCGGCCCAAAAGGGGTCTCGGCCGAGACCCAGGCCGGCGTTATTGACGAGGATGTCCAGTCGACCAAGCCCGGCGACCGCCTGCTCGACAAAGCGCGTGCAGCTGCCCGGGTCGGTGACGTCGAGCTCGAGCCGCAGTTCCGTCTCGATCTGTTCGACCCGCCGCGCGCCCCCGGCCACCCGGGCGCCCTCGCGCGCGAGCGCGCGCGCAGTCGCCGCACCGATGCCGCTCGAGGCGCCGGTGACGATCGCGGCTTTTCCCTCGAGCGCGCCCACCGGCGCCAGAGACTAACGACGAGCCGGGGCGCGTCGGAACTCGCGCCCGCCTGACGGCGAGACGGGCCGATGCGGCGCCCGCTGGCTTCCGCTGCTCTCGCACGAGCGAATAGCCCTGGTTCGCGGAGCGGAGCAGCAGCTGGAAAGCGCCGGCGAGACGGGAGCGGCGCCGCGGCGAGACGAGCACGAACGAGTGGTGGAACTCGAGCCGCTTGACGCTTGGCGTGCGGGTGGCTCAGCCGGCTTCCGCGAGCACGATCGAGGCCGCCGAGGGCAGCGCTTGCAGATCAGGGGGTGTTGGCCGCGGTCGCGAGAATGCCCGCGCGATCGCCGACTCGAGCTCGGCGCGGCCTGCCACGACGTCCGCCAGCCCGAACCGGCGAAAGGCCTCGTTGTTGACGCGGATGTGTCCTCGGTCCCAGCCGTAGGAGATCGGCTGGCAGCCCTGCATCAACGCCTCGAGCACCGTGAGGCCGCCGGTCGAGTGGACGAGCACGTCGGCGGCGGCGAGCCAGTCCGGCATTCGGTCGGTGAAGCCCTCGATGCGCACGCGCGACTCGCTGCCGAAGCGCTGCAGCAGCCGCCTCTGCAGCCGCTCGTTGCGTCCGCAGAGACAGACGACGAGCGAAGTCGGCGCCAGCGAAAGCGCCGCCTCCACGGCGCCCGCCAGGTCGCCGACACCCCAGCCGCCACCCGAGACGAGGACGAGCTTGCCGTCCTGCGGCAGGCCGAGCGCGCGTCTCGCGTCCTCGGCGGGCCGGCGTTGGAGGAACTCCGGCGCAGTCAAGCCATGGACGCAGAAGACGCGCGCGTTTGGGCCGGCGACCGCGTGGACCTCGGCGATCGACTCGGGCTGCGTGACCAGATGGACATCGGCTCCCGGAGTCGCCCAGTAGTGCATCGCCGCGAGATCCGTGATCGCCGCGCACACCGGCACGGAAAGACGCCCCGCCAGCCGCAGGCGGCCGAGCACCTCGGTCGTATTCGGGTACGTGCAGACGATCACGTCGGGCTTGACGTCGTCGACAAGCCGCAGGATCCCTCGCGCGCCAACGCGGGTCAGCAGCCATTGGGTGACGTGGCGGGTGGGGCCGAAGCTTACAAAGAGCCAAAACCCGAGGTCCCAGAGCCACTGCAGGCGGAAGAAGACGACCCGGCCGGCATCGGCGCTGATCGCGGTGATGAGCCGGCCCATCGGCGCGAGCCCGTCCCTGATCACCACCTCGGCCTCGGGCCGCTCCTGGCGGATTTGCGCCGCGAGGGTCCGGGCCGGAAGGTCGTGGCCCTCGCCGACGCTCGCTGTCAGGATCAGGACGCGTAGCGGCACGGCGACGGAAGGTAGCCGAGCGCCGGAGGGCTACCGCGAGGCGGGCGTCGCGCGAGCGGCCGCGCCCTTGCTCTGCCGCGGCGAGGTTCGAAACACGATGTCCCACCAGGGTGCGCTGACCCCGAAACCGCGTGTGTCGTCCTCGAAGTGATGGCGCATGTGAAGCTCGTACAAGCGCTTGCCGAGCCTGCTCTTCGGGCGACGGTGGTGGAGCGCGAAATGGAGCATGTCGTAGCCGAGGTAGCCGGCGTAGAAGCCGGCTCCGAAGGCCCAGGCGAGCGGCGGGCCGAGGACGGCCCAGAACAGGGCCAGAAACGCCGTCGCGAGCGGCAGTGAGACGACGGGCGGCAGGACGAGGCGTTTCGGGTCGTTCGGATGGTCGTGGTGCACCCCGTGGATCATCCAGTGCAGCCTCGCTCCCAGGCCGCGCTCCGGCTCGAAATGAAAGACCGAGCGGTGAAACCAGTACTCGACGAAGGTCCAGAAGAAATAGCCGCCGGCGCCTGCCCCTAGTGCGGCCGCCACCGACAGACGCTCGAAGGCGAGCACTGTGAGGGCCACGATCGCGGGGCCGAAGATGAGCACCGGCGCCGCCGGATGCACGCGCGTCAGCCGATCGAGCGAAGGCGACCTGAGCATCGGCGGCGACGCGCGTAGGACCTCGGTTCGTGACATACCCTCGCGGGCGTCGCCCTCGGCGGTCATCGCGGGCGACTGTAGCGCGGATGCCGGTCGTAGGCCACCCGGCCCGGACCGAACGACGCAGCGAAGCTTGCCTCCGCCGCCCGTTGACAGAAGCCGCGAGGTTGATCAAGCCCGCCAGCGGGTTCCAGAAACCGGCCAGGGCCTGGAGCGAAGGCGCGCTCGGCCGGCGGCCTCACCCGAAGGCAGCGGCTCGAGCTCGGCTCCCGAAAGGGCCGCTAAGCCGATCGAGCCGCGCTGCTTCCATCGGCGCCGTGCACCCGCGACAATGAGCGTGTGACCGAGACCGGACAGGCCCCATCTACCGCTCGGTTGCGTGAGGAGCGCAAGGTCGTCAGCGCCCTCTTTGCCGACCTCGTCGGCTCGACCCGGCTTGGCGAGCAGCTCGATCCGGAGGTGGTGAAGCTGATCGTCGGGGAGGCGATCGCGCGGATCGTCGCCGAGATCGAGCGCCTCGGCGGGCATGTCAAGGATCTCGCGGGTGACGGCGTGCTGGCGTTCTTCGGGGCTCCGGTTTCTTACGAGGACGACGCCGAGCGTGCGGTTCGGGTCGCTCTACGGATCGCCGAGGAGATCGGCGCCTATGCGAACGAAGTCGAGCAGGGGTGGGCTGTGGAGGGATTCGGCGTCCGGGTCGGGGTCTGCACTGGGCCGGTCGTCCTGGGCCAGATCGGTGCCGGCGCGAGGGTCGAGTACGCGGCGTTCGGTGACACCGTCAACACCGCGGCCCGGCTGCAGGCCGCGGCCGGGCCGGGATCCGTCCTCGTCGATGCCGGGACGCGCCGCCAGCTTGAGCCGCTGTTTGAGTGGGACGAGCCGGTGAGCCTCGAGTTGAAGGGCAAGGCGGAGCGCATCGAGGCCGCGACCGTGCTGCGAGAGCGCGCCGGGGCTGGGAGGACGCGGGGGCTCGAGGGCGTCGAGACGCGCCTCGTCGGCCGCCGGCGCGAGCTCGAAGCCGGCGGCGAGAGGGTCGAGCGGGTGCTCGGCGGCTCGGGTGGCATCCTCTTTGTCACCGGCGAGGCCGGGATTGGGAAGTCGCGGCTCCTCGGCGAGATCCAGAATCGCTTCGAGGGCTCCCCGGGGCCGGCGGGCGAGCCGCTTTGGCTCGAGGGCCGCTGCGTTTCCTACGGCGACTCGCTGCCTTACTGGCCGTTCCGCGACCTGCTGCGGGAGTGGATCGGGGCCGGCCCCGACGAGCCAGAGCTGCGCGTGCGCGTCACCTTGCGGCGAGCCGTCGAGCGCATCTTCGGCGAGGAGACGCCTGAGGTGTACCCCTACCTTGGCTCCCTGCTTGGCTTGACGCTCGAGCCGGAAGCCCAGGCGCGGCTCGCGACCCTGGCGCCGGAGGCCCTCCAGTACCGCAGCTTCGAGGTGGTCGAGCTCCTGCTCCGGCGCCTCGCGGCCGGGCGGCCGGTCGCGGTGGCAATCGAGGACCTCCACTGGGCGGACGCGACCTCGATCCAGCTCCTCGAGCAGCTCTTCCGCGCCGCCGAGGACTCGGCGCTCTTGCTTGTGATCGCGCAGCGAAACGAGCGCGACCACCCTTCCTGGCAGCTCCGTGAACTCGCGACGCGGGAGTTTCCGCACCTGACGAGCGAGCTTGCCCTCGAGCCGCTCGCGGAGGAAGCCGAGACGGAATTACTGCTCGCGCTGCTCGGTGGTGCGTCGCTCCCGGCCGAGCTCACCCGGCGACTGCTCGACCAGGCCGATGGCAATCCCTTCTACCTCGAGGAGCTCGTTCGTTCTCTGATCGACGCCGGAGCGCTCGTGCAAGAAGCCGACTCGTGGCGATTCGACGGCGGGGCCGTGATCGACGTGCCGCCGACGGTCGAGAAGGTGCTCCTGGCACGGATCGACAGGCTGCCGCCCGAGAGCCACCGGGTGCTGACGGCGGCCTCGGCGCTCGGCCGGCGGTTCGGCCTGCCTCTCCTCGAAGGCGTCGTCGACTCGAACGGGACCGTGCGCGAAGCTCTACACGAGCTCCAGCGGCTCGACCTGATCCGCGAGGCCCGCCGCTGGCCGCAGCCCGAGTACCGCTTCAAGCACGCGCTGACGCAGGAGGCGGCCTATCGGACCCTGCTGGCCGGGCCGCGGCGAGAGCTCCACCGCCGTGCCGCCGAATGGCTCGAGCGAAGCGGAGGCGAGGGCGGCGCCGAGCTGCTCGGGCTCCTCGCCTACCACTGGCTCGCCGCCGAGGACGAGAAGAAGGCGATCTCGTACCTCGCGCGCGCCGGTGATGAGGCCCGGCATGAGCATGCCCTTGACGAGGCGATCGAGCACTACCGCAATCTCCTGCCGCTCCTCGAGCGCCGGGGCGAGGAGCGCGAGATCGCCCTCGTGCACTTCAAGCTCGCGCTCGCGCTGCACATGGCGCTCCGCTTCGGCGAGGCAAACGCGGCCTACGCACGAGCGTTCGAGCACTGGCAGCCGCCGGTCGACCGCGCCGCCAAAGCGACGGCGACGCTCCGGATGGCCGCAAGCTACGTCCCCTCCAACCCCGATCCGACCTCGGCCGGCTGGTGGCCGGACATTCAGTTGAACATGCAGCTCTTCGAGCGCCTGGTGGAAGCCTGGCCCGAGCAGACGATCGTGCCAGCGCTCGCCGAGCGCTGGGAGATTGCGGAGGATGGTCTGCGGTACGTCTTTCACCTCCGGGAGGGCCTCTTCTGGTCCGACGGCGCGCCGCTGACGGCGCACGACGTCGAGTACGGGGTCAAACGCGTCCTCAATCCGGACCGGCCCGGCACGTCCGTGTCGGTCTACTTCGTGCTCGAGAACGGCGAGGACTACTACCTGCGGCGAAACTCGGATGCTTCCCGGATCGGCGTGCGTGCCCTCGACGAGCGCACCGTCGAGTTCCGTCTCGTCGCCCCCGCGCCCTACTTCATGAGCGTCGTCAACCGTCCCGACGGCGGCCCCCAGCCGCGGCACTCGATCGAACGGGACGGCGACGCGTGGATCGAGCCTGACCGGCAGGTGGTGAGCGGTCCGTTCCGGCAGCTGGAGCGAACGCCCGAGCGGCTCGTCCTCGTCCGAAACGATGCCTACAGCGGCGCGCGATCGGGCAACGTCGGCCGGGTCGAGTACGTGGGCGTCGAAGCGGACGCTGCGCGCGCGCCCTTCGAGCAGGGCGAGTTCGACCTCGTCCGCGTCATGTACACGCCGCAGACGGCCGATCACGTCCGCTCGGGCGGCGAGGCCTCTGGGCCGCTGACCTGGCTCGCCTACCTCGGCTTCGATCACTCGCATCCGGTGCTTGGCGACGTTGAGCTGCGCCGGGCGCTCGCGCACGCGATCGACCGCGAGGCGCTCGGGGCGGCCTGCCCGCTCAACCTCGTCGCCGCGACGGGCGGCGTCGTCCCCCCGGCGCTGCACGGCCACACGCCCGAGATCGCCCCCAGACTCGACCCCGAGCGGGCGCGCGAGCATCTCTCCCGCTCCCATGCCTCGGCGGGGACCGAGCTCGCGCTCGGCGCGCAGGACATCTGGGAGCCGCTTTTGGCCGTCGTCGCGGCAGGCTGGCGCGAGATCCTCGGGCTCGACGTCCGGCTCGACCTCTGGCCGAGCGTGCGCTCAGCGCCCTCGGAGGGGCGCGCGCTGGCCGGAGCCCCGCTCGAGCGGGTGCCGGTCGCCGTGCTCGGCTGGCTACCGGGCTATCCGGACCCCGAGTACATGCTGCGCCTGCTCCTGCACTCGAACGCGCTCACGAACGCCGGGCGCTATGCCGACTCGCACTTCGACGAGCTGATCGAGCGCGCGCGTCGTGCCGGCAGCGACCGTGAGCGGTTGGAGCTCTTCCACGCCGCCGACCGTTACGCGGTGACGGACGGAATTGGGCTGATCCCGCTCGTCTACGGCCGGAGCATGGCCTTTGTCCAGCCGTGGGTGAACGGTTGGTGGGAGTTTGCGAAGTCCTCAGCTCCCTACGCCGACCTGCTCGTCGAGCGCCCCGCCTAGCCGCCGCCACGTTCGAGAGCGCCCGCGAGCGCTTCGACGAGCCGGTCGGCATGCTCGTCGGCGAAGACGAGCGGCGGACGGATCTTGAGGACGTTGCCGTGCCGCCCCGTCCGCCCGATCAGGATCCCTTCCTCCCGGAGCCTGTTCACGACCCGCTCTGCGAGCGCTGCATCGGGTGCGGGCTCGGGCGCCTCGCTGACGAGCTCCACGCCGATCAGCAGCCCGAGACCACGGACCTCGCCGATCGAAGCGTGCCGGGCGCTGAGGGCAGCGAGCGAGCGAAGCAGGCGCGAACCGACGCGGGCCGCGTTCTCGACCAGCCGCTCGTCCTCGATCACATCGAGCACGGCGAGCGCGGCCCGCGCGGCCACCGGGTTGCCGCCGAAGGTGCTGAAGAGCCTCGCCGAGGCCGCGAAGCGAGCGATGAGCTCGCCCCGCGCGATCACGGCCGCGACCGGGTAGCCGTTCCCCATCGGCTTGCCGAGAGTGACGAGGTCCGGTCTCAGTCCGTAGTGGGCGAAGGCCCAGAGGTGGTCGCCGGTCCGCCCGTGGCCAGCCTGCACCTCGTCCGCGACGAAGAGCCCGCCCGCGGCCTGCGTCTGCCGGACGATCGCCCGCAGCTCTTCCGGCGGCGGCGTCTGAATCCCGTCGCTCGTCAAGCCGCAGTCGAGGAATGTGGCGGCGAGGCCGGTGCCGCGCTCACGGAGGTGCTCGATCCCCTCCTCGACCTCGGCCTGCACCGAGACGAGCGCCGTCGGTGGCCCGAAGGTCTCCGTCGAGGACGGCCGGTACCCGGCCGGCCACTCCTCGGGAGAGAGGTCCGAGATTGCGCTCGTGACCCCGTGATAGGCGTGCTCGGTCACGAGTCCGCCGCGCCTCCCCGTCGCCTCCCTGGCCAGCCGCCAGGCGATCTCGTTCGCCTCGCTGCCCGAGTTGACGAGCATCACGGTGTCGAGCCCCGCGCCTTCCGGCATCGTGCTCGTCAAGCGCTCGGCCAGCTCGATCAGCGGCTCGTACAGATAGCGCGCGTGCGTGTTGACGGCGCGCGTCTGGCGCACGACCGCCTCCGTGACCCGCGGCTGGCAGTGGCCGACGACCGGAACGTTGTTATAGGCATCGAGGAGGCGCCTACCCTCGGCGTCGAAGAGCCAGACTCCCTCGCCGCGCACGACGTGGACCGGCTCGTCGTAGGTGAGCTCGGTCAGCGCCGCGCCGAGCACATCTCGGCGTCGGCGCGCGAGCTCGCCCGTCGGCGCGGGCGGCGCGGACGCGCCGAGTTCGCGCGCCACCGCGTCCGCTCCGGTCGCGGCGAAGAGTTCGAGCAGCTGCCACGAGTCGGCGTCCCAGGCCTGGATGTACTCGGCGTTCTCCGGGTAGCGCTCGACTCGCCAGGCGCTGATCGTGACGATCGCGGCCAGGCGCGTGGAGACGAGGTCGCCGAGCACCTCGAGCTCCTCGGGCTCGAGCGGGAGCCGGGAGCCGTAGCCATCGATCGCGATTCGCGCCGAGCGGAAGACGTCGTCCGGGGGCCGCCCGCGCAGAAGCGACGCCAGCCCGACCGCGAAATCCGCCACCTGGGCGGTGAAGCCCGTGTCGCCGAAGTCGACGATCCCCGACACCTGGCCCCGCTCGTCGAGCAGGACGTTGTCGAGGCTCAGGTCGCCGTGGACGACCTGCGCTCTCAGGCGCTGCCAGCGGGGAACGACCCGCTGCTCGTAGCGGTCGAGCACGTCTTCGACCAACGCACGCTGCCGCGCCTCCCCGATCGAGGCCAGGAGCGGTCGGAGCCTGGCCGCGTGCTTGAGATCCCAGAGGAGCTCGCGCCCCGCCGCCGGGTGGAAGAAGCCGCGCAGCGCGAGGTTGAGCCGCGCATGCGTGGCGGCGTAGCCGTAGAGCGCCCCGTCGGCCAGCTCGGGCCCGCCCACAAGCCCGGGCACGCGCTCGAACAGGCGCACGAAATGTCTGCCACCAGGCCCTTCGACGGCAGGCCGGTAGGCGGCCGGGGAATCCCCTCCGCGGGCGCTCAGCCTCGGACGTGCAAGCGGAAGCTCGGGCTCGACACGGCCGATGTGCAGGATCGCCTCGGTCTCGAGGTCGAGCACGGCCGGGTCCTCGCCGGCGTTCGAGATCTTGAGCACGCCGCCGTCGTCGTCGGCCTCGATCAGAAAGGTCTGGTCGCGCTCGCTCCCGAGCTCGCGGGCGGTCCCGGACAGGCCGAAGAGCTCCGCAGCGATCAGCTCCGCCTCTGCGGGGGGAAACCGAGGCGGCGAGGCTTCGAGCACGCTCACTGTAGGCACGCGGCTGATCCTACGCGGAGGGATTTGCCTGGCCGTAGAGGTCGAGCCCGTGCGGCTCCTGGATCACGTTGCCTCCGTCGACGACGAGCGACTGCCCCGTCAGGTAGCTCGCAGATTCCGAGGCCAGATACGCGATCAGGCCCGCAACCTCGGCAGCCGTTCCCGGCCGACCGACCGGAGTGTGACGGCCGGCTTCGAGCTCCGCCGGTGTCGAAGATGCGGTCGCGATCCAGCCGGGGGCGACCGAGTTGGCGGTCACGCCGAGGCGCCCGTACTCGAGGGCGATCGTCCTCATCATCCCGTCGAGCCCTGCCTTCGCCGTCGCATACGCGCTCGAGCCGGGTGCGGTGACGAGCGGCCCCGTCACGGAGGAGACCATCACGACCCGGCCGTAGCGTTGCTCGGCCATCGCGGGCAGCGCAGCCTGCGTCACGTGGAAGGCCGTCTTGAGCGTGATCTCAAGCTCCCGCTGGAGCGCCTCGTCGGCGAGCTCGCCGAACGGTGCGCTGATCGGTTCCCGACCCGTCTGAACCATCCCGGCCGCGTTGACGAGAATGTCGGCGGGACCCTGGGCCTCGGCAGCGGCGGCGACGAAGTCGAATGCCTGCGAACGGTCGGCGAGGTCGGCGACATGCGCGCTCACCTCCCCGCCGTCGGCGCGGAGCTCCGCGGCGCGCGCCTCGATCCGTTCGGCGGTGGTGGAGGTAATCGCGACCCCTGCGCCGAGCCCGGATAGCAGCCTCGCCGCGGCGAAGCCGATCCCCTGCGCACTCCCACACCCGGTGACGAGCGCCACGCGTCCGGTCAGGTCAAATGGATTTCCCGCCATCGTGAGCGGTCGCGATGCTAACGCTGCGGAAACGAGCTCGAACTCGGCGAGAATTCGCGGCCCGGTCGAAGGCCGGCAGCCGGCACGGTGGCTTCGGCGCGTCGGTGGGGCGTGAGCGTCGGCTACCGTGGCCTGATGGATTCGGAACGGGCGCGCGAGCTCTTGGCCATCGAGCGCCGGCGACTCGAGCGGATGCTGCTGCAGCTGCGACATCGCGAGACAGGCGAGCCGGCCGACGACCAGGACCCGGCGAATCTCGCCTCCGAGCTCTACCAGGACGAGTTCGATCAGGGCCTGGCGCAGGATCTACGCGCAGGGCTCGCCGCTGTCGAGCGTGCCGAGGCGAGACTCAGGGCCGGCACGTACGGACTCTCGATCGAGAGCGGAAAACCGATCCCTGACGAGCGTCTCGAGGCTGTGCCGACGGCCGAGCGGACGGTCGAAGAACAGGGTCGCTGAGGCCACTCAACCCGGCCGAGGGTCGGATCCCGCCGCCAGGCTGAGGGTGGGCGCGAAAGCGCTCCCAGCCTCGCAGCCGCAGCCGGCAGCGCAGAAAGCGTGTATGAAAGGGTGGTGCGCGCGCGGATCAAGGAGAAGCGCGAGGTTGCGAAGCAGACGCTGCTCGTCGTCTTCGACCTGCTCGGCGCGACCCTCGATTTCAAGGCCGGCCAGTACTTCTGGGTCACGCTGATCGATCCGCCCTACGAGGACGAGAAGGGTCCCCGCCGCCACATCACCGTC
Source organism: Gaiellaceae bacterium (assembly GCA_036378475.1). GTDB lineage: Bacteria > Actinomycetota > Thermoleophilia > Gaiellales > Gaiellaceae > 13-2-20CM-68-14. The sequence goes on from DASUWJ010000054.1 coordinate 22,675, forward strand.
GTCACCTCGCCGAACGAGCGCCAGGTGCTCGGACTCTGCACGCGCTTGCGCGACAGTGCCTTCAAACGTTCGCTGGCGGAGCTTCCGCTCGGAACCGAGGTAGACGTCGAGGAACCGAAGGGAAGTTTCGTGCTGCCCGAGGAGACCGACCGACCCTACGTCTTCATCGCCGGCGGCATCGGGATCACCGTCTTTCGCTGCATGCTCCGCTACATCGCCGAGGAACAGCTGCCGCACCGGGTGACGCTCGTCTACTCGAACCGCGACCGCGCCTCGGCCGCCTTCCTCGACGAGCTTGAAGAGCTTGAACGTACGCGAGCGAACTTTCGGCTCGTACTCACGATGACCGACGATCCGCAGTGGCAGGGCGAGACGAGACGTATCGACCTCGACCTGCTGCACGAGCAGCTCGGTGAAGAGCTCGAGCAATTCGAATTCCTCGTTGCCGGTCCGCCGGCGATGGTGGAGGGAATCACGGAGACGCTGCATGGGGCGGGCATCCCCGAAGAGAGGATCCGCACCCAGGGCTTCAGCGGTTACTAGGCTAGGCGGCGATTCGTGGACGCGCTTGCTCGAGCAGGGCGTCGACCACGTCCTGAAGCTGGCCGCGCAGAGCGTCTTCCCCAAGGCTGCCGCGAGCATCGAAGCGCTCGTGGGCATGCCCGAGCGCCAGTTCGCCTTCGAGCACCCGCGCGCCCGCGGCCGCGAGCACCTTGCGCAGTTCAGCCTGGGCCCACACGGCGCCAAAGGCGCCAGTGCTGGCACCGATGACGGCGACTGGCTTGTTCATGAGCACGCTCGTCGCCTGGGGGCGGGAAGCCCAGTCGAGCGCGTTCTTCAGCTGGCCGGGCAGCGAGGAGTTGTACTCGGGCGTGGAAATCAGGAGGGTGTCGGCGCCGGCAATGGCGGCGCGCAGCCGCGCGACCCCTGCCGGCACCGGATCACCCTCGTCGTCCTCGTCAAACGGCGGCACGTCCTTCAGTCCCTCGAACAGCTCGAACGCGACGCCCGGCGGAAGCAAATCCGCCGCCGCCAGGAGCAGCTGTCGATTGTGAGAGTGACGCCGCAGGCTGCCGGAGATGCCGAGGACCTTCATCGCGTCCTCTTAGGCCGCCTTCACCAGCGAGAGCGTGGCCGTCAGCGTGACGTCGTTTGCGAGCGCGGGCTCGCCGCTCGGAAGCGGGTTGTTCCAGTTGAGTCCGAACGCCGTGCGATCGATCGTCGTCTCGAGTTCGATTCCGAGACGTGCGTTTCCGTACGGATCCGCGATCGCCTCGCCGACCGTGCCTTTGAGCTCGACTGGCTGCGTCTCGCCTTTGATCGTGAGCTCGCCGCTGACGAAGAGGTCAGCCTCCGTCGCGCGAAGATCGCGAGCAACGAACGTGATCTCCGGCGCCCGTTCGGCGTCGAAGAAGTCCGGTGTCTGAAGATGCGCGGCGAGATTCTCGTCCTGGACTCTGACGTTCTCGACTCGAACAGATCCACGAAGCGTCCCCGCCCCTTTCTCGTCCACCTCGAGGCTCGCCTCGACCGGCGAGAAGCTTCCCTGGAACGTGCCGACGAGGTAGTCGACGGCAAAACCGACGTGCGAGTGCACCGGGTCGGCGTTCCACATGCCGGCCGGAAGTGTCCTCGCTGCATGTGTGACTGTGCCCATTGCGTCCTCCTTCGGATGCCGTATACTTGAGTACGCAAGCAACTCTACCGGAGGAAGTTTGAGTCGTCAAGTATTGAGCCCGCAACAATCAGTCGCCCTGCATGCTTGGGTGCGGCTGCTCCGCGGCCACGCCGCCGCGAGGCGGCGGCTGAGCGCGGAGCTGCAGGCCGAGCACGGCCTGACCGTCAATGACTACGAGACCCTGCTCGCGCTCTCCCAGGCCAAGGACAACGCCTTGCGTCGGGTCGATCTGTCCGAACGGCTCCAACTCACTGCTTCGGGGGTCACCCGGCTCCTGGACGGTCTCGAGGCCTGCGGCCTCGTCGCCAAGCAGACGTGCTCGAGCGACGCTCGGGTCACCTACGCCGTCCTCACCGATGCGGGGCGTGAGCGGCTCACGGACGCTTCGCGCTCGCACATCGCCGCCGTGAAGGCCCTGTTCGAGGAGCGCTACTCGGACGAGGAGCTCGCGACCCTGGCCGCGCTCCTGCAGCGGCTCCCCGGTGCGGCCTCGGCCGACGCCGGCGAGTGCGCGGCCTAGGTTTCCGGCCTCGGCTGCCGGCTCCTCGGAGGCCGTGATCGACGCCGCGGCGGCGGCTTCAAAGGGGAGTGACGGCGCGCCTCGAAGTCGGCTACACGCACGAACCTTGAACGAGAATGAGCGATTTCGGTGACCGCATTCGCGACGCGCGGTTCTCGGCCAGGCCGGCCGAGGCCGTGTTTGCGCAACGCCCGCGAGCCGTCCCGGAGGCGGCGGAGCAGGGAAGCGAACCGCCCGCCGGAAACGGCCAGCGCCACGAGGCGCGACGTGCTCGCGAGGGGCTCGCAGAGCGGCCCGAGAGCCGGAGGACCCGGCTCGAGGAGCTCACGCGCAAGATCGACGTGCTGAACGCCGCCCTTCTGCAGGAGATCCTTCGGCAACCGGGCGCTGCCGAGGACTACCCGCGCACGATCGCCGTCCTCGCGGACGAACTCGCCGAGCGAGCAACGAGCCGAACGCTCGCCTGCGAGAACGCGCACTCGAAGTCTTAAGAGCCTCTCAGTCCACGTCGGCGTTCCGCTGGTGGCAAGCGCCGCCAAGAAGCGCCACGTTCGGCTGACGCGTCTCGTCTCGAGCAAGTCGAAAGCCACGAAGAGCGGCAGCGCTGACACGCCGCTGAGCGGTTCCACGCTCTCGTCCGCCTCGGCGGCGGCGCTCGCGGCGGTGCCCGGCGGCACAGTCTCGAGCGCGACGACGGAAAGCGACGGCACCGGTGCCTACGAGGTGATCGTCACCAACGCCGACGGCACCCGTGTCAAGGTGATTGAAAACGTGAGCTTCGCGGTCTTGAGCAGCGGAGCCACCGGCTGTCACTGACCTCGGTAGAAGCCAAACGCAGCGCACGGGCCCGGGAAAAACCGGCCCGTGCACCGTTAGGCGTCCCGGATCCTCTGCCCTGGGGCGGCATGGGCCTCTGAGCCGCTCTCGGCGAAGCGCGCCAGCGCGTTCACGAGCGCGCGCAGCTGACGTCCGCGCTCTGTGAGCCGGTACTCGACGTGGGGCGGGCGGGCGTCGATCACCTCTCGCTCGAGGACGCCGGCCTGCTCCAGGTCCGCAAGCCGCTGCGCCAGCGTGGCCGAGGGGATGCGGCCGAGCGCCTGCTGGAACTCGTTGAAGCGGACGGCACCCGCGTGCGAGACATAGAGGATCGAGAACGTCCAGCGCCGTTCGAGCAGGTCCGCCGCGAGACGGACCTGCTCGGGCAGTGGCGGGCAGCTACGACAGCGCATGCGCCGGCTGCTGCTCGAGCGAGAGCTCGAGCACCTCGTCCAGGCTCATCACCGGATGGAAGCTGATCTCGTTCCGGACATCCTCGGGGACGTCGTCGAGGTCGGCCCGGTTTCGCTCCGGAATCACGACGTCGGTCAGGCCGGCGGCATGGGCGGCAAGCGCCTTTTGCTTCAGGCCGCCGATCGGCAGCACCCTGCCCTGCAGCGTCACCTCGCCGGTCATGCCGACGGTGTGCTTCACGGGGCGGCCGGTAAGCAGGGAGGCGAGCGCCGTCGTCATCGTGATCCCGGCGCTCGGGCCGTCCTTGGGGATCGCACCCGCCGGCACGTGCACGTGGAAGCTCGCGTCCTCGAAGGTGTGCTCGTCCAGGCCGAGCTCCTCCGCGTGGGAGCGGACGTAGGAAAGGGCGATTCGCGCCGACTCCTTCATCACGTCGCCGAGCTGGCCGGTCAGGACGAGGCCGTCGTTTCCGCCCGGCATCCTGGTCGCCTCGACGAACAGCACGTCGCCGCCCGTTCCGGTCACCGCGAGACCGGTCGCCACTCCGGGCACGGCGGTCCGCTCGGCCGACTCCTGGAAGAAGCGCTGCCGCCCGAGCGCCTTGCGGACGGCCGACTCACCGAGCGAAATCGGCGGCTCGGCGCTACCGGAGGCTACGGTCGTGGCTGTCTTCCGCAACAGCTTGCCGAGCTCACGCTCGAGCTGGCGGACGCCCGCCTCGCGCGTGTACTCGCTGACGATCAACTCGAGCGTGCCGTCGTCGACCGAAACTTCATCCGGAAGGAGGCCGGCTCGCTCACGCTGGCGCGGCCACAGGTAGCCGCGGGCGATCGCGACCTTCTCGTCGACCGTGTAGCCGTCGAAGCGGATCACCTCCATCCGGTCGAGCAGCGGGCCGGGGATCGTCTCCGCGACGTTGCCCGTCGCGATGAAGACGACCTCGGACAGGTCGAGCTCGACGTCGAGGTAGTGGTCGCGGAACGAGTGGTTCTGGGCGGGGTCGAGTACCTCGAGCAGCGCCGCCGACGGATCCCCGCGCCAGTCGGCGCCGACCTTGTCGACCTCGTCCATGAGGATCACCGGGTTCATGGTTCCCGCGTCGCGCAGCGCGCGCACGAGCCGCCCGGGCAGGGCGCCGATGTAGGTGCGGCGGTGGCCCCGGATCTCGGCCTCATCGCGCACGCCGCCGAGCGACATGCGCACGAACTCGCGGTTCAGCGCCCTGGCGATCGACTCGCCGACCGAGGTCTTGCCCGTTCCGGGCGGACCGATCAACGTCAAGATCGCCCCGGATCGCTTGTCCTCGGCGATGCCACGCTCCTGCCGGAGCTTGCGCACGGCCAAGTACTCGACGATTCGCTCCTTCACGTCCTCAAGACCCGCGTGGTCGCTGTCCAGGACCTCGCGTGCGTGAACGGGATCGAGGCGCTCCTCCGAGCGCTTCCCCCACGGCACCGAGAGCAGCCAGTCCAGGTAGGTGCGGATCATCGAAGACTCGCCGCTTTGGTCGCCCATTCGCTCCAGCCGGTCGACCTCGCGCTCGGCATGCTCGCGCACGGCGTCGGGCAGCTCCGCTTCGGCGATCTTGCCGCGGTAGTCCTCCGAGACCGAGGCGTCGTCCTCGCCCAGTTCCTTGCGGATCGAGTCCAGCTGCCGGCGCAGGATGTACTCGCGCTGCTGGCGCTGGGCGCCGCCCTCGACGTCCTCGCGGATTCGCTGGCGGATTTGCAGCTCGGCCAGGCGCTCACGCTGGAGCCGTAGGGCGAGCTCCAGCCGCTCGACGACCCCAACGGCCTCGAGCAGCTCGATCCGCTGCTCGAAGCCGATCTCCGGGGCATACGCGACGGTGTCGGCGAGCGTGCCGAGCTCCCGAATCGAGCGGACGAACGCCGAGATGCGCCCGTCGTCTCCGCGCAACTCCAAAATCTCTTCCACGATCGCGCGGTATTCGCGTTCGAGCTCGCGCGTCTTAACCCCCGGCGGCTCCTCGTCGGGCCTCTCCTGCACCTCGACACGGAGGCGCCCCTGCGAGTCGGTGTGGGCGGCTCCCGCGATCCCGCGGTGGAGACCAACGAGGGAGACGGCCGCGCCCCCTCCGGGAAGGCGCACCCGCTCGGCAACCTCGGCGACGGTCCCGACCTTCGCGTACTCGCCCTCGTGGCGTGGCACGAGCAGCACGCGCTCCTCGTCGCCGACCTCGGCCGAGATGGTCACGTTCATGTTCGGGAAGACGACGATGTCGTCCAATGGGACAAGCAGCAGCGTGCTCACGTTCGATCAACCTCTCGAAGTAGTTTCTATTAAATTGATAGTAGCTTCAGATAGTGATGCTACAGCGAGCGCAAGTGCCGCGGCTTCTGGATGATTCGGAGTTAGAGCGCGCACCGCGCCCTGCGGGTGAGCCGGCCGGAGAATGCTTACTTGAGAATGTTCACGGCGCGCGCGAGGACCAAGGCGACGGTGACGATCGAGACGAGTGACTGCAGCCCCATCATGCTCTTGGCTCTCGGCGAGAGCGGCATGGTGTCAGTTGGGCTGAAGGCGGCGGCGTTGGTGAGCGAGACGTACAGGTAGTCGATGAATTGCGGACGCCAGTCGGGGGGCTCGATCCGATCGTCGTTCATCTGTGGAAAGAGAAAGTCGGGCGAGCCGTCGTGACCGGCGGCGCGCTTGCCGGGTCCTCCGCGGTCGGTCTCCCAATACCAGAGACCGAAGATCATCACGTTGGTCAGCCAGATCAGTACCCCGGCGGAGATCAGCTCGCGGGGGTTGGGCGAGCCATGGCGCAGCAGGTCGAGGCTGAGCAGTACAAGCGAGCTGATGTTCGTCGCGCTGACCAGGATCGTCAGGCCGAGGGCCGTGCGACGGCGAAGGGTGTGCTCGCGCTCCAGCTGGCGGGGAGTGGCGATCGCCAGGCCGAGCAGCAGCAATCCCTCGAGAGCCGGGACCAGCCAGGTCGGGCCAGCCGCGAGCCGCTTTGGCAGCAGCAGCTGGAACGCGATCGCTCCCAACACCGCGGCTTGCGCAGGCCACGCCGGCTCTGCACGCGGAGGTGGTGGATACAGCCTGCCCGGAGGGGAAGCCACGCCCGCCTGTCCCTCGCCCTGCGCCATCTTCGCCCGGCGCGTATTCGCGGTTGCTTCCTCGCCACCTCCTTCTCGGGCAGGGAAAGACGGGCCTCGCCGGGACCTCGGCGACGCGGCCGGCATGGCCGCTCGGGCACCGAAAGCTGAGGACGGGCCAGCGAAACCTCGGCGCCAGCTTGAGCCCGGCGACGAGCGAGGACGCCTGGCGCTCGCTCGATCGAGTGAAGCGGGCAGCCAACTTACCGCGTCCTTACGTCAAGGGAACCGTTCCGTAACACGCGCGCCGATCGTCCGGGTTAGGCCCAGCAAATCCCAACCTGGAGGAACCAATGCACAAGTTCTCTGTACGTCTGGTGATCGCCCTGGCCGCCGTGATCTTCGTGGTCCCGGCCTCGGCCGCTTTGCGCGATCAGAGCCCCGCCCCCGCTGCCCACCCTCACACGCTCCACTTCGCCGGCTCGATCGCCTCGCTCGGCAGCGATTCGCTGCAGGTGCAGGTCGAGAGGACCGGCCCGCGTGACGGTGAGCTGCAGGGCAAGCAGGTCAGCGTCGCAATCGATGCGAATACGAAGATCGTCTCCGAGGGCCAGGCGCTCTCGTTTTCCGATCTGAAGCAGGGCGAGCGGATCATGGTGCTCGCCGAGACGAACAGCGCCCAGCTCGACCAGGGCCTCGTCGCCGAGAAGATCAGGGTCCTCGCAGCCTCTGGCAGCTCACGCTAACCGAACGAGCTTGACGGTAAAGCAAGAGGGACGCCCGCCCCGGCGTCCCTCTTGCCGCTCGTAGGACGCAGGGCGCGGTCTGCGGGTCGAGCGCCACAGCCCGGGTAATCCGCTCCACGCGCCGCGGCCCGCGTCCCTGCCCCGGGCCCTAGCCTTTGTGCCTCGAGATGAGATAGAGCACGAGCGCGAAGGAACTCGCCCAGAAGAAAAACTCGAGCATGATGAAGAGGCCGAAGAAGCGCCTAAGCCAGCGATGTTCCCGGAAGATGTCGCGAAAGAGCCACCACCCGAGGAGCATGATCACAACGGCGCGAATGATGAACGGTCGAGCGTGAGCTCTGTCGACGCGCCCGCGGCTTGGGGACGAATGCCATTTGCTTCTACAAGGCCGGAATCAGGATCTCAACGGGGAGCATCCCCGTCGAGGCAGCGAGCGAGCCGTCGTTCTCGAGCGGTTCGTCGTCCACCCGCAGGTGCGCCTCGGCCGGCCCCGCGAGTCTGAGATCTCGGCACGACGAATCGGAAGTCGCGGCGGCGGAGGCGACCCACTCGCAAGCCGACCGGCGACGTAGTTCGCGAGTTCTTCCCGCTCGCTCTCGCCGACAAAGACAACGTCGAGCATCGCATCGCCGACATCCGCGGCAGGCGCGAGAGGGATCCCCGGCCCCGCGGGGGCGATCACCAAGGCTTCGACAGCGAGCAGGTCGCGTGATTCCTCGATTCCGTCGAGTCGTAGCCGCCACCGGCGCGGCTCCGCCGTCGCGAGAACGTGGCCTAGGGTCCGCAACCCGAGCTCAATCTCGTCCGTCGACTCGCTCGCGGACGCGCCTGCCCGCGCGATCGCCTCGGCGAGGACGCCGCCGCCAACCCCCTCGACGAAACAGGCTTCGCCATCCCCTAGCGTGACCGTGCCGAGGTCGTAACGGCGGCGCTCGCCTGTGGTCCAGCCTGCGACTAACTCGTCGAGATCTGCGAGCAGATCGAGCGATGCGGCGATGTTGTTGGCGGTCCCAAGCGGCAGGAGTGTCGCGGGCACCGAGGAGCCGGCGAGCCGCGGAAGGACCTTTCCGACCGTTCCGTCGCCACCGGCGATCGCGACGAGATCGAACGAGCTTTCGAGGATCTGCTCCCAGCCAGGCTCGTCAGTCGCGCCGTAGACGACCTTGTGCCCGGCGCCTTCGACGAGTGCGCCGAGGCTTTCGGGACCGTGGTCCTCATCCCCCGCGCCGGGGTTGTGTAGGAGGGCGATTTTCAGGGCAGTCTCCGTACAAGATGCGCATTCTGGTCTCGAACGACGACGGCATCTACAGCCCGGGCATTGCGGCGCTGGCCAGAGCAGCAGGGCGGTTCGGGGACGTTCGAGTCGTGGCGCCTGACGTCGAGCAGTCCTCCGCCAGTCACGCCATCACCTCGGCACGGCCCGTGCGCTACCGGCCGGCGAGGGTCTTCGAGGAAATCGAGGCCTATCGTGTCGACGGCACGCCCGCGGACTGCGTGGCGCTCGGGGCCTATCACTGGGAGAAGGTGGACGTCGTTCTCTCAGGCATCAACCTCGGCCCCAATCTCGGCAATGCGATCTGGCATTCGGGAACTCTCGCCGCCGCGAAGCAGGCGGCATTGCTCGGCATCCGCGGCATCGCGCTGAGCACTCCGGTGGACGATGACGACCCGGATTTCCGCACGCTCGAGCCGTGGATCGATCAGGTGCTGGAGCTGCTGTTGGAGGACGAATGTCCGCGACTCGTCAACGTGAACTTTCCTCGCGAGCCGCGCAGCATCCGCTGGACGGCGCAAGCCGCCGATCAGTATGACGGCCGAGTCGTGCCGAGCGAGGATCCGATGCACCGGCCTCTGTACTGGTTCACGGTCGCGCGGCTCGAGCAGTTCACCGACGGAACCGACCTTTCGGCGTTTCATGAGGGCTCTGTCTCGCTGACGCCGCTGCGGCTCGACCTCGCCGACCACGATGAGCTGGCAAAGTTCGGTCGCGGAAGTCTGGTCGCCGGCAGCGGCTGAGGCACGCACGATCACGCCTGCGACAGGCCCGCGGGCGAATGCATCCTGACCGCCTTGCAGTTGTGACCGTTGTTTGAGATCGCGAACCGCGGCCGTCGCGAACCCGATCTTCGGCCAGGTCGCGCGGCGTACTCGACCTGGCCTGGCTTCTCTCGACGCGTCAGACGATTCGGGCACGCAGCAAGGTCGAGACACGCTCGACTGCGAGCAGGACGACGAACAAGACGAGCAGCTCCATCGCCGCTGCTCGGTATTGAAAGAGCTGGATCGAGTTGAAGAGCAGAAAGCCGATTCCGCCCCCGCCGACGAAGCCAGTCGCCAGCGAGTCGCGCACGTTCACGTCATATCGATAGAGCGTCAGGCTCACAAACGAGGGGGCTACGCCCGGCAGGACCGCGTGCAGGAAGAGCTGCAGTCGGCTCGCGCCTGCCGCGCGCAGCGCGTCGACCGGACCGGTACTCATGTCTTCGATCGTCTCGGCAAAGAGCTTTCCGAGCGTGCCGACCGAGTGCACCGACAAGGCGAGCGCGGCTGCGTACGGGCCCAGGCCGACGACCGTGACGAGGTAGAGAGCGAAGATGAACGACGGGATCGTCCGCGTGAAGGCGATCACCGCGTTCACGACCTCGTACCACTGCCATGTTGGGCATCCGGACTACGTTCGCGCCAACTACGACACGGCGCGCCCGGGCGACCGGACGACGGCCGAACTGGTGGCTCGCACCGCGGAGCTTCGTGCGCGCGGGCTCGAGGTCGACCACGACGAAGTCGGCCTCGCCGCGTTCCCGACGCCGGGACGCTGGTGGTCTGCGAACCGGACGGCGACGGTCCCCGGATTCGTGACCGAATCCCTCGACGGTCGGCCTGTCGCTCCACCGATGGGCACCTACGGCTCCCACGATGTCGGCACTGTCCGCCTGCGCGTACTGCCGTCCTTCTGGGCCCACGCGAGTGCCGATCACGCGGTCACGACGCGCATCCTTCCCGCCGGCCGGTCCAGATCGAGGATCGAGGTGGCGTGGCTCGTCGCCGCGGCCGCCGAGGAAGGGGTCGACTACGACCTCGAACGATTACTGCCTTTCTGGGAGCGAACGAGCGAACAGGACTGGTCACTGTGCGAGGGCAACCAACGCGGAGTCGAGTCGTCCGCATACGTTCCCGGGCCTTATTCCCCCTCGCGAGAGGCGAACGTCATCGCCTTCGACGCCTGGTACCTGGAGGCACTGCAGTGCGACCCCGGGGCTTGAGCTACGAGTGCCTGCGGATGCGCGCTCAGGGAACGCGTGCCTGAATGCCGCCGAGCAATTCGGGCAGATCAGCTTTCGGATCAGCGACGAGGTCGCTGTACAGGCGGTCGAGCCGCTCGTCGAGCTCGCTGAAGGCGACGCTCAGGCGACGGACCTCGCTTTCTGCCAGGGAGCCGGCTTGCATGCGCCGGAGCGCTTGGCGCTCCATCAGCTCGCGGATCACTTCGGCCAGCACGAGCACGAGCCGCGCGAGCCCGGTCTGCCAGGAATCCGAATCGGCGTCGATCCGGCTCGGCACCGCTTCCACGGGCGGTCGGCGGCGCGGTGGGGCGATCCATTCGCGCCGCCCTCGCGTCTTGCCTTCCCCGGCGCGGCGCTTCGCCTCCGCGGAGGCCAGAAAGGCGCGCAGCTCGACGTGGACGAGGTCGATCCCCGCGAGCGCGAGCGTGATCTCGCCGCTGGCCGCGACACCCGTGTCGAGCAGCCCGTCGAGTAGATCGACGAGGCCGGTCGCACCGCGATCGAGGCTCGAGCTCATCTGAGCTCGGCCGAGACGAAGTTGAACGGCGGCCACGGGCCGGTCAGGCGCGACTCGAGCTCGAACTCGTCGAGCTCGGATTGGACCTCGAGGAGCGCAGCGTCGAACACAGCCTGATCGGCGCGCCGAACGAGATAGGCGCCGTCTAGGAGCGCGTCGCTCGCGAGCAGAACAGCTTCCTCGGCGCCCCTGGCCAAGCACTCGTGCCAGCCGCCGACCTTCTCCGCGAGTTCCCGCCGGCGCTGCGCAGCGAACTCACCCTCAGCGAGACGGCGTTCGAGGTAGGTCGCCGCGGGGCCGGCCGCCACCGTCTCAGGCTCTTCCACCGGCACAGGCCGCTCTGAGACGGCAAAGGTCCATTCGACGCAGCCGCCGAGACGGTCGAGCTCTTCCAGCAGCGTGCCCTCATTGCGCTCGAGCCACCCCGCGACCTCTGCAGGACCTGCGAAGAGCGTGCCGAAGCGTGCGGGGACGACCGCTCCCTCCTCGAGGGCGGCCAGAAGCGCATCGTTGTGAGCGCGGAGCCTGCCTTCGAGCACCGAGGGGTCCTCGGTTTCGTCCTGCCGGAGCTTCGCGACGATGGCCGCGAGGCTGCCGACCTGCACGAGTTCGACGCCCCGAGCCTCGAGGCTCAGGTCGGCCCGTACGACTCCGACGAGGCTAAGACGAGGTTCGCCGGCCGCGGCTTTGGCTGGGGCAAGCGCCTGACGGGCTCGCTCGAGTAAGTCCTCGACCATCAAGTCCTTCAGCTGCGCGACGAGCGCGGCGCGCGCTTCGGCCGCAGCCTGTTCGATCAGCGGCTCAACCTCGCCGGCACCCCGGCTCGCGAAAGCGGCGCGCAGCTCGTCAGCGAGTCGCCGGCTCGTCATGCGCGCTCGCCAATTGAGACACCGCATTGCCGTTCGCGCCAGCGAGAAGCGACTCGATCCGTTCGAGCCGCTCGCGGAGCTCGCGGTTTTCCTCGCTCAGCTCGCGCGCCCTCGAGCTGAGATTCGGGTCGCTCTTCCACCAGTCGATCCCCATCGCTTGGGCGGTATCCGCCGAGGCGATCAGGAGCCTGAGCTTGAGCGTGAGCAGCTCGACGTCGAGCAGGTTCACGCCGATGTCGCCCGCGATCACCACCCCTTTGTCGAGGACGCGTTCGAGAATGTCGGCGAGACTCGCGCTCGAGGGGTGAATCGCAGCGGGAGCGACGGTCCGCCGTTCGATCGAGCTCATTCCTCCTCCTTGCTTTGGCTGTCCACCTGGTTTCGCGAGTAGCGGCGGATCCGCCTCGCCTCGACGAGATCGCCGTCGCCGTCGAGCTTGACTTCGTAGCTGCCGAGCAGGCTCGTCGACTCGGGAATCCGCTCGAGCTCGACGACCTCGACCGCGACGACCCACCCCTGCGTGCCGTTCCGCGACAAGGACGAAATCGTCTCGACCTGCCGCCCGAGCAGCTGCTCGAGCTGCTCCCTGGCACGAGTGGCAGCCGCGGCGGCGTCGAGCTTTCGCCGCCGCGACCCCGAGGAACCGCGTGGCCTTCCCTCAGTCATGGCCGCCCGCGAGGCGGTCGAAGAGTGCCTCTTCGATCGCGAGGTACTCCTGCTCGTCGAGCTCCCCCGCCTCGAGTGCCGCCTCGGCGCGCTCGAGTTCGGCTCTGATCCGCCGGGGATCGTAGTACTGCGCCTCGGCCTCCTCGACTGCCTGCTCGAGCACCCAGACCAGCCCTCTCGCAGGTGCGAGCGGGAGGGTCAGCAGGCCTCCGATCAACCCCATCAGGCGGCCACCGCTACGGGGACGTCGATGAAGCTGTACGGCGGAAGGGGGCCGACGAGCCTGAACCGAATCGGCGGCGAGAGATCACGGCTGAGCGCCTCGAGCCAGTCCTCGACCTCGCCGACCCTGGAGCGTTCGACCAGGACGGCGAGGTTGACGACGCCGCCCTCCAGACCGACGTCGCCGACCCGAAGGTCGAGGGCGAGCGGTTCGATCGTGCGGAGGATCCGGTCGGCGTCTCGGTCCCGCCGGGCCTCGAGCAGCGCGGCCGTCTTCTCGCCGAGTGCGATTCCGTTCTCTAACGTCGGTTGCGAGCGATACCGCTCACGCAGTCGGCCGAGACCCGGACCCGACGCGACGAGCTCGGCGAGCAGCGCCTCCTGGTCGTAGGACGCCTTGAGCGTGAGCTCGGCCACTCCGGCATGCCGCTCGAGCAGTTGCTCGAAGAGGTCCGCGTTCGGCTCGAGCAGGAGCTCGCGAACCGCAGCCTCGTCCGGGAAGACGCTGCCGAAGCGCAGCGGCAGGATCGTCGTCCAGGAGTAGGCATCTTCGACGATCTCGGCGTGATCGAGCAGCGCACGGCGCGTCGCCCGCTGCGGCTCGGCGCTCACCCGGGCGACGAGCGCTGCGACGGACCCGTGACCGACGAGTCGGATGCCGCGGCGAGCGAGCCGCGAAGGAAGCTTCCGCTTCGCGACGACCCCGTACGCGCAGACGGCGTTGCCGGGGGTCACTGGTTGCTCCGGCCCCTCCCGCCGCGGCTGCCGCTCTCTTCTTTGTCCTCCTCTTCTTTGTCCCTCTCCCCTCCGCCGCCCAGGCCGACCTTCTCCTTGATCGCATCCATTCCGCCTTCGATCGCGCCCTTGGACTCGCTCTGGGCGACTTCTTCGCTGCCCTTCTCGAAGAGCTCAGGCACGCTGCGCGACTCGTCGACTGCGCGCAGATCGAGGCGGTTGACCGCTTCGGCGAAGCGGAGGTAGGTGTCGACGCTTGCGACGACGACCCGTAGGTCGACCGTCAGCAGCTCGATCCCGACGAGTGAGACGCGTACGAATGCGTCGATGACGAGCCCCCGGTCGAGCAGGATTTCGAGCACGTCCGCGAGACCGCTCGACCGCGGCGCCCGGGTGATGTATCCGGCAGAAGATTCACGTTGCATGACGGCCATGCGGACCCCCTTGGTCGTTCAGCTGGCAGGCTGCGGGGAGCGTTCCCGACCCGTAACCGCCGAAACGTGCTAACGGTTGAAGGACTATGAGACGCGAGATCTGGCTCGCGACAGGGGCTCTTGCGACGGCCTTCCTGCTCGCGCAGAAGCGAAGGCGCCGGAGCGATTCCAGGCCAGAAGCCGTCGTCCGCAACTATTTCAAAGCGTGGGAGGACGGCTCGGCGGAGGAGCTACGCGGCCTCGTCGACCGGAACTATTCCGGGCACGTTCACGCGCTCGCCGGCACCGAGGACCGTGACCGCGACACGCTCACCGACCAGGCCGTGGCCCACGCCAAGGTTTTCGGCGAGCGGCGTTTCGAGGTCAAGGACACGGTCGCCTCCGGAGACGAGGTCGCCGCCCGGGTCCATGTCCGGGCGATCCACGCCGAAAGCGACCGTGCCGCCGAGATGGACGGCCTCGTCCTCTTCAAGCTCGCAAAGGGTCGAATCGTCGAGGAATGGTCGAGCTGGGACTACCTCGGCCTAGCCCAGCAGCTCGGGCTGCAGCTCGACGGCTCGAGCAACGGCGGCGGAGCGGCCGCCTAGGACTCGGGGATCACTCGCTCGGGCGGAACGACGATCTCCTTCTGACCGTCGAAAACGGCGTCGAGGTAGACCCTGACCTCCCGGCGGCGGGCATCGACGCCGGTGATCGTTCCTGCCGCGCTCGCCCCGCGCCCGGCGAAGATCCCGAGCATGGGGAGCCCCGAAAGATCGACTCGGACCCTCTCGCCGGGGAATGAGGGCGGCGCGCCCGTGTACCTGACCGGCGCCGGTGTCGGCGCGGGTGGCTGCGCCCAAGCGAGCTGAGCGTTCCAGTCGAGACTCTTGTCGTCGCGGCGATCCTCTGATCGGCGCTCGTTTGACTCCTCTCGCGGCCGCGTCCTCTCGCCACGGTCCGATTCGCTCCGCTTCGAGTCCTCGGCCGAGTCGAGAATGTCGACCAGGTCGTCCTTGTTGAGCCGCGAGCCGAGCATGTCGAGAAGCTCGTCCTTGGTGAAGTGCGAACCGAGCGCCTGGATCAGCTCGTCCTTGCGCTCAGCGCCGAGTTTGTTCAGCAGTTGTTCCTTCGTCAGGTTCTCGGAATCGGTCGGCATCGCTCCTCCTCGGGCGGGTGGCGAGGTTTACCGCCAGGGTTTCCGCGGCCGAGCGGGGCGAAACGCTGGGGCGCTTCCGGTTGGCGCATGGGCGAAGCCGACTGCCTGGTGTGCTGTCGTGACAGTCGGCCGGCTCGGCGGCGGCGATCTTGGCGGGCCGGTGCCATAGGCTTAGACGGCTATGGCGGGCGACGCTTCGCTCAAGGTCTGTCCGTCGTGCGGCTCCGAGAATGCAGCCGCCGCCAAGTTCTGCTCCGAGTGCGGCACGCCTCTTGCCGGTGCTCGTCCCAAGGTCGAGGAGCGAAAAGTCGTGACGGTTGTCTTCTGCGATCTCGTTGGCTCGACCGCACGGGCCGAGGGGCTCGACCCGGAGGACGTGCGCGCGGAGTTGTCGTCGTTCCACTCTCGCGTTCGAGCTGAGCTCGAACGGCGCGGAGGAACGGTCGAGAAGTTCATCGGCGACGCCGTGGTCGCCGTGTTCGGCGCGCCCGCAGTGCATGAGGACGACGCCGAGCGAGCGGTGCGCGCGGCGCTCGCGATCCGCGACTGGGCCCTTGACGAGGGCGGCATTGAGGTACGACTGGCGGTGAATACGGGTGAAGCGCTCGTGAGCGTCGGGGCGCGAGTGGAGATGGGCGAAGGCCTCGTCGCCGGCGACGTGATCAACACCGCCGCCCGGCTCCAGAGCGCGGCGCCGGTGAACGGGATCTTGGTCGGCGAGGCGACGCAGCGTGCGACGGAGCTGGCGATCGAGTACCGGCCGCACCCGCCGGTCGAGGCGAGGGGGAAGCAACGGCCGGTACCCGTTTGGGAGGCCGTGGCGGCGCGCTCGCTGTTCGGGGTCGACGTCGAGCTTCGGCCGCGAACGCGCCTCGTCGGCCGGGCGCGCGAGCTCGATCAGTTACTCGACGCGCTCGCGCGCGCCCGCGCCGAGCGCGAACCGCAGCTCGTGACCATCGTCGGCGTCCCGGGAATGGGGAAGAGCCGCCTCGTGCAGGAGTTGTCGGCGGCGATCGAGCGCGAGCCTGAGCTGAGCCGGTGGCGGCAGGGGCGCTCGCTCCCCTACGGGCAAGGCGTCAGCTACTGGGCCCTCGGAGAGATGGTGAAGGCCGAAGCGGGAATCCTAGAGAGCGATTCCGGCGAGGTCGCCGAGGCGAAGCTCGCCGAGGTGGTGGCGCGTGTCTGCGCCGCCGACGACGTGGAGTGGATCCGCTTGATGCTGCGGCCGTTGATCGGCGTCTCCGAGGACAGTGCGGGCTCCGATCGCCGCGGGGAAGCGTTCGCGGGCTGGCGGCTGTTCCTCGAGGGGCTGGCCGACGAGCGGCCGAGTGTGCTCGTGTTCGAGGATCTCCACTGGGCGGATGACGGCCTGCTCGACTTTGTCGACGGGCTCGTCGACTGGGCGACCGACGTGCCGCTTCTCATCGTCGCAACGGCGCGGCCAGAGCTGCTCGCGCGCCGCGCGCACTGGGGCGGCGGGAAGCCGAATGCGACGACGCTGTCGCTCGCCCCGCTCTCGGAAGCGGAGACGGCAGAGCTCGTCCACGTGGTGCTCGAGCGGGCCGTCTTGCCGGCCGACGTTCAGGCGGCGGTGCTCGCCCGCGCGGGCGGCAATCCGCTCTACGCCGAGGAGTTCGCGCGCCTCGTTGCCGAGCGCGACCCTGTCGGCGGCGAGTTGCCGGTACCCGACTCGCTCCAAGGTCTCATCTCAGCTCGCCTCGACGCGCTGACGCGCGCCGAAAAGGAGTTGCTCCAGGATGCTGCAGTCCTCGGCAAGGTGTTCTGGCGCGGCGCGCTTGTTGGCGCCAACCGCCCGAGCCAGGAGGTCGACGACGTGCTCCGGGCGCTCGAACGGAAGGATTTCGTGCGCCGCGAACGACGGGCCTCCGTGGAGGGAGAGGAGCAGTATGCGTTCCGGCATGTCCTCGTCCGCGATGTGGCATACGCGCAGATTCCGCGAGCGGCCAGAGCCGAACGACACGAGCGGGCGGCGGCGTGGATCGAGTCGCGCGTGCGCGCCGAGGACGCCGCCGAGTCGCTCGCTCACCACTACGTGAGCGCGCTCGAGTATGCACGGGCGGTCGGCCCGGACGTCGACGAGCTCGCGCAGCGGGCGCGGGCCTCGCTTCGTGACGCCGGCCGGCGGGCCGTCGCCCTCAACGCCTTCCTCAACGCGGCGAGCTTCTACGAGGACGCGCTGGCGCTGACTCCGGAGGCTGACGCCGAGTGGCCCCGCCTCGCGCTCGAGCACGCCGAGGCAACCACGTACGTCGACCTGTCCGGTGGCGACAGATTCCTGCTCCGCGCACGCGAAACCCTCGTCGCCGACGACGGCGAGGATGCCGCCCGTGCAGAGATGGTGCTTGGTGAGTACCGCTGGCTTCGCGGCGACCGCGCGGGGGCAAAGATCCAGTTCAGAGCCGCCGAAGAGCTCGCCGCGAAGATAGGCGACGGCGATGCACGGCTGCGCGTGCTGGCGAACCTCGCCCGGTTCGCGATGCTCGCGGACGAATACGAGCGAGCAATCGCCCTCGGCCGGCAGGCACTCGCGCTGGCCGATGACCTCGGCCGCGACGATATGCGCGCGAACGCCCTCAGCACCATCGGCGCCGCCCGTATCTCGACTGGCGACGCGGGAGGACTGGAGGACGTCGAGGCGAGCTGTGAGGTCTCGCGCCGCGTCGGCGGGCCGGAGTACCTGCGGGCGACGGGCAACTTCGCCTCCGTGCTTGCGAATCTGGGCCAGCTACGGCGTGCAGCGGAATTGCATCGGGCGACGCTCGAGATAGCCAAGGAGATCGGGTACGAGGAGCCGACCCGATGGCTATCAACCGAGATCGCGATCGACTTCGAGCTCGCGGGCGAGTGGGATGACGCGCGCACGACGGTCGACGAGCTCATGCCGGGCTACGCCGAATCGCCATTCTGGATCGAGCCCCAGACGCGGGTCTGCCGCGCCCGCATGTCGATAGCGGAAGGTCGAGTTGAGCAGGCGGTCGCTGACGCCGACCGCGCGGTCGAGCTCGTCCAGGAGGGCGGCAGCTTCCAGAGCCTGTGCGGCCCGCTCGCCTTCCGCGCCCGTGTCCATGCCGAGGTGGGCGAACTTGAGGCCGCGCGGCCCGTAACGGCCGAGCTTCTCAACGCTTGGACGGAGACGCGCTCGGCCTACCTCGACCAGTGGGTGCTCGACGCGTGGTACGCGGCGTGGCGCACCGAGAGCGAAGCGTGGCTCGAGGCGGGGATCGGGTCAACGCCGCCGAACCCGTGGCTCGCGGCCACCAGCTCGATGATCGGCCGCAACTTCACCTCGGCCGCGGCCCAGTTGGACGAAATGGGCGCCGTCTCGTGCGGTGCGCTGGCGCGCCTGTGGGCAGCCGAGTGGCTCGTCGATCGCGGCCGGCGCACCGAAGCGAGCAAGTACCTGGAGCACTCGCTCACGTTCTGGCGGTCCGTCGGCGCCTCGGGGTACGTGTGGCGCGGCGAGTCGCTTCTCGCGGCTGCCTCGTGAACCACGAGGCCAAAAAACCGGCTCTACGCAGGAATTTATGATGGGCCGGGCAGGGATCGAACCTGCGACCTTGGGATTAAAAGTCCCCTGCTCTACCAACTGAGCTACCGGCCCGCACCGGATGCCCCCGACGGGATTCGAACCCGTGCTACAGCCTTGAAAGGGCTGTGACCTAGGCCGCTAGTCGACGGGGGCGGCCAGGCAAGAATAGCCGCGAGCCGGGTGAGGGAAATGCCGCGGGGGGCCCGTCGGGTAATACTTTCCGAAGTGAAGCGGCTAGCCCACCCATACCGCGACCTCGAAGTGATCGATTCGCGTGCGCCGCGCTTCAATCAGACGACGATCGGCCTGCTCTCCGTGTTCGCGGTCGCGACGGGCTGGTGGTGGCTGCTGGCGGTGCTCGCCGCGCAGCTCGTGATCGGGCTCACGCTCGGCAGGCGCTTTTGCCTGCCCTGCCTCGCCTACTTCGAACTCGTCCAGCCGCGCCTCGGCGAGGGCCCACTCGAAGACGCCAGGCCGCCGCGGTTCGCGAACCTCGTCGGCGCGGCCTTCCTCACCGTCGCGACGGCCCTATACGCCGCCGGATTCGCCGTCGCCGGAGCGGTTTTAGGCTCGCTGGTCGCTGCACTGGCGCTGTTGGCAGCGGGAACCGGCTTCTGCACCGGCTGCGAGACGTACAAGCTCGGCTCGCTCCTGATCGGACGGCCCTTCGTCTCTTGCCCCCTGCCGCCGCAGCCGGCCACCCGGTCTGAATAGACCGCGCGAAGCCGCCGCTCGGGCACCTTTCGGCTCTGACAACCCTCGAGCGATCCCCGCATATCGGCCGCGACGTCAGCCACGGCTGCATCCGGATCTCGAACCGAGCGATCGTGCGACTCGCCGGCGAGCTGCCGCTCGGGACGCCTGTCACGATCAGCGGCTGAGCGGGACGCCGGGGTCACTCCAACACGAGAGTCGCCGCGACCGACGCTAAGCTCCAAGCGCTCCCGAGGGCGGTTAGCTCAGCTGGGAGAGCGCCTGCCTTACAAGCAGGAGGTCGGCGGTTCGATCCCGTCACCGCCCACTCAGGGGAATACCTGCAGACGCCCCGTTTTCGTCTAGCTCGAGCGGGGCGCCAACCTCTCCTGATCCGCCCAGGGGTAACGCAAAAGGTAGCTGGGCGGCCGCGTGAGCGAATTCGCGCCCAACTCGGCCGAGGCGCGGGCGATCTGCTCTGACTGCGGCCTAGGTGGTGCGCGGCGGCGTAACCGCGTCGACCGGCACAGCTTTCGCCTCGAGCACCGGACGCTCTGCCAGATGTGCTCCCTGGCCGGCGCCTGGTCCTATCCCGAGCTCCCGAGGGAGGAGTGAGCAAACGACGATCGGCGACGCCGGTCAGGACGCGCAGGAGGCCCCTGGTCCGGGTGGAACCCGGGCCTTGTAGGCGGCCTCACTCTCACCGTCTCGGCCTCGCAGTAGCAGCCGGTAGGTCTTCAGCTCGTTCTCCGCGCGTTCGACGCGCGATCCAGCAGCGCCGTCCGACCAGGGCGCGAAGCTTGGCCTCATGGTTCGGGAAGAGCTGCGTCGACTGCTCAGGTTCGAGGAGCGGCACCGACGGCTCCTCGCACGGCTGCTAATCGCGCTCGGCCTGACCACGCTCGTCGCGACCGCTGGCACGGTTCTGATTTACGTGTTCGAGAGCGGAAAGAAAGGCGGCGACATCCACGGCTTCGGAGATGCCGTGTTCTTCACCCTCGTGCAGCTGCTGACGGTCTCGTCTTCGATCAAGAATCCGCTGACCGGGGCTGGCAAGGTGGTCGACGTTGTGCTCGAGGCGTGGTCGATCTTCGTCGTCACAGCGGTAGCGGGCAGCTTCGCATCCTTCTTTTCCACCGGCGACGCCGAATGAACGCTGGTCGTGCTCGCTCGAAGCAAGCCTGTGCATCACGGCAAACCGCTAGACCCGTCTGGACCGCCTAAAAAGAGGGCTCGAGCGTGCCAGGCTGCTCGTTCCCGCCGCGAGCGATACGGCGCGAGCTAGTCCCGTGGCGCCCTTTCCCGCGTCACAACGCAGCCCCACCGCGAGCAACCGCAGAGCGAGAGTCCCCCGGGACAGGGTCCGCCGCGACGACGCGCGGCGAGCGCGCGCCGCCGCGGCTTTACGAGTGATCAGTCCGAGCGGTTCTGGTTACCACCACATGCCGCGGGCCCGTCCACCGGCCCCGCCCATGAAGAGGCTGATCACGAACAGGAGCGCGGCAATCACAGCGATGATGAACAGCCAGTGCACCGTGAAGCCGACGCCGACGAAGACGATTGCCAGCAGCGCCAGCAGGATGAGAAGAAGCATTCGTCACACCTCCTCTCTGGTGAGAGTCGTTGTGTGCGACAAAGGCGGTTCCCCTTTGTACAGCGGGCAAACACCTCGCGAATGAACTAGCCGCGCGACGCTCTCTCCCGCGTAACGACGCACCCGCAACGCGAGCAAATGCAGAGCCAGAGTTCCGCGTAGAGCCTGGCACGGTCGGATCTCGGCCCGGGCGCGCTCGCGACGATTTTGTCTCCTTAGCGTGGCGTTCCCGGGGAAACCGGGCCGTTTCTCACTTGCCGACGCGGAGCGGACTCGACCTATGAGTCGGTGATGTCGAAGCCCTGACTCGCGCGGTAGAGCAGTACCCACATCTCCCGGCGCTCGCGGATCGCCTCGTCAATCACGTCCGGTTCGGGGAGGAACCGGTCGAGGTTCGACAGCACCGCGCCA
>DASUWJ010000055.1:0-6640 GCA_036378475.1 Gaiellaceae bacterium
CCTCCGTCCTTGAACTCGCCGACGTTCCGGAGCGAGAGCGAGCCGAAGAGCTCGAGCTTCCGCACGCGGGCCAGGTGGAAGAACGCGTCGCCGTCGAGCGTCGCCACCCACCAAAGCGCGATCCCGAAGGCGATGCCGGCGGCGAGCACCAGAAGCTCGCCGCGGCCGAGCATGCGCGCCCGGCGCCGCAAGGCAGCCGGGAGCGCGGCCAGCGAGATGCCGCCGAGCAGGGCGAGCGTCAGCCAGAGCGAGCGGTGGAGCCAGAACGTGACCGCGAGCGAGAGGAGCAGCGAGGCGAGCGTCCACGCAAGCACGGGCGCGAGCCCCCGCAGGCGCAGGATCCGGGCGATCAGCGCGCCGGGAATCAGCAGGCAGGCGCTCGCGGCAGCGAGCCGCAGCCCGAGGCCGATCCCGTGGGCGGAGAGTAGCCGCGCTAAGGCCAGCGCCGGCACGGCGAGCAGGACGAGCGGCGGCCGCCTCACCGCGAGCGAAGCAGCGAGCCGGCGTTGCCGGAGGCGAGCCAGCGGGCGGCTTCGCGGTAGCTCCTTGCTCGCTCACCCCGGAAGAGCACGAGACGGAGCCGCACCCCGGCGAGCAGCAGCCGCCGGGCCCGCTCGGCCTCCCGCGTGCCGCGGTGCTTGGCGAGGAAGCGGAGCTGCCCGCGCACGTTCTCGGCGAAGAGCGCCCCGCCGTGCGAGGCCCCGCCGACGTGCATCACCTCGGCCTCGGGGAAGAAGTAGACCCCCCAGCCGGCCTGGTGGAAGCGGTAGCACCAGTCGGTCTCCTCGCTGAACAGGAAGAAGTCCTCGTCGAAGAGGCCGACCTCGTCCGCGGCGGCGCGCCGAACGAGCAGGCAGGCGCCGAGCAGCCAGTCGACCTGCCGCACGCGGTCATGGGCGAAATCCCCCTCGTAGAAGGAGTTGAAGATCCGGGAGCGCGGCGCCAGCTTGCGCAGGAACAGGTACTCGGTCGCCAGGCGCCAGAGGGTCGGAAACGCGCGCGCCGAACGCTGCAGCGAGCCGTCCGGATGGAGCAGCTTCGGCCCTACGACCGCGGCGTCCGGCTGGCTGTCGGCAAACGCGGCGAGCCGGTCGACCGCGTCGCCCACGGCCCAGGCATCGGCGTTCAGGAGCAGGAAGTGCCGGCCGCTCGCACGCCGCATGCCGGCGTTGTTGCCCGCGCCCATGCCCCGGTTCTCCTGCTCCACCACCTGGGCCTCCGGGAAGCGCTCGCGGACGAGCTCGACCGTACCGTCACGGGAGCCGTTGTCGACGACGATCGTCTCGTGCCCGCGGACGCTCTCCAGGCAGCGCTCGATCCAGGCGAGCGAGTTGTAGGTGACGACGACCACCGAGACGTCAGACATCGGGCTGGTGCAGGCCGGCGCGGGGGACGCCGTGGAGGCTCTCCCAGATGAAGATCGCGAGCCCCGGCAGGGCGAGGGCGATCGTGACCGCGAAGAAGAGGAAGCCCGTCGCGAAGGCCCGGTCCGGCCCGACCCCGAGGTGGCCGAGAAAGCTGACGAAGAAGGACTCCCGCACCGCGAGGCCGTTGATCGTGAACGGGACGAGCAGGACGAGGAAGAGCAGCGGGCCCATCACGTAGTAGGGACGTGGCGAGAGGTTGACGCCCACGCTCTTGCCGGCCAGCCAGATCGCGAGCACACGCACGGCCTGGACCGCAAGCGTGAGCGCAAAGACGCCGCCGAGCAGGGGTGCGTCGCCCCGGTAGGAGTGAATCCCCTCGTAGACGCTGCGCACAGGACGCTCGGCGCGCAGAGGCCGAAGCAGCGGCACCGTCCTCGAGAGGAGCGGGCGCAGCCGGCGCGAGAAGAGCAGGAACGCGAGCACGAACGTGGCGATCACGAACGCGAGCTCGACCCAGAGGTAGGCACCGACGTTGTACCTGCCGACCGCCAGCACGAAGCCCACCGCCGCCAGGGCGAGCGTGGCGGCGCCGCCAAGCGCGCGCTCCAGCAGCACCGAGGCGGCGACCGGCCCGCCCGTGTCCGGGTGGCGGCGCGCGGTCTCGTAGATACGAACCGCGTCGCCTCCGACCGCGGTCGGCAGCACCTGGCCGGCCGTGTAGGAGACGAAGTACGCCCGCACGAGCCACGGGATCCGGTCGTGGATGCCTTTCGCTACGAGCAGGCGCTGCCAGCGCCAGGCCATCGGCCAAACGGAGAGGATCATGATCGCGCCAGAGCCGGCGAAGTAGCCGAAGTTCGCGTGCACGAGGATGTGCACGGTCCGGCCGACGTCGATCTTCCAGAGGATGTAGGCGGCGAAGAGCCCGGTGACGACGAGCGTCGCCGCGAACCGAATCGAGCGGCGCCTCATCCCGCGAGCCGGGCGTGCACCCGCCGGAGCGCGTCGACCGAGTCGGCGACGTCCGAATCGGAATGCGCCGGCGAAAGCGGCAGCGAGAGCACCTCAGCGCCGCCCCGTTCGGCCACCGGCAGCGGCGGCTGGTCCGGAAACCGCTCCCGGTAGGCGCTCAGCGTGTGCACGGGGAGGAAGTGGATGCTCGTCCCGATCTTCTCCTCCGCGAGCAGCCGCTGGTACTCGTCGCGCGTGCCGCCGGCACCGGCCGGATCGATCCGAACCACGTAGAGGTGCAGCGCGTGGAGATCACGAGGGTCGCGCGCGAGCGGCACCACGCCGGCCAGCTCCGCGACGGCGGCGTCGTAGGCGCCGACGTGGCGGAGCCGAATCTCGCGGTGGCGCTCGAGCTTGTCCAGCTGGCAGAGCGCGATCGCCGCGTGGATGTCCGAGAGATTCGCCTTGTAGCCCGGCACCGCGATGTCGTAGAGGGAGCCGTCGCCCCGGCGCATCAGGCGCAGCTCGTCGACCCGGCGGGCGACGTCCTCGCGCTCGGTCGCGATCAGGCCGCCTTCCCCGCCCGCGATGTTCTTCGTCGCGTAGAGAGAGAAGCAGGCTGCAGCCGAGCGCGCGCCGATCTTTCGACCGCGGTACTCCGCCTCGGCCGCGTGGGCCGCATCCTCCACGAGCGGCAGCCCGAGCTCGAGCAGGGGGTCAAGCTCGCAGGGCTGGCCGGCGAAGTGGACGGGGAGGATCGCCTTCGTCCGAGCGGTGATCGCCTCCGAAACGCGGTCCGGGTCGATGTTTAGATCCTCCGGGCGGACGTCGACAAAGACGGGTCTCGCACCGATTTGGACGATCACGTTCGCCGTCGCCGGCCAGGTGAT
Organism: Gaiellaceae bacterium; assembly: GCA_036378475.1. Taxonomy (GTDB): domain Bacteria; phylum Actinomycetota; class Thermoleophilia; order Gaiellales; family Gaiellaceae; genus 13-2-20CM-68-14. The sequence goes on from DASUWJ010000055.1 coordinate 3,209, forward strand.
CGGGCTCGTGATCACCTCGTCTCCCGCCTCGACTCCGACGGCGATCAGCGCCAGGTGCAAGGCCGCGGTACAGGAGGAGACGGCAAGCACGTGCGCGGCGCCGCTGAACTCGGCGAAACGGCGCTCCAGCTCCGCCGCCCAGGGGCCCGTCGTCAGCCAGCCGGAGCGGATCGCGGCCGCGACCGCGGCCACCTCTTCCTCGCCGACGGCGGGGGGCTGAAAGCTAAGCGGGGTGTCCCGCCTCGAGCGGAGTTCCTGCATCGGCCGTCTCGAAGCGTACGAGATCGGCCGCCCGGGCCGACCGTTCCCAAGCCTCTGCGCGGCTACGGCCGACCGCGATCACCGCGCCGACCCGATCGGAGCCGGTGCGGAGCTCGGCGAGCTCCTGCCCGGGACTGGGGTAGACGCGAACCCGCCTGATCCCCTCGAGCGACTCTGCCTCCTCGACGCCGGCCACCTCCTCGAGCTCACCCGCCCGGGCGACGAGGAAGCGGGTGATGGCGCCGCCCGCCGCTCGGCGAGGAGCCAGCTCCTCCGGCTCGACCGAGGCTCCGAGCGCGGCGTCCAGCGCGAGCCCGTTCAGGTCGACGCCGACGGCCGCCTCGCAGAGCTCGGCGTCGTGGCCGCCACCGAGCCGCGCCGCGAGCTCGACGACCTGTGGCCCGCGCGGCCCGATCCTAATCTGGGTGTAGGTCGGCCCGTTGCGGACGCCCAGCGAGGCGGCCGCACTCGCCGCGAGCTCCGCGGCGCCCTCGGCATGCTCCGGCGGCCAGACGTGGGCCAGGGCGACACCGAATGCCGGCGGCTCGGCCGTCAGCCGGTCGGTCACGAGCAGCGGGCGAAACGCGCCCTCGACGCTGAAGCCCTGCACCGTCACCTCGGGTCCCTCCACGAGCTCCTCGATCAGTGCCGCGCCGCTTCTGGAGGCGCCGATCGCCCGCCGCATCGCCTCCGGGAGCTCGGACGGCTCGCGCACGAGCGAGAGCCCGCGCTGGCCCTGCCGATCCGGTGCCTTGACGACGCAGGGAAGCCGGACGTCCGTCTCGAGCTCCGTCGCGAGGCGCCAGGCCACGTGTGCGACACCGGCCTCGGCAAACCGCTCTCGCTGCCGGAGCTTCGAGGTCGTGAGCACTGCAGTCTCCGGGGCGAGCGGGTGCGGGAGCGACAGGCGCTTCGCCACCCGGGCGGCGATTCCAACCGGCCAGTCGGCCCCGGGGGAGATGACCCCGTCGATCCGCTCGGCCTCCGCCAGGCGGTGGATGGCAGGCTCATCCTCGGTCGAGATCAGCGCGCGCCGCTGCGCGAGCCGAAAGCCGGGCGCGCCCGGGTCCCGGTCGACTGCGATCACGTTCAGGCCGCGGGCCCGGGCGGCCTCGAGCAGCCCGAGCTGCGCCGGGCCTGCGCCTAGGACGAGAAGACTCGGGCCTGGCCCGCCTGCTGAACCGCTCTCCACCAGGCCTCATTGTCGCGATACCACGCGACGGTGCGCTCGAGCCCCTCCTCGAAGGAGGTTCGGGCGCGCCAGCCCAGCAGGCGTGCGGCCTTCTCCGGCGAGCCGATGTTGCGCGTCACCTGGCCCGGCCGGTCCTCGGTATGCACCTTGAGCGACTGGGGCTTGCCGAGCAGCTCGAGGACGAGCCCGGCGATCTCGACCACCGTCTTGCCCTCTCCGCTCGCGACGTTGATCGCCTCGCCGGCGACCGCCTGGCCCGCCTCGATCACCCGGGAGATCGCCTCGGCGTGGTCGTCGACGAAGATCCAGTCACGGCTGGCCGTGCCGGGCCCGTGGATCGTCAGTGGCTCGTCGTCGATCGCCAGCGTGATGAAGCGCGGCACCAGCTTCTCGGGATGCTGGAACGGCCCGTAGTTCGTGAACGGTCGGACGATCGCGACCGGCAAGCCATAGGTGATGTGGTAGGCGTAGGCGAGGCGATCTGCGCCCGCCTTGGTCGCCGAGTAGGGACTCCGCGGCTGCAGCTGCGCCGTCTCCTCGAGCGGGGTGTCGCCGCCCGAGCCGTACACCTCGCAGGAGGAGATCAAGACGAAGAGCTCGACGGGGCTCTCGCGGATCGCGTCCAGCAGGATGCGCGTGCCTTCGATGTTCGTGGAGACGAAGTCGCGCGCGCCGTCTCTGATCGACTGCTCGACGTGTGAGTTCGCGGCCGCGTGCACGATCACGTCGACCTCGCCGACAAGTCTCGTGACCGCGTCCTGATCGCGGATGTCCCCCTGCACGAACGACAGCCGCTCGTGCGCCAGCACGTCCGCGAGGTTTTCGACGTTACCCGCGTAGGTCATCGCGTCCAGCGAAACGACCTCGTGCGAGGTCTCGAGCAGCAGATGGCGGACGAAATGTGACGGGATGAAACCCGCGCCGCCGGTGATCAGCACTCTGCTCAACCGAGCTCCTGTTCGATCGTGTAGAGCGGCCTGCCTTCAACCGACCGCTGGATTCTCGCCAAGTACTCGCCGACGAGCGCCAGAATAAACCCCTGCAGCCCGACCACGAAGAGGATCGCGGTGCCGCCAAAGAGCGGCCCCGGGAAGTCGTTCTCGACGATCCAGTGGACGACGCCGTAGATCCCGAGTGCGGCAGAGGCCAGCGTGCAGACGACGCCGAGCGCGACCCCGATCCACTGGATCGGCTGCGGCCAGAAGCCCGCGACGACGTGCAGCGCGAGCCGGATCAGGCGAAAGGGCGAGTAACGGGAGCGATCGCGGCGCGCCGCATGGCCGACGTCGATCTCCGTGACGCTCGCCCCGGAGGACAGCACGAGCGCCTTCGTGAATTTCTGGCGCCCGATCGTGCCGAGGAGCGGCTCGACGGCGCTGCGTCGGTACGCGTTGAACGCGCAGCCGAAATCGTGGATCGGGACGCCGGTGAAGCGGCGAAGCAGACCGTTGATGACGCGGCTCGGCAGCGTCCGGGCCCAGGAATCCCGCCTCGCCCGACGCCTGCCGCTGGCGACATCCGCTCCCGCCTCGATCGCAGCGACGAGCCGTGGCAGGTCCTCGGGCTCGTTCTGCAAGTCGGCATCCATCGTCACGACGATCTCACCGCTGGCGCGGACGAACCCCGCATGCATGGCCGGATGCTGTCCGAAGTTTCGCTTGAAGCGCACCGCCCGCACCCGGGGGTCGCGCTCGTTCAGGCCCTGCAACCGCGCCCAGGTGGCGTCGGTCGAGCCGTCGTCCACGAAGATCAGCTCGAACCGGCGCTCGCCCAAGCTCTCGACCGCCCGGCCGTAGAGCTCCTCGACCGTGCCGGCTTCGTTTTGGACGGGCACGATGACGGAGATCTCGGCCATCGAGGCGCCGAGCCTATCGGGAGCAATCGCCTCGGCGCCCCCGCCCTGCGGCAAAACGCGCGCCTGCCGGCGCCGGCGAACCGGTGCCGGCAGGCAGGCGCGCATGGGCTAGGCGAGCGGCTCG
>DASUWJ010000056.1:0-20648 GCA_036378475.1 Gaiellaceae bacterium
CCGAAGGTGATGATCTGGGCGACGCGGTCCCGCCCGTACTTCTCGGCCACGTAGTTGATCACCCGGTCTCGACCTGCGACCGAGAAGTCGATGTCGATGTCCGGCATCGACTTTCGGCCCGGGTTCAAGAAGCGCTCGAAGAGCAGGTCGTACCTGATCGGGTCGATGTCGGTGATCTCCAGGCAGTAGGCGACGAGCGAGCCGGCGGCCGAGCCCCGACCCGGGCCGACCTGGATCCCGCTCCGCTTCGCGAAGGCGATGAAGTCCCAGACGATCAGGAAGTAGTCCGCGAAGCCCATCTCCTTGATCGTCTTCAGCTCGAAGCGCAGGCGCTCGTTCAGTTCCGGCGTCGCCGTCTCGTAGCGCTTTTGCAGGCCTTTCTCGCAGAGCTCGACCAGGTAGTCGAAGGCGTCGCGCTCGTCCGGCACCGGGAACCTCGGCAGCAGGATCTCGCCCAGCGCGAGCTCGACGTTGCAGCGCTCGGCGATCTCCAGCGTGCGCGCGAGCGCCTCCGGATACTCGCCGAAGTCGGCGGCCATCTCGGCGGGCGTCTTGAAGTAGAACTGGTCGGTGTCGAACTTCCAGTGGTTCGGGTTCTTGAGCGAGTCACCGGACTGGATGCAGAGCAGCGCCTCATGCGCGCGCGCGTCCTCGTGCAGCAGGTAGTGCACATCGCCCGTCGCGACGAGCGGCAGCTTCGCCTCGGCCGCCAGCTGCTTGAGCAGCGGGTTGATCCGCTGCTGGATCTCGAGCCCCGCGTTTTGGATCTCGACGTAGGTCGAGTCGGGGCCGAAGATCTGGACCAGCCGGTCGAGATCGGCGGCCGCGTCCGCGGGCCGGTTTTCCTCGAGCGCCTTGGCGACGCGGCCCGAGAGGCAGCCGGAGAGCGCGATCAGCCCGGCCGAGTGGCGTTCGAGCAGCTCCCAGTCGACCCGCGGCTTGTAGTAGTAGCCCTCCAGGTAGCCCGCCGAGGCGAGCTTGATCAGGTTGCCGTAGCCCTCGTTGTCCTGCGCGAGCAGCGTCAGGTGGGCGTAGCCCTTCTGCTGCAGCCTGCGGTCGTCGGCGACGTAGAGCTCACAGCCGATGATCGGCTTGATCCCCGGGGCGCTCGCCTCCTTGACGAGCTCGACCGAGCCCGCCAGCGAGCCGTGGTCGGTGAGCGAGACGGCCGGCATCTCGAGTTCAGCGGCCCGAGCCGCCAGCCCCGGAATGCGGCACGCCCCGTCGAGGATCGAATACTCGGAGTGGACGTGCAGGTGGACGAACGGCGGCTCAGCCACAGCCGGGCCATTGTAGAAGCGGCCTCGGCGGTCTCCCGGACGGGCTCCCGGACGCGCCCGTTCTCGCCTGCGGCCAGGTGCTCCAGGCGGCCGTGATCGTCACGGGCGATCGCCGCTGGCGGCGCTTCGAGCGGGTGCACCTGCCGCCTGAGCCCCCTCTCGCCGGCCGGCCGGACCGCCTGGCCGATCGACCTCGCGGGTCTCTACAGGTACGGCGTCCGAGACGCCTCAGGCAGAAGCGAGCCCGTCGACCGAGACGAGCTCGACACTCTCCGCGCTCAGGGCTCCGAGGAGCGGCGGCAGAGCCGCCGCCGTCACCGTCGGCCACCCGTGCAGCAGGACGATCGCGTCCGCCCCTCGCTCGCGGAGGCGATCGAGCACGCGCCGCTCGAGCTCCGCCGGCGTTCGGCCTTCCTCCCAATCCCGGGGATCGATGTCCCAGCCGACGTGACGGTAGCCCAGCTCCGCGAGCGCGAGCAGGACGCGTGGATCGTCTCGCCCGGCCCCGAAGGGGCAGCGAAAGAGCGGCCGCGGATCGAGCCCCGTGACCATCCGGATCGTCTGCTCGGCCTTGCGGACGTCCTGCCGGAGCAGCTCGTCCTGGAGACCGTTGAGCGGCGCGTGGTAGTTCGAGTGGTTGCCGATCGCGTGGCCCGCGGCGGCGATCGCCCGGGCCCGCTCGGAGTTCGCCCGCGCCCAGCGGCCCTGCAGGAAGAACGTTCCCACCGCGCCCGCCTCGGCCAGGGCGGCGAGGATCCGCTCCTCGACGCCCGGGACGGCTGGCCGCCCGGGAAACTCGGTGTCGAAGGTCAGCGCGACCCGCATCTACAGCGCGAGCGTCACCTTCGTCGAGCCAGCCGGGCGGTCGGGAGCGAGCGGAAGGCCCATCCGGCACCTCGGGCGCCGCCACCCGCGCGAACCGAGGTAGCAGCTTCAGCCGAGAGGTTCGCTGGCAAGCTCCGCAGCATAGAGCTCGTAGGGGAGGCGCTCGAGCACCTGCTGGCGCGGCTCGGCGACGGTGAAGAAGCGAGGCAGGGCCCGCTCGCCGAGCCAGGCGAGCCGCGGCGTCGCTGCCAGCACCTGGCCGACCGCGGCGCGGTCGCCGCCGAGGGCCACGAACTCGACGCGCGCCCGCCAGGGCTCGAGCAGGCGAGCGGCGACCTCGGCCGCCTCCTCGATCAGGGCGCGCGCCTGCTCTTCGCGCCGGCGGCGGAACCGGTTCGCGGAGGAGCCTCCCTTCCTGTGCCGGCCCTTGACGAAGCGGGAGCCGACCTTCGAGGCAAGCAGCCGCTCGCCCTCGAAGACGCCGACCGCGTAGCCGCCGAGCCGGACGAGCAGCGCCGCGACCAGATGGTCTACGCCGAGCGCCTCGAGCAGGGGTTCGAGCCGGACGCTCTCGTAGACGTGCTCGTGGGCGAGTCCGAAGGGTGGCCGGACGACGATCAGCTCGTCGGGGAGCTCGATCCGAGCAGCTCCGCCGGCGTAGAGCGTCCGACCCGATCCCCCCTCCAGCGGCGCCAGGCGCTTGCGGACGTTGTCCCGACCGACGAAGCGCGCCATGCGGCAGAGTAGGCGTGATGCTCCTCCAGGGCCGAAAAGCGCTCGTCACCGGAGCCTCGAGCGGGATCGGACAGGCAACGGCGCTCCGCTTCGGTCGTGAGGGCGCGAGCGTGTGCGTCAACTACTACGCCGAGGAGGAGCGCGCGGACGCCGAGGGGACTGTCCGGGCGATCGAGCGCGAGGGAGTCAAGGCGCTCGCCCTGCAGGCCGACGTCGGCGACGAGCAGCAGGTAGAACGACTCGTGGCCGGGACGAACGAGGCGCTCGGGGGCGTCGACCTGCTCGTCAACAACGCGGGGATCGAGAAGCAGATCGCCCTGGTCGAGATGCACCTCGCGGACTGGCAGGCGGTGCTGACGACGAACCTGACCGGGGCGTTTCTCTGCCTGCGCGAGGCGGCCAAGCTGATGTCCGCCGCAGGCGGCGGCGTCGTCGTGAACATCTCGAGCGTCCACGAGTTCATTCCCTGGCCCGGGTTCGCCCACTACTGCGCCTCGAAGGGCGGCATGAAGATGCTGATGGAGACCGCGGCGCGCGAGCTCGCCGACAAGAAGATCCGCGTCCTCAACATCGCCCCGGGCGCGATCGCGACCCCGATCAACAAGTGGGTGCTCGACGACCAAGAGGCGCGGCACGCGGTCGAGGAAGAGGTCCCGCTGGGGCGGTTCGGCAACCCGGAGGAGATCGCGGCGGCGGTCGCCTGGGTCGCGAGCGAGGAGGCCTCCTACATCACCGGCACGACGGTCGTCGTCGACGGCGGCATGTCGCTGTATCCGAAATTCGTCTAGAAGCCGGGCGCGGCGGAGCGGAGCCGCAGGCCGCGGCCCTCACTGAGCAGGAGCGCCGTGCTGACGAGCGCCAGGTGCGTGAAGGCCTGCGGGTAGTTCCCGAGCTGGCGTCCGGCCACTGGGTCGAACTCCTCGGCCAGGAGGCCGAGGTCGTTCCGCAGGTCGAGCAGGCGCTCGAAGAGCTCGCGCGCCTCCTCGAAGTGGCCCTGGAGCGCGAGCACCTCGGCGAGCCAGAACGAACACGGGAGGAAGACGCCCTCGCCGGCCGGCAGGCCGTCGACGCCCTCGTCCGAGTCCGAGCGGTAGCGCATGATCAGACCGCCCCGCGTCAGCTCCCGCCGGATCGCCGCGACGGTCGAGACGACACGCTCGTCGCTCGCCGGCAGGAAGCCGACGAGCGGCATCTGCAGTACGCTCGCGTCGAGCTCGTTCGTGTCGTAGGCCTGGGTGAAGGCCTGCTTCTCCTCGTTCCAGGCGCGTGCGAGCACCTCGGCGCGGACCTCCTCCCTGAGCGCCCGCCAGCGCTCGTGCGCACCCTTTCGCCCGAACTCCTCGCAGAAGCGGACGCCGCGGTCGAAGGCCACCCAGGCCATCACCTTCGAGTGGGTGAAGTGGCGCGGGCGCCCGCGTATCTCCCACAGGCCCGCGTCCTCTTGCCGCCAGCCCTCCTCGAGCCAGCCCAGCAACGTCCGGATCAGCGACCAGACGTTGTCGTTTATGTCCCCCTCCAGGACACACGTCTGGTAGAGCGCTTCGATCACCTCGCCATAAACGTCGAGCTGGAGCTGCTCCGAGGCGGCATTGCCGACCCGTACCGGCCGCGAGTGCTCGTAGCCCGGCAGCCACTCGAGCTCGCGCTCGTCGAGCCGCCGCTCCCCGGCGAGCCCGTACATGATCTGCAGGTCGGCGGGATCGCCGGCGACCGCGCGCAGGAGCCAGTTCTCCCAGGCCTCTGCCTCCTCGTGGTAGCCCGAATGCAGCATCGCGAGCAGGGTCAGCGTCGCATCGCGAAGCCAGCAGAAGCGGTAGTCCCAGTTGCGCACGCCGCCGATCTGCTCGGGCAGCGAGCTCGTGGGCGCGGCCACGATGCCACCCGTGGGCTTGTAGGTGAGCGCCTTCAGGACAAGGAGCGACTGGTGGATCTCGTCGTGGTAGTCACCGGTGTGGCTGCACGACTGGGCCCACTCAAGCCAGTAGTTCTCGGTATCGCTCAGGGCCTGCTCCGGGTCGACCTCCTCGGGCAACGACTCGTGAGAAGGAAACCAGGTCAGGACGAAGGGGACGCGCTCGCCCTGCTCGAGCGTGAACTCGGACACGGTCGTCATTTGCTCGCCGCGCACCTCGGCCGGGGTGCGAAAGCTGAGCGCGTCGGGGCCCGCGATCGCGACCCGGGTGTGATCGGTGCGCTGGACCCACGGCACGATCCGGCCGTAGTCGAAGCGGATCCGAAGCTCCGAACGCACGGGCACGGCCCCCTCGAGGCCCTCGACGATCCGCACGATGTCCGGGGCCCGGCCGCGGGGCGGCATGAAGTCGATCGCGCGGATCGTCCCCGCCTCGGTCTCATAGATCGACTCGAGGATGAGCGTGTCGTGGCGGTAGCGTCGGCTCACACCGAGATGGCGGGCGCTCGGCGCGAGCAGCCAGCGGCCGTGCTTAGGCTCGCCGAGCAGAGCGGCGAAGCAGGCAGCCGAGTCGAAGCGGGGGAAGCAGCACCAGTCGACCGAGCCCTCGCGGCTGACGAGCGCGGCAGTCTGCAGGTCGCCGATCAGGGCGTAGTCCTCGACGTTTGGCACGGGCGAACCCTAGGCGGCTTCGCGCCGCTTCGCGGCGGCCCACTTCGCGTGGTGGGCAAGCGCCCAGTCCTCGCGCACCCAGCCGCGTGTGATCGCGCTCAGGGAGTGGCGGGTCGGGCCATGGAGCAGCGACAGGTAGAGGTGACCGAGGACGAGGAAGAAGGAGATGTACATCAGCCAGTCGTGGACGACGAGCGCGTTTTGGAGCCGGAAGGCGTGGTTTCGCTCCCCGTACCAGAGGAAGAAGCCGGTCAGCGTGAAGAGGAAGGCGAGCGCGGCGGTCAGGATCGCGTTCAGCTTCTGCCCCGCGTTGAAGCGGCCCTGCGGGGCGCCGCGGCGGCGGAGCCAGGCGAGATCGTCGTCGTCGAAGACGTCGATCTCGCGCGCGGTCTGGAGCAGACGGCGCCGATCGCCGGCCAGGACGACGAGCGCCAGGGCGAGGAGCCACGCGAGGGCCGTGTACACGTGGATGTCCTTGAGCAGGGGTCGGCGGCCAACGAGCTGCGCCAGGCTGGGCAGGTAGAGGCAAAGGCCAGAGCCGAGCAGGACGAAGAAGGCGCTCGCGTGCACCCAGTGCAAGGTCCGCTCCGTGCGGCCGAAGCGCTGCAGGCGCCGCGGGCTAGGAGTAGCCATTCGAGTGGCCGACCCAGGCGTTCTGGTCGTAGCCGTTCTGTTCCCAGTAGCCGAGCGGCTGGGTGGCGACGAATTCCATCCGGGTCAGCCACTTGACCCCTTTGTAGCCATACATCTCCGGCAAGACCACGCGCGCCGGCGCGCCATGGGGACGGGAGAGAGCCTGGCCGCCGAGCCGGTAGGCGAGCAGCGCGTCCGGCAGCCGCAGCTGCTCGAGCGTGAGCGAGTCCTCGTAGGGCTGCTCCAGCGAGACGAAGCGAACGGCGGTCGCGGCGGGCAGCGGCTGCACCAGGTCGAACAGGTGCTGGAAGCGCACCCCGCCCCAGTGGACGTTCTTGACCGTCCAGCCGGTCACGCAGTGGAAGGTCGAGACCTGCTCGGCCCGCGGCAGCGCCGTCAGCTCGTCATAGCTCAGCGTGCGCGGCCTCTTGACGAGCCCGTCGATCCGCAGGCGCCAGCTGGCGGGGTCGAAGATCGGCATCGAGCCGGAGATCGTGTAGATCCGCCAGCCCCCGACCGGAATCAGGTTGCCGAGGAGCTGGCTACCGGCGGAGGTGAGCGGCGAGAGGAAGCTCGCCACCGGGCCTGCCCAAGCGAGCGAGGAGGCGCCGCCCGCGACGAGGAGCAGGAAGCCACGGCGCCCATAGTGCCGCTCGCGCGGCTGCTGGGAGTCAGGCACGTCGGAGCAATCTTGCCTGGCCTGCCGGTTCTCCCGGGAGGGCCGGCGGAGCGAAGCCGACCCGGACGCCTGCCGCCTACCGCTGGACCTACCGCCCGCTGACGGCCTTGTTCGTTCCCGGACACGGCGAAGGGCGGCCACTGTGGCCGCCCTTCTGCCTGAACTAAAGCCCCGTGCGCCTCTGCGGCCAAGACGCCGGGGCACTCGAAAGATCGGTCAAAAGCGCCGCCACCGCCTCCCCCAGCGAGGGGATCTCGCCAAACATGAAGCGGGGCCGCCGCCCGGCCCCGCTTCAGTCTCCCGTGAGAGAGCCGCAGTAAGTCCTCGAAGCCCCGCCGCAAAGGGGGCTCTTCGGTATGTGGCTTCCGAGGTCGCCCCCGCCGCATCGGGGCGTCTCTCGGTTGCAGACGCACTATCGCCAAGGGTGGCCGCTTGATCCATCACCCTTCAGCGGTTGACTGCTCCGCTTCACTCCGGGCAAGCGGAGAGAGGCGCTGGCGCGCCTCTCTCCCAAGCGCTGGACGAGGCCGCGACTACTGACTCTCGTGCTTGACTTTGCCCGAGACGCACTTCCCGAACGCGTTCGACTTGTTCGCGTTCGTTCCGTATTTGGCCTTGAAGGCCGCGGGATCCGCCTGCCGCTCGGTCGCGCACGCCTTGGCCGCGTTCTCGGTTGCCTGCTCCTGCTTCGCCTCGGTCGCCTTTGCCGTGGCCGAGACGCAGCGGCCGAAGGCATTGGCGTGCTTGCGGCCGGTGCCGTACTTCGTGGCGAAGGCCGCAGGGTCCGCCGCCCGTTCGCTCTCGCACTGGGCTGCCGCGTTCGCACGGTCCTGCCGGTCCTGCTGCGCGAGCTTCGCGACGCACTTGCCGAACGCGTTCGAGCGATTGCCATTCGTGCCGTAGGTCAGCTTGAACGCAGCGGCGCCCATCGCCGCCCGCTCGGCCGAACACTGCTTGGCCGGATTATCGGCGGGAACCGCTGCGCTGCGGCCGATCGCGGCGGCCGGGACGCTCAAAACCGCCGCGGTCAAGATCAGGATCAGCTTTCGCATCGAGACTCCTTTCGTCGTCCTCACCAAAGTGGACGACGGCGCCGGCTCGAACTTGCGCTGTGCAGGGAAAAATCGCCCAGCCCGCGCCAACCGGGCAGGACTGGCGCAGGCCACGGAGGGCAAGCGGTCGGCAGCGACCAGGAGCGGCGCCCGCCCGTACGATGGGCCCGTGCGCCCCCGACCGAGGCGGCTCCAGCGTCTTCCCACGCAGTACTTCGGGGCGCTCCTCGCCCGGGTCGCGCAAGCGGCGGCCGTGGCGGGCGACCCGCTCGTCGACCTCGGCCGTGGCAACCCGGAGACCGGGCCCCCGCAGCATGTCGTCGAGGCCTTGCGCGCCGCCGCAGGCAGCGCCGCCGCGCATGGCTACGCCCCCTTTCGGGGCTTGCCGGCCCTGCGCGAGGCGATCGCGGAGCGCTACGCATCCGTCTACGGGGTCACCCTCGATCCCGAGACCGAGGTCGCGGTCGTGCCGGGGACGAAGACGGCACTCGTCGAGCTGCCGGAGGCGCTGGCCGAGCCGAACGAGACGATCGTCCTGCCGGATCCGTGGTATCCGGACTACCCCTCCGGCGTCGCGCTCGCGGCCGCAAGGCTCGCCACCGTCCCGCTCGAGCCCGCGGCTGGCTGGGCGCCGGACTTCTCCCGGGCGCCGCGCGCAGACGTCGCCGCCCTCTACCTGAACTACCCCTCGAACCCCTGCGGCGTCGTCGTCCGGGAGGGAGTGTTCGAGCAGGCGGTCGCCTACGCCGGCACGACCGGTGCGGCGATCGTGCACGACTTCGCCTACGGCGACCTGCTCTTCGACGGGCGAACACCCCGGAGCTTCCTCGCGACTCCTGGCGCGAAGGAGGTCGGCGTCGAGCTCTTCTCGATGTCCAAGTCGTACGGGATGGCCGGCTGGCGGCTTGGCTTCGTGCTCGGCAACGCGGAGCTCGTCGAGCGCGTCAACCTGCTCAACGACCACTGCCGGGTCGGCATCTTCCGCCCGGTCCAGGAGGCCGGGATCGCGGCCCTCCGCGGCCCGCAGGATACGGTCGCCGAGCGGGCGGCCACCTACGAGCGCCGGCGCGACCGCGTCCTCGAGCTGCTTGACGCCGTCTCGGAGGGGACGTTCTACGTCTGGTTTCGGTTGCCCGAGGGCCTGAGCTCGGAGCGGCTGCTGACCGAGCACCGGCTCGCGCTCGCGCCGGGCGAAGGTTTTGGCCCGGCGGGTGCGGGGTGGGCCCGAATCTCGCTGGCGGTCTCGGACGAGACCCTCGAGCTCGGCCTCGACCGGCTCGGGCAGGCGCTCGAAGCTGGCTCGTCGAGCTAGGGCAGTCGTCCCGCTGCCGCGGGCCGGCCGCCCTCGGCCGCGAAGACTCAGGCTAAAGCCGCGACGAAGTCCCGCGCCTCGAGCACGTAGCGCGCGCAGGTCCCGGCATCGGCCGGTCGCAGGCTGACCCACGCCTTCAGCGGGCGCCCCCTGCCGGAGTCGAAGGGGCTGCCCTCGCCGCCTGCGATCAGCTCGGCGACCCGTTCGGAGGGCAGTTTGACGACGAGCTCGCCCCTCCTGGTGAAGGCGCAGAACTTGCCGCGGGTCTTGATGCCCTTCGAGTGCATGATCCGGTCCCGCTCGAGGTCGGGGTGCTCGGCTGCAAGTTCCCGGGCGACCTCGTCGAAGATCGCCTCGAGCGGCGGCTCAGCCTGCATACTCGTCATGGCGTCGCACCCAGTGCTGAGGCTGCCGCCCCTCCTCGCCTCGGCCCTTGGGGACGAGATCGAGGTAGTTGTAGGCGGTATTGACGAGGTCGATCCCGCGCGCGTAGGTCGAGTACGTGTGGAAGACGCCGCCCGCTGCATCGCGCGAGAAGACGCTGACGCCTTCACGCTCGGCGTTCCCCGGCGCCGAGCCGTAGTTGTAGCGAGGCTCCTCGAGCTCGTCCGGGTGAAACGAGACGCCGTAGTCGAAGTTGAAATCGTTGCGAAGCGACGAGACCCAGGGGAAGCTCCAGCCCATCCGGGCCCGGTAGGCGGCGAGCTTGGCGAAGGGGGCCCGCGAGACGGCGATCATCGTCACGTCGTTCGCATTCAGGTGCACGACGATCGGGTCGAAGTTGTCCGCCCAGAACGAGCAGTGGGCGCAACCCACGTCGGCCTCGGGCCGGAACATGAAGTGGTAGACGACCAGCTGGCTGCGCCCGTCGAAGAGCTCGGCGAGGCTCTGTTCCCCGTCCGGTCCCTCGAAGCGGTACTCCTTGCCGACTGCCTCCCAGGGCAGCTCCCGCCGGGCGGCGCTCAGTTCGTCTCGCAGGCGGGTGAACTCCTTCTCCTTGGTCAGGAGCTCCCGGCGCCGCACGAGCCACTCCTCGTCGGGGACGACCTTCAACTCATCCCCCCATGGATCCAGGGGTCCTCGCCGGGATCCTCGCCGCCCGCGGCCAGTTGCAGCCGTGCCAGGTAGTGGCCCCAGCCGTGGGCATGTGACTGCGCCGCCTCGGCGCTCGGCAGGTCGAAGTGGCGAAAGCGAAGCGTGGTGCCCTCGCCGCTTTCCAGGAGCTCGATCTCGATCGTGCTCGTCCCGGGTGGCACCGGGTTCGCGCCCTCGGGGCCAGGCTCCCAGCCCCAGGTGTAGACGAGCCGCCGCGGCCGATCGAGCTCGACGAACTCGCCCGCGGCGACGTGGCCTGGGATCACGCCGACGCGGTACTCGCCACCCGGCCTCGGCTCGAACGAGGCCGTCTGCCCCATCCAGCGCGTCGCCTTGTCGGGATCGACGAGGAACTCCCACACCGTCTCCGGGCTGGCCGCGATCGTGAGCTCCCGCTCGACCGAGGTCGTCTCAGTGGTTGCGTCCATGCTTGCGCTCCTCCTTCTCCGCTTCGTGTTTCAAGGTTTCGAGCCGTTCGTCCCAGAACTCCTCCAGGAACCGTTTCAGCTGCGCAAGGCCCTCCGGCCTGGCCCGGTAGTGCCGCCTGGTGCCGTTTCGCCGCTCGCTCACGAGCCCCGCCTCCTTGAGGACGTTCAGGTGCTGGGAGACCGCGGGCCTCGTGACGTCGAAGTGCGCGGCGATCTCTCCGGCGGTGAGTTCCTCGTCCCGGACGAGCGCCAGGATCTGACGGCGCCGCGGTCCCGCGATTGCCCTTAGCGCGGCTTCCACGAACGGAAGTTAAGCAAGTTCTAACGTAAGAATCAACTTAATCTTTCGTTCGACCCCGAGACGGTTTACGTTCAGCGCGTGGAGCGGGAAGGAACCGTCACCTTTCGCCTCGGCGGCGAGAGCGCCGAGACCTGGTACCGGATCGTCGGGGAGCTCGGGCCCACGCGCCCTCCACCGCTCGTCACGCTCCACGGCGGCCCGGGCGCGACCCACGACTACCTGCTCTCGATGGCCGATCTCGCCGGCGAGCGCGCCGTCATCCTCTACGACCAGCTCGGCAACGGACGCTCGAGCCACTATCCGGAGCGGTGGGCCGAGTTTTGGACCGTGGAGCTCTTCCTCGCCGAGCTCCAGAACCTGGTCGAGGCGCTCGGGATCGCCGAGCGACACCACGTCTTGGGCCAGTCATGGGGCGGCTTTCTCGCCCAGGAGTACGCGCTCACCCACCCGCCCGGGCTGCGGGCGCTCGTACTCGCGGATACGGCTGCCTCGTTCCCGGACTTCGTCGCCGAATGCAACCGGCTCCGCCAGGAGCTGCCGCCGGAGGTCGAGGCGACGCTCAAGCGCCACGAGCAGGCCCGCACGACCGACGATCCCGAGTACGAGGAAGCGTGCATGGTCTTCTACCGGCGCCACCTCTGCCGGCTCGACCCCTGGCCTCCCGAGGTCAGCGAGTCGTTCGCCTGGATCGATCGCGACCCGACCGTCTACCACACGATGAACGGCCCAAGCGAGTTCCACGTCATCGGCTCGATCAGGGAGTGGCAAGCAAAGGACCGACTCGCCGGCATCGACGTGCCGACGCTCCTGCTCTCCGGCCGCCACGACGAAGCGACGCCGGCACTGCAGGAGACCCTCCAGTCAGGGATCCCCGACTGCGAGTGGATCGTGTTCGAGGACTCGTCGCACCTGCCCCACGTCGAGGAACGGGAGCGCTACATGCACCTCGTGCGCGACTGGCTCGGCCGGCATGACTGACCGAGACGCCGGGCGCCGAGACCGAGCTCCGCGACGAAGCGCCGTCGCGACCACTCCGACTCGCCGCTGATCATGCGATCAGCGACGGCCGATCGTCTCGCCGACGCTCGCCAGGACGGCGGCGATGAAAGCCCGCTTGCCTGCGGTGTAGGCCTCCAGATCGTGCGGATGCGCTCGCGCCAGGCGGAGCTTCAGTGCCTCGTATTCTGCGGCCGAGGTTCGGTCGCGAAGCAAGGCATCCCGGAAGGCGAGCCGCTCGCGCCAGAGGTCGCTTCCCGGCTCGGTCAGATGGAGGCCGTACTCCGGGAAGCGCGCCGTGGGCTTGGCGAAGTGATGCGCGATCCCGGGGCGGTGCGGCGCGTAGGCGTACGCCGCCGCCTCGAGCGCCGCGAAGGCCCCCTGTGCTTCTTCGAGCTCGCGTACACCGGCGATCATGTCAATGATCGGCTTGGCCGCGAGGCCGGGAATGGCGGTCGAGCCGACGTGGTGGATCCCGTCCTGGAGCCAGGGCGCGAGCAGCCGCTCGAGCAAGGCACGCTCGTGCTCGAAGCGACGAGGCCAGTTGGGGTCGTAGGGAACGACCGCGATCCGCTCGTCGCTCATGGGCTGACGATAGCCGGGTGACGAACGCCCGCCCCGTTTCGTCGACACGGCTGCCGGCGGGTCTTCGTTCCCGCACCCGCGCCTAGCTAGGCCTGGTCCGAGCCGCTGGTCGCTAGCGCTCCTCACGCCGGTGCGAGGCTGCCAGCTCCGGCAGGGCCGACGGATCGAGCGCGGCCGCCGGCACGACGGCGACCCTGGCCGGCGTCCTGGCCCGCACGGTCGCGGTGCGGGTGCCGCCCTCGAGGAGTGCCCGCTCGCCGAGCAGCGCCCCGGGGCCGATCTCGGCCACGGCCTCGCCGTCGACCTCGATCTCGACGACTCCGTCGAGCAGGAGGTAGAGCTCGTTGCCCTCGGCGCCCTGCTCGGTCAGAATCTCGCCCTCGTTCAGTCTCCGCCGCTCGAGCTTCCCTCCCTCCCGCATGATCGATGCGGAGAGCTCTCGCTCCAGCTCGGACTCGACCGCGGTCGTCAGGGCCGGTGAGTCCTCCTCGCCCCAGGGGGTGTTCGGCCCGTGAGACTCGCGGTACCACTTCTCGAAATCGATCGTCCCGGACTTCTCGACCAGCTGCCCGTCGTCGTCGTAGAGCCAGTGCCGCGGAAAGGGGCTGGCGCCGGCGAGCGAGGCCTTCGAGCTGCCGTCGGCGTAGATGATCAGCGAGAGCGTCGTCCACGCTGAGGCCGACTTGATCCGGAAGAATGGCTTGCCGCTGACTCGCCGCGGCGCAGGCAGGCCCATGTGCCCGCCGGCCGACTGCGTGAACCGGACCCAGTCCTCGCCCACCTCGGGTTCGGCCTGGAGCACGGGGTACTTGACCGCCGGGAAGGAGAGCTCCCGGGGGCCGAGCTTGATTCGCGTCACGCCGATGTGGCCGCCCCCCGAATAGCCGTGCGCGGAGGGCTTCCCGTCCTCGAACTCGACCCAGGCACGGAGCTCGTTCGCCTCGCGGAACGCGTCAGCCTGGCGCAAGGCCTCGAGGTCCTCCAGCCGGTCCGGCGGCGGCTCGTCGTAGTGGGCGACCCCGAGCTCGAAGGGCAGCTTCGTCAGCCCGGAAATGGCCTCCGACGGAATCCAGGTGACTGACGTGACGGACTTTTCTACTCGCATGGGAACCCCCTCGCGGTCGGCGTTTCGGCAACCGTAAACCGGGCACCCACGTGCGGTCTAGCCACAAAAAGACGAAGGGGTTGGAACTGGCGGAGCTCACGAGTCGAAAGCATTTGTTCACGGACGGACCCGGGCGCCACGCCGACGACGAGCCGCGCGAGGAAGACATGCTCGCGGAGGTCGAGCAGGCCTCGAGAAAGCAGGCCGAGCAAGCGGCCGAGCGAACGCCCGCCTAAGGCGGGCCAATCGGGCGCGGCGGCCGCGGGGGGTCGCGGCCGTCGCGCTCAATCTTGGCTTTTACGGCCGCGCAGGAAGGCGGTGGCGCCCGCTGCCGAGGCCAGCACGACGGCGACGAGCGACTTGTTCGGCTTGCCGCCCGCTACCGACGGCGCGGCGTCCCGGGCCTTCTTCTTGCCGACTCGCTTCAGCACCTTCCAGATGGCCCAGCCCATGACGGCGTTGCGGCGATTGACGATGCCCATCTCGCCAGCCTACCCACGCCCGAGCCCGCGCTAACGCAGCCCGGCCCGATCCGGCGACGACCAGGGGACGGAAGCAAGGTTCCGGGCGGTCGGTTGCGCTTGGCCCGGAATTGGGACGAGGACTGATCCAGGCCTGCCCGACTTGACGCCGTGGGGCAGACGAGCTTGCGCGCGCTTGTGCTTAGCGCTTGCCGTGAGCCGCCGGCGGGGCAGTCGCCGGTGCCGAGACGTACCCCTTGGCAGGCGGCGGCTTCGTGGCGGCAGGCTTGGGCGGATGCACGGGTACCGCGTGGCGCGGGTGGGCGTTCGTTCGCGGTTGCTTCGAGCGACCCGGGGCTACGCCCGCGCGGTGGGAGCGTTCCGGCCTCGTTGCGCGGGCACGGAGCTGTCCGGGCGCGCTCACCCGGCCGCGGCCGGGCGTCAGGGTCGGCTTGGGCTCGGCCGGGCGGGGTCCCGCCGCCGCGGCGATCGGGCGTGGCCGGGGCTGCCGGGGCGCGGAGCCGGTCGGGCTGGGACCTCCGACCGGAGTCGCCGGCTTGGGCGCCTCGGCGGCAGCAAGCGAGCGGGCGGGCGGCGTTCTCGCCGGCGAGGCCTGCGCCGAGGCGATGTGGTGCGCTCGCAGCGGGTGGAAACCGGCCTGGCGGGCGGCTACGACACCCCCGGCGGTGGCGACGATCGCGGTCGCCCCGACGAGTGCGACCTTCACCGCGGCGCCCGTGCCCGCGGCCGCACCGGTGCTCGCGGCGGCGCCGCCATGGTGGAAGAACGAGCTCAGGGAGCCCGGAACCGGGATCAGCGCCAGGCTTCGAATCGCCGAGCGCTGGGCGCGCTGCGAGCGGGCAAAGCGGGCGCAGTCCGCGCACTCGCGCAGGTGAGCGCGAAGCGCACCCTTATCCCTGCGGCCGAGCTTGCCGTCGAGCTGTTTCGAGATCGCGAACTCGGCCTCGCGGCAGGTGAGACCGCCTTCGAGCTGCTCGCGCAAGGCCCGGCGCGCACGAAAGATCAACGTCTCGACGGCACTCGTCGAGACCTGCAGCACCTCGGCGATCTCGGCGTAGGAGCGGCCCTCGAGCTCACGCATCACAAGCGCCGCCCGCTGGTTGAAGGCCAGGTGGCTGAGCGCGCGCCGGATGTCCTCGGCGTTCGGAGTCTCCTCGTCCGGGACCGTCTGCGCGATCTCCAGCTCGAGCGGCAGCTCGTTCGGCCGGCGCTGCTGCTGACGGAAGCGTTGGCGGCAGACGTTGTGCGCGATCGCGATCAGCCAGTTCTGGGGCGTCCGCGGGTGTTCTCCGCGCGCGTAGGCGCGATAGGCATTCAGGAATGTCGTCTGGGTGACGTCTTCTGCGTCGGCCGGGTTCCGCATCACGACGAGCGCGTAGCGATAGACATCACCGACGTGGCGCTGGTACAGCTTCTCGAAGGCCCGGTCCGAGCGCTGGCGTTGCGCCAAAAGGGGCGCCATGCCCTAAATGATGCGCGAGTGCGGCGTTTCTTGCACTCCGCCGCCTGGTCAGCCCACGTTCGGCGGCAGGGGCAGGGGCAGGGGCAGGGGCAGGGGCGAGGGCGGGGCCACGGTCGGGACGGTCACCGTCACTGAGGGAACGCTCGGCGTCGGCGGCAGGGGCACCGGCGCGGCAGGCGGGTTCGGCACCGGGACGGAGGCGACGATCTTCGTCACCGTCTCGGCCGGCTGAGTAGAGACGGACTGCGAGGGCGGGCGAGAACCCGAGCCGCCGCTGACCGCGGGCGGGGCAGCGGCCGCTCCACCACTTGGGGAGGGACGATCCGCCGTCGGTACCTTGACGAGCCGGACCCGGTTCCTGGCACCGGCCCGCGCCGGATGGGCGAAGGTCGCGTTGGGGGCGGAGCGGCGGCTGGCTCTTGCCACGGTTTGCTCGAGCTTCCGCACCGGGTTCGACCACGGCGCCGGCCCGTGCGGAGGCGCCGGCTGAAACTGCGGCGCCGCGGGCGCGGGCTTGGCGATTGCCTTGACGGTCTGGAAGCCGAGACCGCCGGCCACCAGCCCCGTCGCCACGAGCGCCGCCGCCTTGAGCGCCACCTCCGAGCCGAGCGCTGCGCCGCCAGCGGCGAGGAGACCGCTGCCGCCGCTGAAGAAGGAGGAGGAGAGCGAGCCCGGCAGCGGAGCCACGCTCAGCACGCCGAGCGCCCGGCGGCGGGCACGCAGGTTCGTTCGGGCGCGAAACAGGAGCGCCTCGACGGCCGGTACGGTCGTGCCGAGGACATCGGCGATCTCGGCGTAGCTTCGGTCCTCGACCTCGCGCATCACGATCGCGGCGCGCTGGTTGAAGGGGAGACCCGCGAGCGCGTGGAGCACCTCGTCGAGGGAAGGCTTGTCCTCGTCGACCGTCGCCGGCTCGCGCGCCTGCTCGAGCGGCGCCTCCTGCGGCCGGCGGCTCGCCTGCCGCCACCGCATCCGGCAGACGTTGTGGGCGATCTTGATCAGCCAGTTGTGCGGCGTGTGCGGCCGCTCGCCGCGCTGGAAGGCCCGGTAGGCGTTGAGGAAGGTCTGCTGGGTGACGTCCTCCGCGTCGGCGGGGTTCGTCAGCACCGCGAGGGCGTACTGGTAGACCTCCGCGACGTGCTTGCGGTAGAAGCTTTCGAACGCTCGGTCGATCGAGTGCTGCTCCCGCCGCGCCCGCAGCGGAGCCAGTTGCCGCAGAGACAGGTTTTGACGGCGTCCCCCCCGCGCCGCTCGGGCTGTCTCCATGCCCTTTGAAACGCCGCCGGCGTGCAAACGGATACGGGGTCTCGGACTTGACCGGCGCCGCTCGAGAGCCGGCTTGAGCGGCGCAGGCGAGGGCGCCGGGCCGGTGCGGACAGGCGCCCGCCAGCCCGGCCGCGCAGGCCTCGCACCGCCACGTGGCCGTCTAGGCAGTCGCCTTGGCCCGCTTCTTGTTCGGCAGGTGAATCGCTCGCCCGAGCGCGACCAGGCCGGCCTCCTTGATCGCCTCGGAGAGGGTCGGGTGCGCCGCCATCCCGTCGGCGACCGTCTCCACGGTCGCCTCGGCATCGATCGCGACGACCCCCGCCTCGACCAGGTCGGTCACGTGGGGGCCGACGAGCACCAGGCCAAGCAGCTCGCCGTAGCGCGTCTCGTGGATCGACTTGACCCACCCGACCGTCTCGTTCTGCATTACCGCCCGGGCGTTCGCCTGCCAGGGGAAGATGCCGGTGGCGACGTCGTCGCCGTACTGCTCGCGCGCCTCCGCCTCGGTCAGGCCGACTGCAGCGATCTCGGGATCCGTATAGATCGGCCGCGGTACCGCCCGGTTGTCGACGATGGCATCGTGTCCGGTCGCGTTCTCGGCAGCGATCTCGCCCTCGCGGAAGGCCGTGTGGGCGAGCTGCCAGTAGCCGGCGCAGTCGCCGACCGCATAGATGTGCGCCACGGTCGTCCGACGGTGCTCGTCGGCCGCGATCCCCTTCCGGCGGTCGAACTCGACCCCGATCTCCTCGAGCCCGAGGCCCTCGACCGTGGGACCGCGGCCAACGGCGACGAGCATCAGGTCGCACTCGACCGTCTCGCCGTCGCCGAACTGCACGCTCAGGCCGCTACCGCTCTCCTCCACCTTGCTGCACTGCTTCTCCAGGTGCAACGTGATTCCCCGCTTGCCGAACTGCCTGGCGAGCTCCTTGGCCGCATCGTCGTCCTCGGCGGGGATCAGGCTCGGCAGCATCTCGATGATCGTCACCTCGGAGCCGAAGCGCCGGAAGATCGAGGCGAACTCGCAGCCGATGATCCCCCCGCCGAGGATGACGAGCCGCCCGGGCACCTCGGTCTGCGCGAGCAGCCCCGTCGAGTCGATGCAGCGCCTCGAGTCGAGCCCCTCGATCGGCGGCCGCAGCGGGAACGAACCGGTCGCGATCACCGCGCTCTTGAAGCCGACCTCCTCCCCGCCCTCGACGGCCAGCGTGTTCGCGTCCTTGAAGCGGCCCCTGCCCTTGACCCACTCGACGCCGTTGGCCTTGAACAGGCTGGCGACGCCCTGCGTCATCTGCTTGACGACGGCCGCCTTCCATTCCCCCGCGGCGGCGAAATCGAGCGTCGGCTCGCCGATCTTGACGCCGAGCTTGGCGAAGGTCTCCTCGGCCTCCTTGAGCGCGAAGGCGGTTTGGACCAAGGCCTTCGTCGGGATGCAGCCGATCCGCAGGCAGGTGCCCCCGAGCTCCGGCTCCTGCTCGATGCAGGCGACCTTCGCCCCGAGCTGCGCGGCTCGGATCGCGGCGGTGTAGCCGCCCGGGCCGCCGCCAAGCACCGCGACGTCGCAATCCATGGGGGGATCCTACTTGCCGCCCCGCGGCCGCCGATCCTCAGCTAGGACTGCTCGTGCCGCCCAGGGAAGCCCGCATCACGACCGCGCCGTCGTCCTCTCGGAACGGCTCGAAGCCGGCAGTCTCGTACAGGTGCACGGCCGGATTGTCCTTCGCGACACTGAGGCTGATTGCCTCGAAGCCGTCCTTTCTCGCGCACTCGAGCAGCGCGCTCAGAAGCTCATGCCCGAAGCCGCGCCCGCGGCGGCTCGGGACGACCGCGATCGCCAGCTCGGGGGTCTGCTCGTCGACGAAGCCGAAGCCCGCATTCGCCCGCTCGAACAGGCGGTACCAGGCGGCACCGACCGGCACGAACTCGTCGATCGCAAGCAGGGAGCGGTCGCCCGGCCGCCCCCAGCCGGTGACGTAGCGGGTCAGCGGCGGCTCCTCCTCCCCCACCGGGGTCCGCCAGTAGAACGCGTGGCGAAGCATGTCGCGAAGAAAAGGGACGTCGCGGGCGCCGCCGGGCCGGATCACTCCGGCGCGATGGTAGCGAGGGAGGCGCCGAGGGGGTTGGCGTCTCCCTCGCTGGTTGCCGCGGGGAGTCTGTCGAGCGTCTTTTGCTAGTGGTGCCGGCGAGCGTGGCGCCGGCTCGCGCGGCGGCTGCGCGCCGTCGGTACGCGGACGGAGGTCTGCTTCGTCGCCTTCGCGCTCGGTGTCGTGGCGGTCGTGACGATCACGAGCCGCTGCCCGAGCGCCCTTTGGCGCAGGCCGATGCTGAACGTGGCGGTGCCGACCTTGTTGCTCAGCTTCACCTGCTGCCGCCGGATCGTCCGGCCCGGCTTGGTGGTCCGGATCTGGACGCTCGCGCCCCTGACGAGCCGGCCGAGGCCGTCCTTCAGCGTCACGACCATCCGCAGGCGGTGCGTCTTCGCGGCGCCTTTCGTGTAGTAGCGGACGCCGGAGATCCTGAGGCCAACCGCCGTCGCCGCCGAGACGGAGGTGCCGGCGCGCGTCGAGACAAGCTGCTGGACCGTGTAGCTCGAGGTCGCCGAGGTGCCCTGCTTATCCGTCGTGCTGAGCGTGATCAGCTTCGTCGTGCCGGGCAGCTGGACCGTGAAGGTCCCGTCGGGGTTCAGCAGGTGCAGGACGTCGACGCCGTTCAGCTGCAGGCTCGACAGGTCGCTGCCGTCGGCGACCTTGCCGCCGACGGTGAGCGGCAGGCCGTTCAGGACCTTGAAGCCCCCCGCCGGTTGCAGGACGGAGCTGAGGGCCTGCTCGACGGCGGTGACAACCCCGGGGTCGATCACGCCGCCGCCGGCCGGAACCGGCACCTGGAGCGAGGTCGTCGTGCCGGTCGGGTCCTTCAGGGAGAGGCTGAGCGCGCTCGCCCCGTCGAGCGAGACCGTGCCGGCGAAGTGCCCGGCCGCGTCGACCGCGAGCGACTGACCGTTGACCGTGACGTCGGTCGAGCCGGCCGTCGGGCCGCCCACGGTGCCGGAGACGACGGCGCTGCCGTTGGCGACCGTGATCGGCCCGAGCGAGACCAGTGGTGGCAGCTGATCCGGCCGCGCCGAGGGCGCGAGCACTAGGACGAGTGCAGCCAGGCAGGCTATGGCCGTGCCGAGCGGGACCCGGGGGGAAGCGAGCGTAGATCTCATCTGTTCGTGACCTCCTCGTTGTGATCCGAGTGTTGGCCGCGAACACTCGTCTTCACTTCTGTGTTTTCAACTCATGCCCGCCCCGGGCTAAAAGAATGCGATTAGCAGCGAAAATCCCTCATTCGAGGGAGCATCGCCGCTCGCCGAGGCGCTCCTAGAGCTCCTCTTGCAGCTGGATCCGGTTGCCATCAGGGTCGTACACGTCGAGCAGCCGCACCTCGCCGTGGAGCTCGAGCACGACCCCCACCTGGACGCCTTCCTCACGCAGCCGCTCCGCCTCCGCCTTGACATCCTCGACGTCGATCGTCGCGACGCCGGCGTCCCGGTCGGGTTCGCCCTCGAAGATCGCGATCTTCATCTCTCCGTGCTCGAGCTTGGCCCAGCCGTCCTCGTCGTCGACATAGGTCTCCTGGAAGCCGAGCCGATCCCGGTAGAAGGAGCGGCCCGCCGACAGGTCCCTGACCTGGTACCAGACGCGCATCCGCTAGACAGGATGGAGCCGTAGCCCCGCGGGGCGCGGCGTCCGATTCGCTAACGAGATTGGTCGGCGCCTACGCATCTGTCGTGGGTTGCCGGAGTGGGTCCGGTAGAGCCACATACGGAGGTCGCCGACCATGGTTGAG
>DASUWJ010000057.1:0-2554 GCA_036378475.1 Gaiellaceae bacterium
GATCGCCGACGACCTGCTCGCCGCAGGCCGCGACCCGTCCACGATCCGCAACGCGCTCATGCCGCTGCGCGTGATCTTCCGGCGCGCGGTCGAGGACGCAGACGTCGCGGTGAACCCGTGCACGCACCTCCGTCTACCGGCCGTCCGCGGTCGCCGCGAGCGCATCGCGTCGCCGGAAGAGGCGGAGCGCCTCCTCGCCGCTCTGCCCGAGCGCGACCGCCCGATCTGGGCGACCGCGCTCTACGCGGGCCTTCGCCGCGGCGAACTCATGGCGCTCCGCTGGGAAGGCGTCGACCTCGCGAACGGCGTGATCCGCGTTGAGCGAGCGTACGACGAGAAGGCCCGCCTCGAGGTCGAGCCGAAGAGCCGCGCGGGCCGCCGGTCGGTGCCCATCGTCGGCGCGCTCCGCGACATCCTCGTCGTCCACAAGGCGGCCCAGGAGCGCAGCGACGGGCTCGTGTTCGGCGACGACGCACCGTTCCAGCCGTCGAACCTCTGGCGCCGAGCTCAGCGCGCCTGGAGCCGCGCGGGGCTACTTCCGATCGGGCTCCATGAGGCGCGGCACACGTTCGCCTCGGTGCTCATCGCCGCCGGGGTCAACGCAAAGGCGATCACGACGTACATGGGCCACGCGTCGATCCAGACCACGTACGACCTCTACGGGAAGCTCCTGCCGGGCTCCGAAGTAGAGGCCGCGGCCCTCGTCGACGCCTATCTCTCTCGCGCCGGCGAGCCGATAACGCACGTGGTATGATAACGAGCGTGTTATAGCGCCGCCGATGGCGACGAATCCGAGATGGGAGGTCAGGCTCTACGAGACTCCGCAAGGACGAACGCCGGTACTCAACTTCTTGACGCGGCTACCGCCGAGACATCGGGCGAAGGTGAGGCAAGCGATCGAACGTCTCGAGCTCTTCGGACCTCGACTCCCCTTCCCGGACTCGAGCGCCGTCAAGGGCAGCGAGTTCCGCGAGCTGCGCACACGCTTCGCCGGACAGCAGTACCGCATCCTGTACCTCCAGGACGGCGACGCGTTCGTCCTCTTCGTCGGCTTCCACAAGACGAGCGACCGTGATCTCGCTCGCGCCGTTCGCGAGGCCGACAAGCACCTGGCCGACTACCGATCCGAGCAGAGCTAGCGAGGTGACCATGCCAACCAGACGACTGACCGACCTAGACCATGAGCTCCGGAAGGACCCGGAGTACGAGGCGGCGCTGGAGGAGCTCGCGCCGTACGAGGAGATCGCCCGGCAGCTCATCGCCTTCCGGGTCGAGCACGGTCTGTCGCAGGCCGAGCTCGCGAGGCGCTGCGGGGTCTCGCAGCCGGCGATCGCCCGGCTCGAGCGCGGCGAGCACGAGCCTCGTCTGGCGACGCTCCGCCGCGTAGCGCACGCCCTCGATGCCGACCTCGTCCTCGACTTCGCGTTTCGCGGCCGCAAGCGCCGAAAGCATCTCGCCACTCTCTGACTGACATCGACGGAACCGCGACCGCGGGCTCCGGCCTCGCCTGCGCCGCCGAGCCCGACGATTCGCATGCCCTCAGCGCCAGTGACCGTCTCGTCTATACGAATCCGATAGCAAGCGAGACGCAGATGCATGCGTGTTAATCCTCCGGGGGTCGCCGTCACTTCCTGGCGGCGGCGAGCCCCGGAGGTGACTCTGCAGATTCATGCTCGGTTCGGCCGTGGCCTTCCGCTGGTGAGTGTCCCTCCGGGGCTCACCTGGTTGAGCGGCGTCGCTTCATAGGAGCTTGGACTGCCCCACGCGTGCTTGCGCACCGCTCGGCCACATCGTACGCCGCTCGAGCAGGAGGTTGGTCGTGGTCACGATCGGGATCGATGCGCACAAGAGCTCGCTTGCCGTCTCGCTGGTCGACGAGCTGGGCCGCGAGCTGGCTGAGCGCGAGTTCGGCAACGAACCGCCCGCCCACCGGGCGCTGCACGGCTGGGTGGTCAAGCAGGCGCCTGGTGCGCGCCGCTTCGGGGTGGAGAGCACCGGTTGGGTCGGGCGGGGCATCGCCTGCTTCCTGCTCGCTCGCGGCGAGACGGTCGTCGACGTGCGCGGCACGCTGACCGAGCGGCAGCGCTCGAGGATGCGCGGCGCGGGCAAGAGCGATCCGCGCGATGCGCTCGCGATCGCCCGCGTGACCGCCCGCGAAGAGCTGCCGCCGGTCCGCCCGGACTCGCCCGCGCGCGACCTGAAGCTGCTCTGCGACTATCGTCAGCAGCTGATCGGCGAGCGGACGCGCACCGCCAACCGCCTGCACGTCGACCTCGTCTCCTTGCAGCCTGGCTACGAGCGGAGGCTGCCACGGCTCGACTCGCTGCCGCGGCTCGAGACCGCCGAACGGCTCCTGGCCAAGGAGCGAGGGGTGCAGGCCCGGCTGGCGCGCCGACGGATCGAGGCGCTCCGTCGGCTCGACGCCGAGATCAGGCAGCTCGAGCGCGAGATCGCCCAGTCAGTGCAGGCAAGCGGGAGCGGCCTGCCGCAGCTGGTCGGGATCAGCTACCTGGGCGCCGCGCGGATCATCGGCGAGGTCGGCGACGTCGGGCGC